>NZ_AJTQ01000063.1 GCF_000262345.1 Streptomyces xiaopingdaonensis | reverse complement strand
CTGCGGCGGGGCGGGACGGGTCTGAGGCCCGTCCCGCCCCGCAGCGTTTGCCGCCTCTGCCTGCTGCGTTCCGCGATGCCGGCCCGATCCGGTGCCGGGCCGCCTTCTGGCCTGCGTCCGCGGCGCCGGTTCCCGTCTCACGGGTGCGGTGGGCGGGCCTCCGGAAGCCTCGGGGCGGAAACCGGCGCGAGGAGGGAACGCAGGCCCAGGATCTCCAGCAGCCGCAGCACCTTCGGGTCGTCGCAGACGAGCACGTACTCGCCCTGCTCCTGGGTCACCCGGGCGTGGAGCTCCTCGACGAGCGTCAGGCCGCTGCCGTCGATGAACGTGACGGGGCGGAGATCGACGGTGAGGTAAGGCCGCTCGGTCCTGAGCGCGTCGGCGAGCCTGGGAGCGGCGTCGACCACCGCCAACAGGTCGATCTCACCGAGGAATTCGGCGAGGACCCGACGCCCGGAGGTCACCACGCGCACGGCGCCCGCGGCGCCGCCGGGCACGACGGGCGGCGGGCTGAGCGGGAACGGGCCCCCGCGGTCGGCGGGGGATGCCTTGGATGCCATGAGGGACCTTGGAGTGGGGCACGCCCGGGCGCACAGCGCACCGGCTACTGGGTGGGGCCGAGCCGTATACGCGGGTATACGGGTATGTGCGGCCCGCAAGCATAGGCAGCACTGACACCGGCTCAGGGGTGTCCTTCCGTATTGCTCACTCCATTGAGTGAGGCTTGTACATCTGGCTTGCCGGAACGGGTTTTCGTCTTGGTCGGCCGCGACGCGCGAAGGCGTGTAGCCGGCCTGTTCTTCCAACTTCCTTGTGACCACCGGTATTTGATGACCCCTCTTTTGTCGGCTGAGAAACGCACGGAGGCCGCCGAAGGCTCGAGGAGTCCCTCGCCTTACGGGCACACGTGAGCGCGACGAGGCACCGCGTGCGGGCGCGCGGCGCCCGCACGCGCCTCGGCTGTCCGGGCTCGGGCGGCAGGATCATGGCGTGCCCGCTCCGGAACAGACGCAGTTGTGAGCGCTTCCCTCTCCCGGCCGGGTCCTGGCGTGGGACGGCAGGGCACTTGTCGCCGGGAGTCGCCCTGGCCGAGATCCGGTTCGTCGGCGTGAGTATCGTCGCGTCGCCCGTCACCGTCTCGGCCTCCGCCGTTGGCTGCTCCGCCGGGCTCGCGAACCGGGCGGCCCGGAGGTCGTACAGCCGTCGGTAGATGCCTCCCTCGGCGAAGACGTACACCAGGTCGTCCATGCGTACGAGGCGAGCCTGCGGGCGATCAGAACCACGGTCTGCCCTCGGTCGACGAGGCGGCGGATCTGGTCGAAGACGCGGAGCTCGGCGCGAGCGTCGAGGGCCGCGGTCGGCTCGTCCACGATGAGCAGCTGCGCCTCCCGACAACGAGCCCGTGCGATTCCGATCTTCTGGCACACGCCTCCCGATACCTGTTGACCGCCTCGGAAGCCTCGAACGAGGAGCGTGTCCACCCGCGGGGGGCAACCCGTAGATGGACAAGGCCGCGCCGCCGTGCACCGCGGCCTGCCGGAGGCGCCGCTCGGTCGGTTCTGCCTCGGGACGGCCCAGGGCGATGTTGGCCCTTGCCGCGGACGGCCAGCGGTAGAAGTCCTGGTTGACTGTGGCGACTTGGGTGACGAGCGACGAGCGATCGGCCTCCGCCCGTCCACTCCGCCCCCGAGGATGCGCCCGGGCTGCGGTGTGTACAGACCGGCGAGCAGCTTCACCAGCGTCGTCTTCCCCGAGCCGTTCTCACCTGCGAGCACCACCGCCTTCCCCGCCGGGATGGTGAGCGACACGTCCCTGAGGGCCGGACGCGCCTCGCTCCCCGGACAGCCGAAGGTGCCAACCGACCGCCGCCGTCCATGCCGTCGACCGCCCGGAGGAGCAGCACGCGGCCGTCGTCGCGTTGCAGCAGGACAGAGAGGCCGATCGGGCGCGAAGCTGCCTCTCCGACCGAGAGCGCGGACGCGGGCAACGACCGGACGTGCTCTGCTTCTCTCCCCGGCACGAGTGCGGCACTCATGCCGTCCATCCGAGGTCCGTGTAGCTCCAACCGGAGGCGATGCCCTCCAGTGCTGCTCCGGCGGACCACGTCAACTGCCCGGGCAGCGACAACCTGTGCCACCAGGCGAGTTCTGCACAGGGCACACCGTCCCCCTCCGACGGTGTGCCGTTTCGCCGACCGTCGCCGGGACGCAGCGAGGGTTCCCCGCTCCAGTGATGTACGCGGAAAACGCACTCGACGCGACCGTGCGCCGACTCGGTTCCTGCGACATGCAGCAGGTGGACGAGCTCCAACTCCTCCGCCTGCACGGAGACTCCGATGCCCTCTGCGGCTCGACGCACGGCACTGCTGCGTGCGCTCTATCCGACGACGACGCTCGAGGGCAGTTGCCACACCCCTGGTTGTCGAGCGGCGTACCGGGAGCGCCTGCCCAACAGCACCCGCTCGCCTCGTTCGAATAGCAGATGAGAGTCGACAACGACTTGGCGTGTACGCACAACTCCTCCTGAAAAGCTGCCCGTTCGGACGGATGCTCGGAAAAACGACGCTCCCAGGGGTGGCGTCACGGCTCGACGGGAGTGGATCGTCGAGTGAAAGTTCGATCGGCTCGAGTAAGGCCTCGGCTGTCCCAAGACGAGGCGGCAGAGGGCGGCGGCCGAGCTGTGCGATTCACCCTGGCGTGGCCGGCCACCCGGATCGGGGATTGCCCGGCCGCGCGAGCGGACGGGACGCCGTACTCATGCGCCGGCGTGCGCGTCGCACCGGGGCTCCGGGCGAGCAGGCAAGTCCCGCGGCCTTCCGGTGGTTTGCCGTGCTCGATCGCCTTGGTTCGTGTGCTCACCGAGAGCACCGCAGCAGTCGCTCTGGGTTCCATGCCGTCGACCCTAGAAGGGCCCGGCGACTCGACGGCAGTTATCCACAAGCTGAGCCGATGGACCACCCCTCGAGGTGAGCGGCTTACCCACAACTCGCCAGTTATCCACAGGCTTTGGCCCTGACGTGGACGTCAAGCCCTAGCGTCGAAGACCTCACTACGTCCCGCCCGCTGGAGGACCGATGCGCATCGGACAACTGGCACACCTCGCCGAGACCACCCCGCGCGCCCTGCGCTACTACGAGTCCCGAGGACTCCTCACTTCCCGCCGCGACGCACTGGGCCACCGCACCTACGACCCGGTTGCGGTGCTCCAACTCCTCCAGATCCGCGTGCTGCGGGAGGTCGGCTTCGGCCTGGAGGAGACGAAGCCGTTTCTCGACTGCCTGCAGGCCGGGCACACCGAGGGAGACGCCTGCTCGGCCTCGCTCGACGCCTACCGGAGCAAGCTCGCCGAACTCGACTCACTCACCGCTCGGTTGGATGCCGTGCGCCAGGAGATCGAGGACCGTCTCCGCCGTGCCGAGGAACATCCAGCACCGTCCGAGCCGGAAGGCAACGTTCCTGCCTGCATGTTGACCGGCACCGGCCTTCCTCTTTCCCCGTCCTCACCGGACCGTTCCGCGCAAGCGACCCCGCCGCCCCGACTCCCGGTTCCCCACAAGGAGAAGCGATGACAGCCACAGCCGACCTGCTCGCCGTCACCGACGCCGACTTCGAGAAGGAAGTGATCGATTCCCCCGTCCCCGTCCTCGTCGAATTCACCGCTTCGTGGTGTCCTCCGTGCCGGATGATGCTCCCGGTGCTCACCCGGCTCGCAGCTGAACGAGCAGGAGCCTTGAAGGTTCTGACCATGGACGTGGAGTCCAACCCTCGTACGCAGTCCGACTACTCGGTGCTCGCCATGCCGACACTGATCGGCTTCCGGGACGGGGAGCCGGTCACCTCCCTCGTGGGTGCCGTCTCGGGCCTCCGGCTCAGGGAACACTTTGCGGGGCTCCTGTGACGGCGCCAGGACCACACGCCCGCTGGGAAGCGGACGGGGGCAGGAGGCCGGCTTCCGCGAGCGCCCATCCGCCTCGGCGGATGGCAGAGGCTCGGCGCCGTCCCTTCCGGTCGACTGCTCGATACGGGCCCAGCTCTGGGCCATCACCGCGGAGACCGTCAGCGGCAGAATCGCGAGGCCCGCCTGCGGGCCGGAGGCACCGCGCCCGTGGGCAACCCGTTGGCCAGACTCTTCTGCGAGTCGCAGCAGACGGCAGTGCTGCGGGTATCGCGGGACGAACCTTCCAGCGCCGCAGACCGTCGAGTGAAGAAACGCAACCCGCGGAGCAGGGGAACGGGGCTCGTTCGAGGGCGGGCGAAGGAAGGACCGGTCGATGAGCCCGGAGCGTGTGAATCGTCAGCGGCCGGGAGGAATCCTTCCAAGCGGTGTCAAGTGGAACGGGCCGGCGCGAGGCGGATTGGAGGCACCCGACGGCGATCGGCGAAGCAGCGCCTGGCGAAGCGACTCCCGCTGAGGAGGTGCGGTAGCGAGCAGTGCAGCGTGATGCCGTGCCTGGCCGCTCGGGCGGAGCCTCATCGCGTTCCTCGTAGCGCGCAACGGCAACCCGCCGCAGTGAGGGGCCGGCCCGCCATCGCGGGCCGACCCCTCACGCCGAACGGGGAGGCGAACTCCCTCAGCTCACCAGTACCGCTTGACGTCGCAGTGCCGCTTGTAGTGCCCCTTGGGCACGTGGATGTTGCGCTCGGCCGCCTTCTTCGCCTTCTCCTTGGTGTTGCCGCTCCCGTCCGCCCGCTCGTACCTGATGGCGTTGTTGTCGCTGATCCGGACGATCTGGCACTGCACCGTCGCGTGCCAGGTCCTCATCACCGCCACGCTGCTGGACGGCGCGCCCGCTGCCTGCTCGGCGGCCGCCGCCGCGGGCGCGACGAAGCCGCCGAGAGCGAGTACGACGGTGGTTGCTGCGATTCCCCTGCGAAGCGTCTTCACGGATTCCTCCCGGTAGGTGGGCACGACGGCATCCGACCTGTACTCGGCCAACGACGCCGTTCTGACGCTCGCACCCCCGCTGCCCCCATGTCCTGCGATGGCAGCCCTTTTGGCAGTCGCCTGGCAGTCCTGCCGACGCCTCGCACAGGGAAGCGGATCTTTCACGCACATCGGGCGTGAACCGCAATCCTCCGGAGCGCTACGTACCCCCCGTCCACCGAACCGGTCCCTCTGGGAGATCGCATGACAGTCGAAACGTCGGCCCCGCCGCTCGCGCGCGGTCGCGACGCACCGTCGCTGGTGACGGTCGTCGGCACGGAGCTCATCCGCCATCGCCGCGGCTTCCTCCTCTGGTACCACCTCCTCGCCCCCGTGATCATCACGGTGCCGCTGTTCCTCGGCTCGCTCGGCTCCTCCGAGGCGAAGGCAGGGCGAACGTTCGAGGTCTTCCAGAACGTGACCCTGGAGTTCTGGGGCGTTCTCGTCCCGATGACTGCCGGCCTGGCCGCCGCCCTCTCCGTCCGGGCCGACCAGGACGCCTGGCGTCTGCTGCTCTCCTACGGCGTCCCGCGCGGCCGCTACTTCGTCGGCAAGGTCGCAGCCCTCGGCGTCCTCGGCTTCGTCTCCTCGACGGTCCTGCTGCTCATGCTGGCGCTCGGCGCCGCCCTCGCCGGTGCGTTCCCCGAAGCGATGGGGACGGTCCTGCCCGCGGTGTACCTGCCGTGGCTGGTCGGGCTCTCCATGACGGCCCTCGCCGTGCTCTGCGCGGTCGTCTGGGGCATGGGACCGAGCATCGGGGTCGGTGTGGCCGGGCTGCTCTGCGGTGCGCTCGTCTCCGACAAGGTCTTCTGGTTCGCAGTCCCCTTCGCCTGGCCGATGCGCGTCGTGCTGCCGCTCGCCGGCATCGGCCCGAACGGCGTGCCCCTTCCCGAAGACAGCCCGGTGAGAGACCCGTCAGCCATTCCCCTCGCACTCGGGCTCGCGGCTGCGCTGACGGCGGTCCTGATCGTCATCGGACGAATCCACATGAGCCGGAAGGAGATCTGAGATGCCCGGAGCACAACAGACAGACACTGCGCCCTCGACGCCGACCGAGAGTACGGCGCTCACCATCCGTGGCCTCCACAAGCACTACGGCTCGCACCGTGCCCTCGACGGTGTCGATCTGTCGGTGGAGACAGGGGAGGTCTACGGCCTCCTCGGCCCCAACGGCGCCGGCAAGACAACCCTGATGAAAGCCATGCTGGGCCTTCAGCGGCCCACGTCGGGGACGATCGATATCTTCGGCCGTCCTGTGGGCCGGGAGTCCCTTGCGCAGGTCGGAGCACTCATCGAAGTACCCGGTCTGTGGCCCACGTTGACGGCTGCCGAGACGATGAAGGTGCACGCTCGGCTGCGCGGCGTCCCTGAGGAATGGATCGCCCCCGCACTGCAGACGGTGAAGATGGACGGGGTGGGCGGCAGGCGCGTCGGAGCGTACTCGCTCGGTATGCGCTGGCGTCTCGGGATCGCCGTGGCTCTTCTCGCCCGCCCTCGGCTTCTCCTCCTCGACGAGCCGACGAACGGCCTGGACCCCGTAGGAATCAAGGAGATGCGCGGCATCATTCGGGCCCTCGCCGACGAGGGCGTGGCCATTCTCCTCGCCAGCCACCAGCTCGCGGAGGTTGCTCAGGTATGCGACCGGGTCCAGGTCCTCGTCGAAGGCCGTACGCGGTACGAGGGAGCGTTGGCCGGACTCGCACCGGACGGGGACCTCGAGCAGGGGTTCTTCCGCCTTGTGGAGTCAGCGGACGCACGCATCCGCTGACGGCCGTGCACGAGCCCCCGGAGTCGAGCGCCCGGGGGCCGGCACGGCCGAGTACCTCGTCAACTGGCGTCGCTGGACGAGAGATTGCGCCTGGCGACGACGTTCGGTCGTCCGTTGTTCCTGGCGACCGCCGCCATCAGCTCCGATCTGCGGGAGACACCGAAGGCGTCGTAGAGATGACGGATGCGGCGGTACATGGTGCGCTCGGAACAGTAGAAGCGCCGAGCGATCTCGGAGACCGTCAGCGTAGTGCCCAGCAGTCTCAACAACTCCTCGTCGTACGGACCGGGATGGCCGTCGGGTCGCGTCTCACCTGCAGCTTCAACGAAGGAAGAACGGCTGTGCTGACTCAGACCGACCACGGCGGAACTGTGGCTCATGCACCGTGCGCAGACGGCGTCGAGCTGCTCCCGGCTGGGATTGGCGAGGTTGAAGACGAGGTCGGCGCCCGAACGTATGGCGTGGTAGGCCTGATGCCCGGAGACATCATGCGTGACGGCGACGATCAGAGCGGTGGCCTGGTTGAGACGGACGGCACGCAACTCCTCGTTCTGGAACTCGGTCGTCGACGGCATCAGCAACGGCGCGGTGAGGACTGTCGTCTCTGAGGCGAGGTCCCGATAGGCGACGAAACGGATGTGGGGCAGCTGGGCCCGGAGTCTGCCGAGCGGTGTGTGGGGCGAGTCGAGTAGCTCGCGGAGTGCGTGGTGGGCGATGACCTGACGCCCGGGCCCCGTCGTGGGGCCCGCTTGCTCGAACAAGTTGGATCTCCCCCGTTGTGCTTACGGTTCTCCCTGGGGTTTGTCCCGCGGCCTCTACCGGTGGGATGAAACCGTGCTGGGGAGCCGGCGCGAGACCCGGAGAGCCCGCGCCGTCCCCTTCGCTACGAGTTGCAGAGCTTCAAGGTGCGGCTCAACACGGTGCCGAGGCTGATATCCCCGCCACCGCTCCCCGATGCGCGGATGGGCGCGACATCCGGGTAACCGGCTTGGCGCGCACGGTCGTTGAGCGCATAGGTCGTGCCTCCCTGCACGGTGAAGACGGCCTTGTCACCGTTGCGGCACTCGGCTGTGCCACGGGAGACGGTGAACGGCCAGGTGTAGGCGAAGTTCTCTTCGCCGATCTCCTGTTTTGTGCTCGTGGGGCTCGGCAACGGTGCCGGATCGGTGGTGGCTGGGTCGGCGCGCCCTTCGCCCTTGCAGCCGGCGGTGCCGGCGAGCGCCAGCACGGCGAGAGCCGCGCCGAGAAATGCGCCGTGGCGCCTGGTGTGCCTGCGCGATTCGGCGCGCGGAGCTGCAGCGGGTGGGGGGGCCGCGGGGCTCATCGTGGTTACTTCCTCTCGTGTGGATGCGGTTCTGCTGTGGACCGGGCCGTGCTGTGGCCTGCCGTGGCGTGAGCTCGGGTGGGGGCGTGGTCGCGGAGGAGAGCGGCGTAGCCGTCCTCCAGAGTGGGTTCGGCTGGTCGACCGCCGGCCGGGGCGGCGTCGGCAACCATCCGGTACTCGGCACCTGCTGACGTCGTGGCCGCGCTGACGACGTCTGCTTCCGGGGGCGGACCGCCGCCGACCTCTGTCGCGGTGACGGCCCAAGTGCGCCCGGCAGCCTGGCTGACGAGCGCGGCCGTGGTGTCGTGGAAGAGGAGCTTCCCCGAGTCGAGTACGGCGACCTCGCGGCAAGTCTGTGCGACGTCGTCGAGGATGTGGGTGGAGAGCAGCACGGTGCGCCCCCGTCCGAGTCCGGCGAGCAGCCTGCGGAACCGCATGCGCTCGTGCGGGTCGAGGCCCGTGGTCGGTTCGTCGACGACGAGTACGGTCGGCTCGCCCATGAGCGCCTGGGCGATGCCGACTCTGCGTTTCATGCCGCCGGAGTAACCGGAGAGGCGGCGTTCCGCGGCGTCCTCCAGGCCGACGTCACCGAGGTGTTCCTCGACCTGTCTGCGACGCTCGCGCTTGTCGTCGAGCCCCTTGAGGACGCCGATGTAGTCGAGGAACTCACGTGCCGTCAGGTCCGGGTAGAGGGAGAGCTCCTGCGGAAGGTAACCGAGTGTGCGTTTCACCGCGGTACGGCCCGCGGCCGTCGCGAGATCGTGCCCGGCGACCTCGACGGTGCCGGAGGTCGGGCGCAGGATGCCGGTGAGGACGCGCAGGAGTGTGGTCTTGCCCGCTCCGTTGGCACCGAGGAGCCCGACGGTGCCGCCTTCGACGTGGAGGCCGACGTCGTCGAGCGCGCGGTGGCCGCCGCGGTAGACCTTGGCGAGTCGGCGGGTGGTGATGTTCATGGCGCTCCGTGTCGTCGCAGTCGGGTGGCGAGGTGGCCGAGGGCGTAGCAGGCGAGGGCGAGCGCCACCACGAGGGCCAGGTTCAACAGGGCTGTCGCGTCGGTCACTTCGGGGCGTGCGAAGCCGGTGCTCTCGCGGCGTGCCCAGACCTCCGGAGCGTGGGCCCAGGCCACGAGCGGGTATCCGCCGAGCGGGCTGAACACGGTGCCCGTGGGTGTGGGGACGGGCGAGAGCGCGGGCGGGAACTGGACGGCCCACAGCCACGCGGCGACGAGGACACCGCGCGCGGCCGCTACCGGCATCAGCGCGCCGAGCAGCCCGCCGAGCGAGGCGGCAAGGAGCGCAGCGGGGAGTACGGCGGTGACGAGAGCGGTGAGCGTGGTGGCCAACGGCACGATCGAGGCGGCGGCAGCAGCGACGACGGCGCCGTAGAGCAGGAGAGGTACGGCGACGGGCGTGAGCGCGGTGAGCAGCGGCCCGAGCGAGGCGCCGAGGCTGCGCGAGAGGGCGGCGGTGGGGGTTGCCTCCAGTACGTCGGCGAGGCCGCGTGTCTCCATGCCTCTGCGGAGCCGGTCGGCGAGGGCGATGCCGACACCGAGGGCACAGAAGGTGTTGACCAGCACCACGACGGCGCCGACGCGGGCCGTCGGGTCGGTGTGGCCGGTGACGACGGGCGAGGTGACGGCGAGGAGCAGGCTGAGCGCGGTGAGCGGGACGACGGTGCCGAGGACCGCCTTGCGTCGTACCGCCATGAGCGCCTCGTAACGCACGGTGCACAGCAGCGCGTTCATCAGACCTCCTGCAGGCGCAGGGCGAAGCGCTCGGCGTCGGCGAGGGTGCGCAGGGCGAGCAGGAAGAGAGCGCCGCCTACGAGAAGCGCCCAGGGCGCTTGGACGGTGGCCTGCGGGACGGCCTGATCGAGGAGGAGGACCTTGGCGACGACGACGGCGGCGACCGTTCCGGTGGCGGCAGCGCCCGAGCCGAAGCGTACGGCGGACCAGACGGCGGTTCCGCTCAACAGGACGGTGTGGGCGAGGAGTTCGACGAGGGTCGCGGCGGGCGCCGGGGAACTCCCCGTGGCCAGGAGGGCTGCGACGAGGAGGAGCGCGGAGACGGCCGAAGCTTCGCCGACGAGGGTCAGGCGGCGGGTGACGGTACGGGGGTAGCCGGTGGGCAGCGTCATGTGGAGCTCGGCCATGGGCTCGCGTACGACCACGGTGGCGCAGGCGAGTGCTGTCGCGACGGGCAGGGCGCACTCGAGCACGAGGCGTCCGAGGAGGGTCCCTTCCGGTGGGCCCGCCGAGAACGCGGCGAACGCGGCGACGGCGGCGAGCACGGGCAGCAGGAGCGCGGTTCTCCCGCAGCGACGGGCTTCCTGGGCCCAAGAGGCCTGCGGCGACGCGGTGTTGGATGCGGTGCGCATGTCTGTGGCCCCCTCTCGGCGTGGTCGGTGTCTGGTGGGAGGTACCGCCTCCCCTGCCGGTAACGGGGGGAGCCGGGCACGGGAGGCGGTACGTGCGTGTACGTAGCGGCTGGGCGGCGGGCGGTTCACGCGGGTTCGGCGGGGGTGTCGGAAGAGCGGCGGACCTGGCGCACGGCCCAGGCGAGGAGGAGCGCGGAGAGGGCGAGCGTCCACCAGGAGGTCGTCAGGAGCGGGTCGAGGACGACGGCGAGCGGGCTGGTGAGGAGGCCGTCGGGTCCGGTCAGGACGCTCAGCAGCCAGATCGCCGCACCGGCCGAGGCCCCGGTGGCGGCGCCGAGCCGGAGGGAGAGGGCGAGGGCAGCGGTGGAGGCGAGGAGGCCCTGTCCGAGCCAGCCGGAGACGGCCGTCCACCAGCCGAGGTCGCCGAGGAGCGCGGAGCAGCCGAGCGCGAGCAGCAGGTCGAGGGTGAGCACGGCTGTGGTGCGGGCGAGGAAGACGCTCGTCGGCGAGGTCGGGAGGGTGTGCATCAGCTCGTGTCTTGGGTCGGTTCTGGGGGAGCTGACGAGGAGGGCGCCGAGCAGGAGGACGAGGACCGCGGCGGCGGAGAAGGCGCGGAGCGTCGTGCTCGGGTCGCCGAGGAGCGGTGCGAGCAGAGCGGCGGCGAGGAGGCCGGCCGCGCTGAGCGGCGCCCAGGCTCGGGGGAGCAGCTTCGCCTGGCGCTGGACGAGTTGTCCGGCGAGGCGGAGCGTGCGCGCGGGTGACGGACGGTGGGGCGCCGTCGACAGGACGGGCTGCGGTTGCGGGGCGGTCGGCGGGGTGAGGGCCGGAGCGACGAGGGCGTCGAAGGAGGGCGCGGCTGCGGTGCGCGCCGCTTCGTCGGTGCGGACGGCGTCGGTGATGCCCTGCCACCAGGCGAGGCGGCTGCGGCAGGCGGCGCATTCTGCGAGGTGCGCGGGGCGCGCCTCGTCCGCGGTCGATGTGGCGAGGGCTGCGAGGGCGTCGTCCTCCAGGTGGGGTGGTTGCTTCATCGTCGCGCCGTTCCTTCCAGCCGCGTGGCGGCGAGCATGTTGCCGAGCCGCTTGCGGGCGTGCGACATGCGGCTTTTGACGGTACCGACGGGGATCTCCAGCACCTCCGCCACCTCCGGGTAGGCCAGGTCTTCGACGAGCACGAGCGCGAGGACTTCGCGCAGGTGTTCCGGCAGGGCCCTGACGGCCGTGCGCAGTGCGTCGCGCTCGGCTGCGACGACGACCTGTTCCTCGACGCCGGGGGCGGGGTCGGGGACCTCGTACGCCTCGGCGAGGTCGGCGAAGCGGGGACGGGAGCGGCGCAGCTGGTTGTGTGCCTGCCGCCGTGCGACGCCCAACAGCCAGCTGCGCACGGAGGATTCGCCTCGGAAGCCCGTAGCGGAGCGCCAGACGGCCAGCCATGACTCCTGGAGGATCTCCTCGGCTACGCCCTGGTCCGAAGTGAGCCTGCGGATGAGGCGCAGCATGGCGGCAGCGTGTCTCTCGTACAGGTCCCGCAGGGCCGACTGGTCGCCGTGCGCGGCAGCGGTCAGCAGAGTCTCGTCGGAACACACATCTTGTGTGTAGCGCTGCTGACGGACGCGGTTCACGGTTGTCTGCGCAATTCCCCAAGAAGGTTGCGGCACGGCCTCCGCCGCGCGCCCCTCGGGTGCGCCCCTGCCACGAACCTGCCATCACTGCCATTTCCCCAGCTACCCGGTGAGTCGGGAGGCACAGACGTGCTTGCGTATAACTCGGATCGATCCGGTGCACACCTGTCTGTTCTCGACGAAGGAGGCCGATGTGGGTATCAACTCTCCCGCTGACGTGAGGAACGACGAGGGGCTGCTCGACCTCGACCTGGAGATCGGTGTGGAGAAGTCGGTGGCCGGCCCGGCCGTCACCAGCATCTCCTACTGCACCCCGGGCTGCACCAGTGAGGGCGGCGGCTCCGGCTGCAGCCACTGCTGCTGACACCCGTGCCGGGGAGGGACCGCGCGTCCCTCCCCGGCACGACCCGCCCGCGGCCGGGCACCGGAAGCAGACGACCAGGGGGAGACATGCGGGAGCCGAGCATCTCGGACACGCACCGCAGGGACGGCGTGCCGCTTTTCAGGGCGGCCGACCTCTTCCTGTGCAGGTCCCCACTGAACCCGCGGGCGCCCGGGCTGCCCACCGGGCATGCGGGCGAACCGCGCCAGCGGGAGGCGTGCGCCGCGGTGCTGGCGTCCGCCGGGGAGGACGCCGAGCTCCACGAGGCGCTGCTCCTCGCCTCCCCCAGCCTCGCCTCGCTCGTCGACAGGGTCCGCGAGCACGGAGCGGAGGGGATCACCGACGCGCGCCTGCGCCGCGCGTCGCTGGCCGTGCTCAGGTACGACGTGCGCAGGCGCACCCGTCCGACGCCGTTCGGCCTCTTCGCGGGCGTCGCGGTCGGGACGTTCGACTCGACGGCGAAGGCGGAACGCGGCCCGGCGCACCGAACGCGCACCCACGTCGACATGCAGTGGCTCACCAGAGTGGGGAACCGGCTGGAAGCCGACGCAGCGGTCCTCTCGTCCCTCAACGTCCAGGCACATCAGGGGCTCCGCGTGCGAGGCGACCGCCTCGTGCTCGCCTACCCGTCCACCCGCGGCCTCCCGCCGCGCGGCGACGGGCCCGACAGGTCGACGGTCTCCGTGCGGCGCACACCTCTCGTCGCCGAGGCCGTGGCGAAGGCGCGGTGCCCCGTGCCGTACGGAAAGCTCGTCGGGGATCTCTCCGCAGCGTTCCCCGAGGTAGCGGTGGAGCGCGTGCGTACGCTCCTCGCCGCGCTGGTCCGGGAGGAGTTGCTGATCACCGAGGTCCGCCCGCCGCTCGACGGCGGCGACCCGCTCCGGCACGTGCTCGACGTCCTCGACCGAGCGGCATGTGGGGACGGGACGTCGGGGGAGACGGAGGAGCTGCGGCGGGCCCTGCACCGACTCGACAACGCGCGGCACGCGTACGACGCGCTCCCCGTCGGCGCCGGCGCGGGGCGGCTCCGGCACCTCCTCGACACCGCTCGCGCAGCGGAGCCGGACGACACTCCGCTCCACATCGACACGCGGCTCGACACCGAGCTGCGGCTCCCGCACGTCGTCCGCTCCGAGGTCGAGCGCGCCGCCGAGGTGATGTGGCGCCTCTCCCGCCCCAAGCTCGGTCTCTTCGCCCTCCGCGAGTACCACCGCCGCTTCCTCGACGTCTACGGCGCCGACCGTCTCGTCCCTGTGCTGGAGCTCCTCGACGAGGCGACGGGCCTCGGTGCCCCTGCCGGGTACGGCTGGCCGAACAGCGAGGCCCCCGAGGTGCCGCCCGAGGACGCGCGCTCGGTGGGCAGGGACCGTGCGATGGCCCGCCTCGTCGCCCGCGCCCAACGGGCCGGACGCCGCGAAGTGGTCCTGAGCGACGCGGAGTTGGCGGAATTCGTGCGCGGCTCGGCGGACCCTGCCGACCTGCCTGCCTCGTGCGAGGTCACCGTCCAGGTGACGGCACCGGGCGCCGACGCGCTCGGCGAGGGCGAGTTCCGCGTCTTCCTCTCTCCCTCGCCGGGCTCGCACCGGGCCGGGTCGACTTTCGCACGGTTCGCGGACCTCGACACGGAGTGGCGGGCCCGCTTCTCCGCGCTCCACCGGGACGTCCCCGCGCACGTGGCGGGCGCCGGCCCCGTGGACCTCGCCTTCCGGCCGCGCGGTGGTCGAGCCGCCAACCTCGCGCACACGGTCCCGGGCACCGGCAGGCGGATCTCGGTCGGCGTGCCGGACGCGGTGGGCGTCGAGGAGCTGCCGATCGAGGAGGTCGGTATCGGCGCGACCTTGGAGCGGATGACGGCGGTCCACCTGCCGACCGGCCGCGAACTCGTCCCCGTTCTGGGCAACATGGTCAGCGCGCCGGCCCAAGCGCCCAACGCGGTGCGGCTGCTGTGGGAGATCGGACTCGAGGGCCAGCGGCTGTGGGAGCCGTGGAACTGGGGGCCGCTCGCGGACGCGCCTTTCGTGCCGCGCGTCCGCCACGGCCGGTTCGTCCTCGCCAGCGCCGTCTGGCGGCTCGACGAACTGCGGGCGGCAGCCGAGGAGTCGGGCGCGGGCTGGGAGGCGACCCTCGCACGGTGGCGGGAGTGGTGGCAGGTGCCGCGGCTCGTCCTCGCCGTCGCAGCCGACCAGCGACTCACGCTCGATCTCGACGACGCCTGGCACCGCGAGCTCCTCCGCGACCAGCTCTGCCGCAACCCGGAACTGATCGCGCAGGAGGTCCCGGGAGAGCACGAGGGTTGGCTGGAGAGTCCCTTCGCCGGACACGCGACGGAGTTGGTCGTCCCGCTCACCCGCCGCCCCGACGTCCCGCCGCGGCGCGGGTACGCGGGACGCCACCAGCCGGAGCGCACCGTGCACGGGCTCGGCGGCAACTGGATCTACCTCAAACTGCACGGCCCGGCCCGCTGCCAGGACGCGCTCCTCCGCGACCACCTGCCCGCGCTCGTCAACCTCGCCGGCGAGAAGGGAGCCGACGGCTGGTTCTTCCTCCGCTACACCGACCCGTCCGGGCACCACCTCCGTGTACGCCTCCACGCGGAAGCCGCCGACCGCCTGTGGGGGCGGGTGGCACCGGCCGTCGGCGCCCTGCTCGGGGAGTGGCAGCGCGCCGGTCTCGTCCGCAGCCACACGCTGGCGCAGTACGACCCGGAGACGGAACGGTACGGAGGCCCCACGGCACAACACCTCGCCGAGCAGGTCTTCCGGTACGACAGCGAGGCGGCGCTGGAACTGCTCCGCCTCGCCAAGGAGCCGGAGAACGACCACGACGTGGAGAGCCTCGCCGCCGTTTCCGTCGCCTCCCTCGCCCACGCCTTCGGCCCACCGGGCCCCGAAGACCCGCTCCTCGCGGGCGACTTCGGGGACGACTCGGCTGCGGCCTGGCTCTCCATGACGGGCTCGCGCCGGGACCTTCCCCAGGAGTACCGGGCGGGCGCCGGACGGTGGCGACGCCTGGTCGACCCGTACGCCGGCTTCCCCGCGCTCACCGGCGACGGTACGGGGCAGCGGATACGCGAGGCCCTGCTGCCGCGCGACGAGGCGGTGCGGCGGCTCGCCGCGCGCGTCCGCGAGGCGTCGTCGACGCCGCGGGGCCGCGTCGTCGGCAGCCTCCTCCACATGGCCTGCAACCGTCTCTTCGGCGGGGACAGCGCGCAGGAGGCGAAAGTGCTCGGCATCGCACGCGGAGCCGTCCAGGACAACCTCAACCGGCGGAGGCACCACGCATGAAGCAGACCTGCACCGTCAGCGCGGAGGAGGCGGTCTCCCTCGTCGCCGAGCGCCTCGCCGACCCCGCGCACACCGCCGCCGTGGCCTCCAGGGACGACAACCGCGACCCGATCTACGACGCCGTCATGTGGGGCCCGACGACCCTCGCCAACGGACTCCCCGGCACCGCGCTCCTCTACGGCGAGCTCGCCCGCACCGACGAGCGGTGGCGCACCGTGGCACACCGCCACCTCCAGGCCGCCGCCGGTGCGATGGCGGCGTCGCCGAGTCACGGTCTCTTCTCCGGCCCTGCCTCGTTGCTGGCCGCCGCCCAGACCTGCGCAGGCCCCGACGGCCATTACGCCACGCTGCGTTCGCGGCTGGCCCGCTGGGTCGCCGACGACCAGGCGACGAGGCTGCGCGCCTTCGACGCCCGCGCCCGCACCCCCGGCGTCGGCTGGGGCGCCTACGACCTCGTCAACGGCCTCTCGGGGACGGCGCGGCTGCTCCTCGACTCCGCGACGGACCCTGCGGAGACGAGCCCGGAGGTCGAGTCGGCGCTCGACGCCTCCCTGCGCCACCTCGTCCGTCTCACCGAGCCGGTCCGTGTCGGCGCGGACGTGCTCCCCGGCTGGTGGGTTCCGGCCGAACTCCAGGTCAGCGACCGTGACCGCAGGACCTATCCGGGCGGTGACCTCAACCTCGGTATGGCACACGGCATTGCGGGCCCTCTCTCGGTCCTCGCCGAGTCCTGCACCGCCGGGCGCGAGGTTCCCGGCACACGCGACGCCGTGCGCCGCATCGCCGAGTGGCTCATCGGCTGGACGCTCCACGACGACGCCGGCCCCTACTGGCCGGCCCGTGTCCCCCGCGAGGACGAGACGGCATCCGGCTCGAAGCGCCCCTCGGCGCTCTTCACCCGGACCGCCTGGTGCTACGGCACGCCGGGCGTCGCCGCCGCGCTCCACCGCGCCGGCTGCGCACTCGGCGAGGAGCCGTGGTGCCGTGCCGCGGTCACCGCGTTGGAGACGGCGCTGCGGCGCGACCCGTCGAGGTGGGCGATCGAGGGTCCGACCCTCTGCCACGGGTACGCGGGTCTCCTCCGCATCGTCCTGCGCGTGGCGGACGAAGCCGGCAGCGCGGAGCTCGCCGCCCACGCCGAGCCCGTACGCCGCCGGGTCCTCGAACTCGCCGACGAATCAGCCCCGTTCGGCTTCCGGCACCTCATGCGCTATCCGGCCGCGGCCCGATCCCCCGATCCGCACCGCGCGTTGAACGTGGCGGGGCTGCTGGAGGGCGCGGCAGGGGTGGCGCTCGCTCTCCTTCCCCCGGAGACGTCCCCGCTCGCCTGGGACCGCTGCCTGGGGCTGGCGTGAGGGGACGGGCAGCAGTGTCCGAGCCGGGCGTTCCGACCGTCGAGAGGGAGGAAACAGTGGAGGCAGCACCGGCGTTCGAGGTCGTGGACCTCGTCGTCCGCTACGGGAAGGTGACGGCCGTCGCCGGCGTCTCCGTCGATTCGCCGCCGGGGCGCATCACCGCGCTCCTCGGGCCCAACGGAGCGGGCAAGTCCAGTCTCCTCGGGGTCCTCTCGACAGCCTCCCGCCCCGACGCGGGCCGGGTCCGCATCTTCGGGCACGACGTCGACGCGGCGCCGATGGCCGCACGGAGGCGGCTCGGCCTCGTCTTCCAGGAGCGCACGCTCGACAAAGAACTCTCGGTCGAACGCAACCTCTGGTTCCACGCCCGCCTCTTCGGGATGACGCGCTCCGACGCCCGGTCCAGGATCGCCCTCCTGCTCGGTCTCTTCGATCTCGCGGACCGCCGCCGCCAACCGGTCGAACAGCTCTCGGGCGGCCTCTCCCGCCGGCTGGAGATCGCCCGCGCCCTGCTGCACCGCCCCGGCCTGATCATCCTCGACGAGCCCACCAACGGCCTCGACCCCAGCGCCCGCAGCACCGTGTGGACGGACCTGCTGAGGCTGCGTACCGAACTCGGCGTCACCGTGCTCTACTCCACGCACTACATGGACGAGGCCGAGTACGCCGACGAGATCGTCATCCTCCAGCAGGGCAGCGTCGTGAGACGCGGCAGTCCCGAAGAGCTCAAGGACGGCCTCGACTCCTCCCGCATCCTCGTCTCCTGCGCGGACCCCGCCGACCACGGCACCGCCGAACAGCAGCTCCGCGCAGCCGGGTTCTCCACGCTCAGCGAGGCGGGCGGCCTCGCGGTGCACTGCGCGGAACCGGAGACGAGGATCGCCGAGGTGGTCCGCGTCCTCGACGTCCCGGGGCTCACCGTCTCGGTGCGCCACCCCTCCCTCAACGACGTCTACCTCGCCGCTGCCGGACAGGAGAGTGCGAGCCCCCGATGACCGCAACCGCCGCACCGGCGCCCGCCGAGGAGACCGTTCTCTCCGTCTCCCTCCGGGCCGTCGCCGTGATCGCCCACCGGGACCTGCTGCGCCAGGTCAAGCGCCCCGGGGTGCTCCTCAGCCAGGGCGTGCAGATCCTCTTCTTCGTCCTCGTCTACGCGGTCGGCTTCGACGGCATGATCGGCAGCGTCGGCGGCGTGCCGTTCAGCGCGTACGTCTTCCCAGGCATCGTCGCCATCCAGGTCGTCTCGATCGGTGTCGCCTCCGGCCAGACCTATGCCTGGGACCGGGAGTTCGGCGTGCTCAGGGAGCTCCTCGTCGCGCCCGTGCCACGGATCTGCCTGCCGCTCGGCAAGGTCGTCGCCGGGGCAGGGATGGTCACGGTGCAGAGCGCGCTGATGCTCGCCTTCGCGCCACTGATGGGGCTGGAGCTGACACCGGTGCGGTACGCCGCCGCGGTGGGGTGCTACGCGCTCGCCGCGACCGTCTTCAGCGTCATCGGCCTCTGCCTCGCCACGGTGATCAAACGGATGCAGACCCTCCAGGCGACGGTCCAACTCGCCATGTTTCCCATGCTGTTCCTCTCGGGCTCGGTCTTCAGCGCGGCGGACGCACCCGTCTGGCTCGCGGCGGTGATGCACCTCAATCCGATGACGTACGCCGTCGACCTCGCCCGGCAGACTCTTCTCGGCGGGCACGGCCTGCTCGTGTGGTGGGCCGATCTCGCGGCGCTCGGTGCGATCCTCTGCGGCGTCCTCCTTCTGTTGCGGGCGAGGAGCGGCAAGTGACGGCACCACCGTGCGCCTCGTGGCCGCAACTCCCGTATCACGCGGGCTCCTTCTCGGCGCGGCGAACGGAGCAGGAAGCCGCGGCCGAGGTTCTGGCGGGGGCACTGGGCTGGTTGGAGCGGTATGCGGAGTGGTTTCGTCCACAGCGGTGGGAGGAGCTGCTGCCGGCTCGCCCCTTCCGGCCGGGGCCTCTCCTCGAACTCCTCGGTCTTGTCCGTCTCCTCCGGCGCAGCCGTGTTCTCCCCGGAGGAGAGACGCTGGCCGGTCGGGCGCTCGATCTGGCCGAAGAGGTCGCCGTCGAGGACGACTTCGCGGCCGGTCTCCGTCGCGCCGACGCGCTGATGCCGTACCACGTCAACCTCGTGGGCCTCCTCGGCGCGCTCGGTCGCCCCCTGTCGGACTTGCACTCCGCGGCGCAGTCGCTCGTCACGGCGGGCGCCGGCGGACATCACCTGCCGTACAAACCCGCACTCAACCGCCTGGAGCTCCGCTACTTCCTCGACCGCGGCGGCTTCACCGCCCCGCCGTCCCTCCCTGCACCGGCGGAGCTGTACGCGCACACCCTCGCAGCGCAGGGCCCGCACGTCCTCCACCTCGGTGACGACGAGACGTACGCGCTCACCCATGTCCTCTTCTATACAACGGACTTCGGCGCCACGACGGGCCCGCCCGCAGCGGAACCCCACCCGGCGCGACTGCGCCAGTGCGTCCGCACGCTGCTGGGTGTGTACCTCGCCCGCGGCAGCCTCGATCTCGTCGCCGAGCTTCTTCTGTGCGCGACCGTACTCGGCGGGGCACCCGACCCGGCCGCCGCCTCTCGGTTTGCGTGGAACACCCTCCGCACAGCTCAGCGCCCCGACGGCGCAGTGCCGAGCCCCGTCCATCTGCACTCCCGGTGGCAGGAGTTGCGGCACGACCGTGCCGACGCGTACCTCTTCGGCACCTGCTACCACACCACGCTGGCAGCAGCCCTGGCTGCCGCCGTCCTCCTGGAGCGCCCCCGCCCACCGCAGCCGCGCACCGGCACGTCGACACCCTGTCCGCCACCGCCCGCGTCCCCGGACGCCCTCGCGTCATGGCTCGACGACGCTCGCCACGCATGCGAACCAGCCGCTCTCCAGGCGTACTTGCCGTCCGCACTGGTCCTGTGCGTCCAGGCACGCGACGCCCCTCTCCTGCGTCGGTCCCTCGACGCAGCGGAGGCGGCCGGACTCGCCGCCCACTTCTTGGTCCGCGAAGCCGCGGCCCTCGCCCGCTGCCTGCGGTAGCCGGCGGCCGAAGCCGCGGCGACGGCCGGCTCTTCGGTGCTCAACGCGGCGAGTCAAGCGAACGTTGACGCTCAAGGAAAACGCCCGCCGAACGGGCCAGCTTCCCGGTAGCCCTACGTACGTCCAATGCCCAAAAAACCAACGCCGAGGAACTTCCCCACATACCCGCTGCCCAACAGGCGAGCCCAATTGCCCACCGAGTCGGTGAGCACCACCACACCCACCACCCAGCCCTGGCCCCGCGGACCGCAATCCTCACCCGCTGTTGACGGAAACCCGCCGACCGGCGCCCAGTCCGCGCCCCTCGCCCCCGGGCACGAGCGGCCGTCGGCAAACGAAGAACTTCTGCCAAACGGCCGACTCCCGCGTCAGCCCCACGTCCGCGGGTGGGCAAAGGGCACGTGAAGAGGGCGTTCACACCATGCCGTCGAGCCGACGCGGTCGCCAACCACTCCGACTGCCCGGCGAATCGGTGAGCGTCACACCGTCCCCAGCACCGTTGACACGACAACAGCCGCCTGCCAACCGAATCAGTTCCCCGCCGACCCCGAGCCCGCCGAATACGTCAGGGCACACGAAGAGCACGGCACCCACCATGCCCGCTGAGCCAACACACGACCACGCCGGCGAAGCGGCGAGCGACACACTCACCGACCCCGCCCGTTGAACGACGACTCCCCAGTCCGCAGACGCGCTCCCCGAACCGTCGTACCGCACCCCTCACAGCACAGGACACCCTGACCAAGCGCAACGAGAAAGCCACCCGACGACCCCACCCCCTGGCGCCACGGCTCCCCGCGCGAACACGCTCCTCATTCCCCCCGCCCCGCCGGCTCGGTGAGGTGCTTCCAGGTGTGCACGAGCTGGCTGAACTCCTTGACCTGGACGAGCACATGGTCACGAGCGGCGTTCTCGGCAGCCTCCGCGTCCCCTGCCGTGATGGCCGCAGCGATCTCGCGGTGCTCTCCGAGCGAGCGGCGCATCCGATCGGGTACGCGCAACTGCAACCGCCGGTAAGGCTGGAGTATTCGCTTGAGCGCCTGCGTCTGCTGGCGCAGGTACTCGTTGCCGCAGGAGTCGTAGACGACGTCGTGGAACCGGGCGTTGGCGTAGTAGTAGCGGTCCGCGTCGCCGGCCGCCGCGTGCTCGGCGCACTCGTGCAGCGTGCGCGCGAGGTCGTCGAGGGCCTCCTGCGCGATGCGTCGGGCGGAGAGCCGCGCCGCCATCCCCTCCAACTCGGCCATCACCTCGAAGCGTTCCCCGAGTTCGGAGACGCTCAGCTCCGTGACGTAGGTGCCCTGCTTGGGACGAATCTGGACGAGTCCGGAGCGCTGCAAGGTCTGGAGCGCCTCCCGGACCGGAGTGCGGGAACATCCGAACTCCCGCTCCAGCAGGGTGGGATCGAGCCTTTCACCGGGACGGTAACGGCCGTTGATGACGGCGTTCTCGAGCGCGTCCCGCACACGTTCGGCTTCCGGTACTCGCGCCATGTGCACCTCCGAACGCCCAGGTTATCCGGCTCCCGGGGGTAGAAGATCCGACTCATGTGTTCTACGGTGCCGCAGTTATATACATCACAACCGCTGATGTATGCACAGACCCGTGCGGTCGAGGACAGGGAGAGGACCGTCCATGGAACAGCACGACGGTTGGCTGCTGGCCGACCTGTTCCAGGCTCTCGGACGACGGCGCGACGGCGCACCCGAGCCCGGCGAGCCGGACTCCGCGCTGGAGCAACTCATCGCCTCCTGCGAGGTGTTGATGAGCGACGTCGGCGAGGCGTCGATGCGCGCGGTGGCGGCGCGCGCCCTCGCCGCCTACGGCGAGCTCGACGACGACGGCCGGCGGGCCTTCTTCGCCCACGTCACCCGCACCTACGACGTCGACGCCGACCAGGTCCGCTCCGCCTTCCACCGGTGGGAGACCGCCAGACAGGCCGGCTCCCACGGGGAGGCCGAACTCGTGCGCCTCTTCGACGCCGTCGAGCCCGCCCGCCAACAGCTCCTCCGGCGCATGAACCACGCACCCGGTGCGACGCCCGCACTCGTCGACATGCGCGCCGACCTGCGCCGGCTGATGCGCGACCGCCCCGAACTCCGCCCGCTCGACCACGACTTCCTCCACCTGCTCACCTCGTGGTTCAACCGCGGCTTCCTCCGCATGGCCGAGGTCACGCCCGACTCGCCCCCCGACCTCCACACGCACCTGCTCCAGCACGAGCGGGTCCATCCGATGGCCGACCACGAGGAGCTCAGGCGCCGCCTGCAACCGGCGGACCGCCGCATCTTCGCCTTCTTCCACCCGGCGACCGGCGACATGCCGCTGGTCTTCGTCGAGGTCGCGCTGGTACGCGGACTGCCCCGGCACATCGCCCCGTTGCTGGACCCGGGCCCGGAGATCGACCCCGCGAGCGCGGACACCGCGGCCCTGTACTCGATCAACAACGCGCTGGACGGGCTCGCCGGCGTCTCCTTCGGCAGCTTCCTCATCAAGCAGGTCATCGAGCAGGTGGGGGAGCAACTCCCGCACCTCACCCAGTTCGCCACGCTCTCGCCGATCCCCGGGTTCCGCCGCTGGCTGCTGGAGCAGGCCCCGCACGAGCCGGAACTCGAACGACTTGCCGCGGAGTTGGAGACGTCAGCGGGCACCTGCGCCCTCGCCCCGCCCGACCTGGAACGGATGCGCTCCCTGCTGCTGCCGGTGCTCGCCCGGTACATCGCGCGCGAACGTCGCGACGACGGCCGCCCCGTCGACGCGGTCGCCCGTTTCCATCTCGGCAACGGCGCCACCGCCTGGGAGCTGAACTGGCCGGCGAACACCTCCCCCGAGGCGTGGGAACAGTCGTACGGCGCGATGGTCAACTACCGCTACGAACCGGACCGGTTGGAGCGTCAGCACGAGGAATTCGTCCGCCGCCGCACGGTCGCGGTCGGCGGCCCGTTGCAGGACGTCCTCCCGGAGACCGAGCCCCCGCGGCCCCACGCGACGGAGCCGGGGAGCGAGAAAGGAACACCCTGATGTCACCCTTCACCACCATCCACCGGTCCTTCGTCGAGCAGACGGAACAACGGCCGGACAAGGCGCTCTTCGAGCTGCCCGACGGGCGGGGCATCACCTACCGCGAGACCGCGGAGACGGTCCAGCGCGTCGCGGCCCGCCTCGTCGCCGACGGCGTCTCACCGGGGGACCGAGTCGCGGCCCAGGTGCACAAGTCGCCGGAGGCGATCGCGCTGTATCTGGCGACCCTGCAGGTGGGCGGGGTCTTCCTGCCCCTCAACACCGCCTACACCGGCAACGAGACGGAGTACTTCCTCGGCGACGCCCAGCCGCGCGTGCTGGTGTGCGCGCCGGAGCGCGAGGCGGAGCACGCCCGGCGTGCACAAGAGGGCCTCGTCATCGAGACACTGGGCGTCTCCGGCGACGGCAGCCTCCTCGGCGACGCCGCCCGCCGCACGGAGACGTACGAGGCGTCGGCCGACGACCCCGCCGCGATCCTCTACACCTCGGGCACCACCGGGCGCTCCAAGGGCGCCGTACTCACCCACGGCAACCTCGCCTCCAACTGCCGTGCGCTGCTCGACTCCTGGCAGTTCACCGCGGACGACCGGCTCATCCACGCCCTGCCGATATTCCACATCCACGGACTCTTCGTCGCCGCGAACATGGCTCTCACGGCCGGTGCCTCCCTGTACTTTTTGCCCAAGTTCGACGCCGACGCGATCGTCGACCTGTTGCCCCGGGCCACGGTGCTGATGGGGGTGCCCACCTTCTACACCCGCCTGCTCAGGCACCCGGGACTCACCGCCGAGGCCTGCGCCGGAATGCGGCTCTTCGTCTCCGGCTCCGCGCCCCTCCTCGCCAGCGACCACGAGAGCTTCGCGGCCCGTACCGGCCACGCGATCCTCGAGCGCTACGGCATGACGGAGACGGGCATGAACACCACCAACCCGTACGAGGGCGGGCCGCGCAAGCCCGGCACCGTCGGCAAGCCGCTCCCCGGCACGGAGATCCGCGTGGTGGACGCCGAAAGCGGAGAGCCGCTGCCCGACGGCGAAGTGGGCAGCATCGAGGTCCGCGGCCCCAACGTCTTCACCGGTTACTGGCGCCTCCCCGAGAAGACCGCCGCCGAGTTCCGCGCGGACGGCTTCTTCGTCACCGGCGACCTCGGCCGCGTCGACGAGGACGGCTATCTGTGCCTCGTCGGCCGCGGCAAGGACCTGGTGATCACCGGCGGGTACAACGTCTACCCCAAGGAGATCGAGGAGTTGCTCGACGCCCACCCCGGGGTGGTGGAGTCCGCCGTGATCGGTGTGCCCCACCCGGACTTCGGCGAGACGGTCGTCGCCGTCGTCGTCCCCACGCCCGGTGCGCAGCCCGCCGCCGAGGAGCTGCGCGAGTTCGTCGCCGGCGACCTGGCGCGGTTCAAGCATCCGCGGGCGGTGCGCGTCGTCGAAGCGCTGCCGCGCAACGTCATGGGCAAGGTGCAGAAGGCCGAGCTGCGCAAGCGCTACGAAACCCTGTTCGCGCCCCCGGAGTCCCCCGCGGACGCCTGACCCGGCGAGCGGAACGGC
Source organism: Streptomyces xiaopingdaonensis (assembly GCF_000262345.1). Taxonomy (GTDB): domain Bacteria; phylum Actinomycetota; class Actinomycetes; order Streptomycetales; family Streptomycetaceae; genus Streptomyces; species Streptomyces xiaopingdaonensis. Next base: position 88,191 of record NZ_AJTQ01000063.1, on the reverse strand, counting down.
GCGACGTCGGGGGACGCGACCTCCCCAGAACGGCAGGACATCGCTCACGCCCCCACGAGGGAGACGCGAGCAACGCGAAGAACACGCAGAACAGGGCCTGTTGGGCCCTCATCCTCTGAAGTCTCTCAGTGTGGAGAAGACGATGGTTCTCTATGGAGTGGCAGCGCTGGCGGTGTGCATGCTGGCGGGCACGCTCGTCGGCGAACTGCTCGGTATCGCCGTCGGGGTCGACGCCAACGTGGGCGGAGTCGGCTTCGCCATGATCATGCTGGTGCTCGCCGCCCACTGGCTCCGGGGCAAAGGCAAGTTCCCCGAGCCGACCGAGCAGGGGGTGCTCTTCTGGTCGGCGATGTACATCCCGATCGTCGTCGCCATGGCCGCCACCCAGGACGTGGCGGGTGCGATCGCCGGCGGGCCGATGGCGATCCTGGCCGGGCTCGGCGCCGTCGCGGTCGGAGCGGCGCTGGTACCGGTACTGGCGCGAATAGGCAGCCCTGCCGAGCCGCTGCCGCCGCAGGACGCCGACGAGAAGCAGGAGGTCTGAAGTGGACGCGCTCGTCTCCGTCTTCGAGGAGAACGACCTGGTCGTGGCCTTCGCACTCGTCGGCGGCCTGATGCTGGTCTCCGGTTGGCTGTCGAAGAAGCTGAGCCGCGGTCGCCTGCACGGCTCCGCCATCGCCATCCTGCTCGGCCTGGTACTCGCCTACGTGGGCGGCACCGTGACGGGCGGCGAGAAGGGGATCGCCGACTTCGCCGTCTTCTCCGGGGTCGGTCTGATGGGCGGCGCGATGCTGCGGGACTTCGCGATCGTCTCCACCGCCTACGGCGTCGACCTCAAGGAGATCAAGCGGGCCGGGCTCTCCGGTGCGCTGTCGATCGTGCTGGGCGTGGTGCTCTCGTTCGTGGTCGGCGTGGTCATCGCCGCCTTCTTCGGCTACACGGACGCCGCGTCCCTGGCGACGATCGGCTCCGGGGCCGCCACCTACATCGTCGGTCCCGTGACCGGTACGGCGGTGGGGGCGAGCTCGGACGTGATAGCGCTCTCCGTCGCCGCAGGGCTGGTGAAGTCCGTGGTGGTGATGGTCGGAACCCCGCTCATCGCCCCGCTCATCGGCCTGAACAACCCGAAGTCGGCGATGGCCTTCGGGGGCCTGCTGGGCACCACCTCGGGAGTGGCCGGCGGCCTCGCGGCCACCGACAAGCGCCTCGTCCCGTACGGCGCCATGACGGCCACCTTCTACACGGGCGTCGGCTGCCTCCTCGGCCCGTCGCTGCTGTACGTGACGCTCCGCGCGGTCCTCGGCGGCTGATCCCGCGGGCCCGGCGCCGTCGCGGAGAGCCGAGCGGCCGCTGCTCTCCGTACCGTTCACCGAGTCGCGGAAGCATCCGGCACCCCGGGACCACGGCGCCGCGACGAGCACGAAGAGCCCCTCGGGCTGCGTTCCCGCAGCCCGAGGGGCTCTTCCGACGTGGAGCCTAGGGGAGTCGAACCCCTGACATCTGCCATGCAAAGACAGCGCTCTACCAACTGAGCTAAGGCCCCGTGACGGCAACCTTACCCGGTCCGGGGAACGAATTCCGACCGGGTATCGCCGCGGCCCTTTCCTGCTCCGTAGGATGCCACGCAAGTTCGCGTCAGCGAAGTGACGTAGGGGAGTCCAGGGGAGCCGTGATGGACGCAGCGCAGCAGGAAGCCACCGCAAAGGCGCGGGAGCTTCAAAGCCAGTGGTACGGGGAGCCGTTGGGGACTCTCTTCCGCAGGCTCATCGACGACCTCGGGCTCAACCAGGCACGCCTCGCCACCGTCCTCGGACTCTCCGCACCGATGCTTTCGCAGCTGATGAGCGGGCAGCGAGCAAAGATCGGCAACCCGGCGGTCGTCCAGCGGGTGCAGGCCCTCCAGAGCCTCGCGGCCGAGGTCTCGCAGGGCGAGGTCTCCGCGGCGGACGCCACACGGCGGATGGACGAGATCCGCCGCACCGCGGGCGGCAGCGTCCTCAACCACACGGCGCAGACGGCCTCTTCGGGCGCCTCGCAGACCCCTGTGAAGCGCGTCGTCCGGGAGATCCAGGCGCTGCTGCGCTCCGTCTCCGACGCCGCCGACATCCTCGACGCCTCCGCAGCACTCGCGCCCACGCACCCGGAGCTGGCAGAGTTCCTCCGGGTCTACGGCGCGGGCCGCACCGCCGACGCCGTCAAGCACTACGAGTCCCACCAGAGCTGAGCCGCCGGCGCCCCCTTCGGCACCGTACGAACCCGGAGCACCGCAGGGCGCCGGCGAGCCCGGCGGCCGGAGGGCCACCGCAGCAACGAGACAGGGGAGCGGGCAGCAGAACGATGGGTGAGATCTTCGCCGGACGGTACGAGCTGGTGGATCCGATCGGCCGGGGCGGAGCCGGCGCCGTGTGGCGGACGTGGGACCACAGGCGCCGCCGGTACGTCGCAGCAAAGGTGCTGATGCAGAGCGACGCGGGCACGCTGCTGCGGTTCGTCCGCGAGCAGGCCCTCCGCATCGACCACCCGCACGTGCTCGCACCGACGAGCTGGGCCGCCGACGACGACCAGGTCCTCTTCACGATGGACCTGATCGGCGGCGGCTCGCTCGCCCATCTCCTCGCCGACTACGGTCCGTTGCCGCCGCGGTACGTCTGCACCCTCCTCGACCAGCTCCTCGCCGGACTCGACGCCGTCCACGCCGAGGACGTCGTGCACCGCGACATCAAGCCGGCGAACATCCTCCTGGAACCCACCGGAAAGGGCCGCCCGCACCTGCGCCTCTCCGACTTCGGCATCGCGATGCGCAAGGGCGAGCCCCGCCTCACCGAGACGCAGTTCGTGCTCGGCACCCCCGGCTACTTCGCACCCGAGCAACTCCTGGGCGCGGAACCCGACTTCCCCGCCGACCTCTACGCCGCCGGCCTCGTCGGCCTCTACCTCCTCACCGGCGCCAAGCCCGACGCACAGGCGCTGACGGAGCAGTACACGCACGGCGTCCCACCCGCACCGCAGGGCGTCCCCGAGCCGCTCTGGCAGGTCCTCGGCCACCTGCTCCACCCGGACCCGCGCAGCCGCTTCCGCTCCGCCACCGGCGTCCGCAAGGCCCTCGCCGGCGTCCCCGAACTCCTTCCGCCGGAGACGGCGCCGGACCAGGAGGAGATCGAGGTCTTCGACCAACTCCCCCAGCTCCCCGAGGGGTTCGACGCACAGGGCCCCAGCGCCGCCGACGCGGAGGACCCGTCGCAGACGGGCAGTTTCCACCTCGCCCCGCCGAACAGCCACGCCGAGCAGCAACCCGCCGCACCGCAGGGCCAGTCGACGCCCTCACCGCCACCGCACCCGCCCACACCGCCCTCCCACGCCGCGCCGCTCGGCACGCCGGGCGGCGCCCCTGCAGTGCCGCAACAGCCCTACGTACAGGCCTCGTTCGGAACCGCAGGGCCACCCGTCGCCCCCGCCGGCGAACGACGCCCGGGACCGCCCCCGAAGGTCGCGATCCCGGTGTTCCTCGCCGCGCTCGTCTGCCTCGCCGTCGGCGTCTGGGCGCTGGCGACGGGCTGAACGGCTAACTCCGGGGCGGGTAGGGGCCGTTCGGCCCGTACCCGTACGGAGGCCCGGCGCTCCGACTCCCCGCCGCGCGCCGGCGGGCGACCAGCACCCAGGCTCCGAGCCCCACGAGCAGCGCGGTTCCGACGCCGATGCCCGCGTAGCCGAGCAGCGACCGGTCGGCCGACTCCTCGGCCTGCGCGGCCGTCTGGCCCTTGGCCGCCTGCTCGCGGTCCGAGTCGTCGACGCCGAACCCCGCCTCGTGCGGGTCCTCCCGGTAGGAGGGCGTCTCGGCCTGCTTCCCCTTGACCTCCATGCGCAGGGTCACGGGCGCGGCGGCGCCGTCGAAGTACTCCTCCAGCTCGGGTGAGGCCGTGACGGCGACGTAGTGCCACCCGGCGACCTGGGCGCCCTTCGCGTCGTCGTCGAAGCGGTTGGCGTAGGTGACGTTCGCCGTCTGCCGCTGGATCGCGGCCGACTCGCCACGGTACGACTCCCAGACGGAGTCCCCCATGCGCATCCGCGCCGGGTTGTAGAGCTGCACGCCGAACGCGTCGAAGACGGTGCTGGGGAGCCGCTTCTCGGCGTCGGCGCCGGCCTCGGCGTTCGCCAACTCCACGCTGACGTTGAGCCGTTGGCCCCAGTCGACGGGGACGCGGTAGTAGCGCGTCTCGGCGGGCTTCAGCCGGTCCTTCCACACGCCGTCGCCGAGGCTGCGCGCCGCGCCGAAGCCCAGTCCGCCGCGGGCTTTCCGCGGCTCGCCCGTGACGTCGGGGGCAGGGCTCTCCTCGGCGTCCGCGGAGTCGGCTCCGGAGGGCGGATCGCCCTTGAGGCCGGGCTCGGACATGTAGCGCACCTCCAGCGGCCACGCACCCGGGTCCGAGAGGGCGCTGCTCTTGCGCCCGACGGAGAGGAGATACGGGCCGCGCTGCTGGCACTTGTCGTCCTCACCGACGATGCGGCTGACGGTGCCGGTGAGCGGGTGCGTCGTGCCGTCGCCGGTGAAGTTGACCTTCGTGGGGAGCACGGAACCGCACCGATCGCCGTCGACGGTGGTGAGCTGGAGCTCCAGCCCGTCCTCCAGCTTCTTGATCTTCTGCCCGGGCTTCGGGGCCGCCGTCACCGAGAGGTAAGCGTGCGAGGTGCCGTCGAGGTTGACGGTGTAGTACCTCTGCTCGTTGCGCTCGATGGCGTCCCGATAGGTGCCGGGCGTGAGCGCGGGGCCGTCCCCGCTGGTCTTCGCGCCGGTCACGCGCTCGGCTGCCGCGTCGAGCGCGTACCCCGCAGCACCGCCGTCCGCCGTCGCCTGGCCCGCCGTCGCCGCGAGGACGCCGAGCGTGAGGGAAGCGGTGGCGCACGTGCGTATGTTCCTCATCGGAAGTCTCCGTTCGTCGGGCCGACGTTCCTCGTCCGCCTCCGGGCCAGCAGGTACCAGGCGCCGAGTCCGCCGAGGAGCACCGCACCTGCGCCCCCCGCGACGGCCGCGACGGTGCCGCGTCCCCGACCACCGTCGTCCGCGGCCGAGTCGTCGCCGGCGGCGTTCGACGTGTCGGCTGCCGCCTCGTGTTGGGGCCCCGACTTCGCCTTCCCCTTGACGTCGAGGCGGAGGACGATGCCGATCTCCGGGTTCTCGGCGATCTTCGCGGCGTCCGGGCCGAGAGTGACGGCGAGGTAGTACTCCCCGTCGGTGTTGACGGCGCGGACCTGCTTGTCGCTCTCGTACCTGTTCGCCCAGGAGACCGGCACGGTGCCGGCCGAGAGGCGAGCGGGGCGCCCGTCGTACCGTCCGCTCCCGTCGAGCGCCGAGTCGTTGTCGATCGGGAAGCGGTTCGGCGAGTACAGGTCGGTGGCGATCCGGCTGCGTTCGCTGCTGTGGCCTTCGACCGTTGGCTCGTTGCTGAACTCGACGTCGTAGCGCACCTGTTGACCCCATCCGGCCGGTACGCGGTACCAACGGGTCTGCGCCGGAACCAAGGTGTCGCGCCAGACGCCGCTGGTGACCTTGCGCGCGTCGTTGAACCCGGTGCCGCCCCGCACCTTCTTCGGCTGCGCCTGCGGGAGCCGCGCCTGCGGGCCCGCCGCGGCGCCCAGCTCCGTCTGCGCGCCTGCCGGCTGCACGCCGTCGCCGAGGGGCGCCTCGACGGTGTAGGCGAGCTCGATGGGCCAGTCGCTGTCCCGGCCCTCGCCGCCCACCCGGACCCCGGCCCGCCGCTCGACGGAGACCAGGTACTCGCCGGCGCCGCGGTCGCAGGATCCGGAGGTCTGCACGTCGTCGGGGACGCGGTGGGCCGCGGCGACGAGAGGCGCGGCGCCCTCGTCCTGGCCCATGGTCCTGGTGACGCGCTTGCAGTGCGCCTTCTTGCCGGGTCCGTAGATCTGGAGCCGCAGGCCGTCGCTTCTGGAGATGTCCATGCCGGAGTTGGGCACCCCGGTGACGCTGAGCGAGTTGGTGGACTTCTCGTCCATCTCCACGCGGTACCAGCGGGTCTCGCGCGGCCCGATGGTGTCGACGTACTGGCCGCTGCCGGCGTCGAGTCGGGCCGCCTTGTCGCGGTCGAGGCCGCCGGTGAGGCGCTTCCCGTCGAGCCGGTACGCGTCGGCCGAGGTGCGGGCCGCGCGCTGAAGCTGGCGGGCGAGCGCGTCGGCGTCGGGGGCGTCGTAGTAGCTGCCCTTGCCCTTCTCCGCGACGCAGCTCAGCTGCTTCCGCGCCGTTCCGCCGACCTGGAAGCCGATGACGTCGATCCGCAGGTCGACGCCGTTCTCGGCGAGCTCCTCCGCGGCTTCGCACGGCGGCGGCGCGTTGCAGTTGTCCTCGCCGTCGGAGATCAGCAGGACGGTGCGCTTCCCGATCGTGCCGGAGGGCGCCTCGGGGAGGTCCTGGGCGGCTTTGCGGAGCGAGAGCCCGATGGGAGTGTCGCCCTTCGGGCGGACCTTGGCGACCGCCTTCTTCAGCCCGTCCCTGTCGAGCGGTGCGACGGGTTCGGCGAGGCGGGTGTCGGTGCACCCCTTGTTGCGGTCGGCGCCGTAGAGGCGCAGCCCCGTGGGGTGCCCGTCGGGCAGCGCGTCGACGACGGTGCCGACCGCCTTCCGCGCCGAGGTGATCCGGCTCTGTCCCGAGCCGTCGTCGTCGGCCATCGACCCCGAGGAGTCGAGCACCATCACGAGTGAACTCGCCTTTCCGTCCGCGACGTTCGTCGCGGCTGCCGTGCCCCCGGGCCCCGCCGTCTGCGCCGTCCCCGGCCCCGCGGTCGCCCCCACCACGAGAAGGGCGCCGAGTACGGCCCCCGACGCGCGTCTGCCCAACCGGTCCATCGCCGTCTCCCCCTGCACTCACGACTCGTCCTGCACTGCGCAAGGACCGTAAGACTTTGCAGTAGCACACTTCAAGAGGGGAGCGCGTCACGGTACTGCAACAGGCCCCGAAAACAGGAGAGTTGAGCTCCCTCACCACCGGACCCGGACATGAGAGAGCCCCGACCGCCGAGGCGGTCGGGGCTCCGTCGGAAACCTCGCGGCGTCACACGCCGGAACCTGCGGACACGGAGTCGGTCGCCTCCGTCCACAGATCCTGCTCGGCGCGATCCGCCTGGATCTGCCTGTACACGAGGAGGCCACCGATCGCGGCCAGTGCGACCAGGAAAAGCTTCTTCACCGCGCTACCTCGTCATTCCTAGACGTTGGGACCTGACTGCCGCCCGATGATACCCAAACAGGTTCTCGGCAGGGGCGGTCGGCAGTGCCGGAAATCCCGCACTCCTCACGGGAACCGCACAAGCCGCCCGAACGTACGCCAGCCGCGTACGACGGACGCCCCGACCTGCCGGTCGGAGTCTCGGCGACCGCGAGGCCGGCACGGCTTGCACCTGCGGCCCCATCCTTGTCAGGTCGGTCGTCCCGAGGGAGCGATCCCGGCGGATCAGTCGAACGTCACCGGCCGGTTTGCGAGAGCGCTCGACCGGCCGCGGTTGACGTCGAGTGGCGATGTCGCTCCGGCGGCTGCCGCATCGGAACGGCTCCTCACTTGCGCCAGAACAGGTGGTGCGTCACGCCGCTCGGACTGGGCACGACGTCGAGGTGGAAGCGGTCGCGCAGTTCGTCGGGGGATTCCCAAAGCTTCGTCCCGGACCCGAGCCTCAACGGCGTGACCGTCACATGCAGGGTGTCGACGAGGTCCGCGTCGAGGAACTGCCGGACGGTGGTGGCCCCGCCGCCGAGTCGGACGTCTTTGCCCTCCGCCGCCTCCCGGGCCCGTGCGAGGACCGCGGCAGGGTCGCCGTCGACGAAGTGGAACGTGGTGTCGGAGAGCGTGAACGACGGGCGCGGGTGGTGCGTCATGACGAACACCGGGGTGTGGAACGGCGGCTCGTCTCCCCACCAGCCCTGCCACTCGTGGTCCGGCCAGGGCCCGCGCTGAGGACCGAACTTGTTGCGGCCCATGATTTCGGCTCCGATGTTGTGGGTGAAGTCCCGCGTGAAGTAGTCGTCGAGTCCGCGGGTGCCGCCGGGGTCGGTGCGGTTGGGGAAGCTCGCCGTGGCACCGGCCCAGGCCATCAGGACCGCTGGATCGGCGTGGCCGAACGGCCTTTCCAGGCTCTGGTTTTCACCGGCACCGAACCCGTCGCTCGAGACGGTGAAGTTCTGGACCTTCAACAGCTGGTTCACGTGGCTCCTCCTGTGTGGTCGGTGAGAGGTAGACCACCGGGACCGGAAGAACTCATCGCCGTGCCAGTGGACAACGCGGAGCCCTGTGCTCGAAGAAGCGACCCGGCACTGCCCGTGCTGGTACGGCAGATGTCAGCCGTGGATGCGAAAAGGTCCCAGCCGAACTCGACTGGGACCTTTTCGCGCTGGTGGGGCTAACAGGACTTGAACCTGTGGCCTCATCCTTATCAGGGATGCGCTCTAACCATCTGAGCTATAGCCCCTTGCCGCACGGAAAGATTAGCGCACTCGCGGCTGTGCCCCAAATCGCTTCCGCTGCGACCCCCGCGCCCCGCCACCAGGCGGGACGCGGGGACTACTCGTCCTCGGCGAGCGTCAGCTCGACACCGCCGACGAAGCCGGCCGAGAGGTTGTAGATGAACGCCCCCAGCGTCGCCAGCGCCGTCGCGAGGACGACGTCGATGACGGCGATCAGCGAGGTGAAGAGGAGCACCCGCGGCAGCGAGAGGAAGGACTCCAGGTCGAAGCCGCTGCTCCCCTCGGAACCCGTGGCCTGGCTGATCGTGCTCCCGATGGTGGAGAAGACGCCCATCGCGTCCATCACCATCCACAGCACCGCGACGGCGACGACGGTGCAGACGCCGAGCGCGATCGAGAGCAGGAAGCTGACCTTCATCACCGACCACGGGTCGGCTTTCGCCACCCGCAGTCGGGCCTTGCGCGTCCGCGGCACCGTCCGCGCGCCCGTCCGCGGACGGCGCACCCCCTGGGTGCCGGACTGACCGCCGGACTGCCCTCCGCCGCTCTCCTGCTGCGGCGGCTGGGCACCGGGGGCGCCGCCCTGGGCTCCGACGGACTGACCGCCGCCGGTGTGCTGCCCCTCGACGGGCGGCGCACCGGCCGGCGGCGCGGGATACGCCCGCGGCGGGTGGTGCGGTGGGGGCTGAGGCTGGGCCTGCGGCTGAGGCTGAGCACCACTCACGCCCTGCTCCTATTCGTCCTCGCTCGGCGACTCCGGTTCCTCCCCGGACCCGGCCGCCTCCACTTCCTCGGCTTCGCGACCGGCCTCGGCGTTGCGTGCAACCCCTACGACCGCATCCTTCTTGCCCAGGTTGATCAGTTGGACGCCCATGGTGTCACGGCCGGTTTCCCTGACCTCGTCGACCCGCGTACGGATCACGCCGCCGCCGAGCGTGATGGCGAGGATCTCGTCCGTCTCCTCCACCACCAGCGCGCCCACGAGCGAACCCCGATCCTCCACGATCTTCGCGGCCTTGATGCCGAGCCCACCGCGCCCCTGAACGCGGTAGTCGTCCACGTCGGTGCGCTTGGCGTAACCGCCGTCGGTGGCGGTGAAGACGAACGTACCCGCCCGGACGACGTTCATCGAGAGGAGTTCGTCCCCCTCGCGGAAACTCATCCCCTTTACGCCGGAAGTCGCCCTGCCCATCGGCCGGAGCGAGTCGTCGGACGCGGTGAACCTGATCGACTGCGCCTTCCTGCTCACCAGCAGCAGATCGTCGTCGGACGAGACGAGTTCGGCGCCGATCAGCTCGTCGTCGCGGCCGTCCTCCATCTGTCGGAGGTTGATCGCGATGACGCCGCCCGAGCGCGGTGAGTCGTAGTCCTTGAGCGGAGTCTTCTTCACCAGGCCCGACTTGGTGGCCAGGACCAGGTACGGCGCCGCCTCGTAGTCCCGGATGGCGAGGATCTGCGCGATCTCCTCGTCGGGCTGGAAGGCGAGCAGGTTGGCGACGTGCTGGCCGCGTGCCTCGCGGCCGGCGTCCGGGAGTTCGTACGCCTTGGCCCGGTAGACGCGCCCCTTGTTGGTGAAGAAGAGGAGCCAGTGGTGCGTGGTGGAGACGAAGAAGTGGTTGACGATGTCGTCTTCCTTCAACTTCGTTCCGCGTACGCCCTTTCCGCCGCGCTTCTGCGCCCGGTAGTCGTCGGTCTTGGTCCGCTTCACATAGCCGCCACGGGTGATCGTGACGACGATGTCCTCCTCGGCGATCAGGTCCTCGATGGACATGTCGCCCTCGAAGGGGATCAGTTGGGTGCGCCGGTCGTCGCCGTACTTGTCGACGACCGCGGTGAGCTCGGCGCCGATGATCTCGCGCTGCCGCTCCGGCGAGGCAAGGATCGAGTTGTACTCGTTGATCTTCGCCTGGAGGTCGTCGTGCTCCGAAGTGATCTTCTGACGCTCCAGCGCGGCGAGGCGGCGCAGCTGCATCTCCAGGATCGCGTTCGCCTGGATCTCGTCGATCGTCAGCAGACCCATCAGGCCCTCGCGCGCGACGTCCACCGTCTCGCTGCGGCGGATGAGCGCGATCACCTCGTCGATCGCGTCGAGCGCCTTGAGGAGGCCGCGCAGGATGTGCGCCCGCTCCTCGGCCTTCCGCAGGCGGTAGCGCGTGCGGCGGACGACGACGTCGATCTGGTGGCTCACCCAGTGCCGGATGAAGGCGTCGAGCGAGAGCGTCCGCGGGACCCCCTCGACGAGCGCGAGCATGTTGGCGCCGAAGTTGGTCTGCAGATCGGTGTGCTTGTAAAGGTTGTTGAGGACCACCTTGGCGACGGCGTCCCGCTTCAGCACGATCACCAGGCGCTGGCCCGTCCGCGAGCTGGTCTCGTCGCGGACGTCCGCGATACCGCCGACCCGCCCGTCCTTCACCAGGTCGGCGATCTTCAGCGCGAGGTTGTCCGGGTTGACCTGGTAAGGGAGCTCGGTGACGACGAGGCACTGGCGTCCTTGGAACTCCTCGACCTCCACCACGGCGCGCATGGTGATCGACCCGCGCCCGGTGCGGTACGCCTCCTCGATCCCGCTGCGGCCGACGACGAGCGCGCCCGTCGGGAAGTCGGGGCCCTTGATGCGCTCGATCAGCGCGTCGAGGAGCTCCTCGTTGCTCGCTTCCGGGTGGTCGAGGAACCACTGCGCACCGGCGGCGACCTCGCGGAGGTTGTGCGGCGGGATGTTCGTCGCCATGCCGACGGCGATGCCCGCAGAGCCGTTGACGAGGAGGTTGGGGAACCGCGAAGGCAGGACGGTCGGCTCCAGGCTGCGGCCGTCGTAGTTGTCCTGGTAATCGACGGTTTCCTCGTCGATGTCCCGCAGCATCTCCATGGCGAGCGGGGCCATCTTGCACTCGGTGTACCGCATCGCGGCCGCCGGGTCGTTGCCGGGCGAGCCGAAGTTGCCGTTGGAGTCGACCAGCGGCATCCGCATCGACCAGGGCTGCGCGAGCCGCACGAGTGCGTCGTAGATCGAGGAGTCGCCGTGCGGGTGGTAGTTGCCCATGACGTCGCCGACGACGCGGGCGCACTTGTAGAACCCCTTCTCGGGGCGGTAGCCGCCGTCGTACATCGCGTAGAGCACACGGCGGTGCACCGGCTTGAGGCCGTCGCGGATGTCCGGAAGCGCACGGCTCACGATCACGCTCATCGCGTAGTCGAGGTACGAGCGCTGCATCTCGGTCTCGAGACTCACCGGATCGACGCGGGCGCCCGCATCGGTGTCGACGACGACGTCGGTCGGCGCGGTCTCCGGGTTGTCCTCAGGGGGTGTGGGGGTCTCGTCGGCCATTGCTCAGATCAAGTCCTTCTGCTGTGTACGTCGCGTCGTTCGGGCCGACGTCAGATGTCGAGGAACCGGACGTCCTTGGCGTTGCGTTGGATGAACGAGCGCCGTGCCTCCACGTCCTCGCCCATGAGGATGGAGAACAGGTCGTCGGCGGCCGCGGCATCGTCGAGCGTGACCTGGCGCAGGACGCGGTGCTCGAGGTCCATCGTCGTGACGCGGAGCTCCTCGGCGTTCATCTCGCCGAGGCCCTTGAACCGCTGGACCGAGTCGTCCTTGATCCGCTTGCCCTGCTCGCGGCCGAGCGAGATCAGGCTGTCGCGCTCGCGGTCGGAGTAGGCGTACTGGTACTCGTCCCTGGACCACTTGATCTTGTACAGCGGCGGCTGCGACAGGAAGACGTGGCCGGCCTCGACGAGCGGGCGCATGAAGCGGAACAGCAGCGTCAGCAGCAGGGTGTTGATGTGCTGGCCGTCGACGTCGGCGTCGGCCATCAAGATGATCTTGTGGTACCTGAGCCGCTCGATGTCGAAGTCCTCGTGGATACCGGTGCCGAACGCGGAGATCAGCGCCTGGACTTCGGCGTTCTGGAGGACCTTGTCGATCCGGGCCTTCTCCACGTTGAGGATCTTGCCGCGGATCGGGAGGATCGCCTGGTACTCGGGGTCGCGCCCGGACTTCGCCGAGCCGCCCGCCGAGTCGCCCTCGACGATGAAGATCTCGCACTTCGCGGGGTCGTTGGACTGGCAGTCCGACAGCTTGCCGGGAAGCGACGCCGTCTCCAACAGCCCCTTGCGGCGCGTGAGATCACGAGCCTTGCGCGCGGCGACCCGGGCCGTCGCGGCCTGGATGCCCTTGCGGATGATGTCCGACGCCTCGTTGGGGTTGCGGTCGAGCCAGTCGGCGAAGTTCTCGTGGACCACCTTCTGCACGAAGGTCTTCGCCTCGGTGTTGCCGAGCTTGGTCTTGGTCTGGCCCTCGAACTGCGGCTCCCCGAGCTTCACCGAGACGATCGCGGTGAGCCCCTCGCGGATGTCCTCACCCGTGAGGTTGTCGTCCTTCTCGCGGAGCAGCTTCTTGTCGCGCGCGTACCGGTTGATCAACCCGGTCAGCGCCGCTCTGAAGCCCTCCTCGTGGGTGCCGCCCTCGTGCGTGTGGATGGTGTTGGCGAAGGAGTAGACGCCCTCGCTGAACTGGTTGTTCCACTGCATCGCGACCTCGACCGAGAGCAGCCGCTCCGGGTCCTCGGCCTCGAAGTCGATCACCGACGGGTGGACGAGCTCGCCCTTGCGGGAGTTGAGGTAGCGGACGAAGTCCGAGATGCCGCCCTCGTAGTGGTAGGTCACCGAGAGCTGATTGCCCTCCTCGTCGACGCGCTCCTCGCGCTCGTCGGTGAGGGTGATGGTCAACCCCCGGTTGAGGAAGGCCATCTCCTGGAACCGGCGCGCGAGCGTCTCGAAGGAGTAGTCCGTGGTGTCGAAGATGTCCGGGTCCGCCCAGAACGAGACACAAGTGCCCGTGCTTTCGGTCTCCTCGTTCCGTTGGAGCGGAGCCGTCGGCGTCCCGAGCTTGTAGTCCTGCGTCCAGCGGTAGCCCTCGCTCCTGACCTCGACGGACAGCCGCTGCGACAGGGCGTTCACCACGGAGACGCCGACACCGTGCAGACCGCCGGAGACGGCGTACCCACCGCCGCCGAACTTGCCGCCCGCGTGCAGGACGGTGAGCACGACCTCGACGGCCGGCTTGTTCTCCGACGGGATGATGCCGACGGGGATACCGCGGCCGTCGTCGATGACGCGGACGCCGCCGTCCGCGAGGAGCGTCACGTCGATCGTGGTCGCATGCCCGGCGAGGGCCTCGTCGACGGAGTTGTCGACGACCTCCTGTACGAGGTGATGAAGACCACGCTCGCCGGTCGACCCGATGTACATGCCCGGCCGCTTCCGGACGGCCTCCAGGCCCTCGAGAACCGTGATCGCGCTTGCGTCGTACGACGATTCGGGGTGCTCGCGATCGACGGGAGGCACCGGCTCGGTCGGCTGCGGGGGCGCCTCGGCACCCTCGGACGGGTTCTGTTCTGTTTCGTTGAGATCGCCGGAATCGGCCACGAAGCGCCCTTTCTGGCACAGCACAGGCCGTCTCCAGGAGAGTCACCAGGACAAGGCGGAGCGGCTGCGTCGTTCGACATGTTCCGCAACGGGGCGGCTGCCCTCCAGTGTACCGGTGCCGACGATGTGAATGGGGGTTTGCCGGTACCTGAGCCTGCATGTGCCGCCCTCAACTGCCTTGCGCCGACTCCCTATATGCGGACCGGGGGGCGGAGAGGCTCACACGGGCGCTCAGAGCTTCGAGCCGGTTTCGTTCCGTCAACGCCCGTGCGACGTGAGCGGCGTCACTCTCGCCTCACGGAGTGCAGCCGTGCACTTACACAACGTCTCCGCCGCCCCCGTCCCGTACTCCCCTACGGCCGCGCCGAGTCGGCGACGCGGGCAGGTCTCATCCGTAGGTGTCACCAGGGCCCTTGCTCCCCGGTGCGCGCAGCGGGCCGGGGCTGCGCCGGGGAGCCTCGGGCCCGCGTACGCGCAGGACGCGCACGGTGCCGTGGCCGAGGTCCTCGTTGAGTCGGGCCACCAGTCTCGGGGCAAGCAGCCGCAGTTGGGTCGCCCACGCCGTGGAGTCGCAGCGGACGCCGAGGACGCGCTCCGCCTCGTCGAAGTGCTGCGGCTCGCAGTGCTGCGCGATCTCGGCCCCGACGATCTGCGGCCACCGCCCCATGACGCCGCCGACCGCGGCCGGAGTCTCCCAACCGCGCTCGGTGACGAGGCGCTGCACCGCCGCACCGAGGGGCAGGGGGTCGCGCCCGTCGCGGCGCGCGCCGGAGCGCAACCCGCCGCCCCTTCGCGCCTGCTTCTTCTGCTGCGCCGCCGCACCCCGTTCGCGCGCACGCTCCTTCGCGGCACGCAGCGCCACCCTGGCGAGATCGACGCCGGACGGCTCCGGCACGGGCCGGCCCTCCGGGTCCGGCGCACGCCCGCCGTCGGACGCCGCCTCCTCCTCGGAGCTCACGCGCTCCACCTTCCGCCGACGGTTCCGCACCGGACGGCACACCCTACGAGCACGCTCCACCGCACGCACGACGCCGAACCACCGTGCGCCGCACGGGAAACGGGGACGTCCGGGCCGCGGTTCACCAGCGCTCCACCCCGTCGCCCGACACCCGGAACCTCCGCCCGTCGAGCACCTCGGGCACGTCCTCCTCCACGGCGGCCGTCACGAGCACCTGCTCGCCGCCGGCGACGAGTTCGGCGAGGCGGTTCCTGCGCTTGGTGTCGAGCTCGGCGAAGACGTCGTCGAGGACGAGCACCGGCTCGTTCCCCTCGCTCTTGAGCAGCTCGTACGAGGCGAGCCGCAGCGCCAGCGCGAACGACCAGGACTCGCCGTGGCTCGCGTACCCCTTCGCCGGCAACTCGCCGAGCGCGAGCAGCAGATCGTCGCGGTGCGGACCGACGAGCGTGACGCCGCGCTCCACCTCCTGCTTGCGCGCCTCGGCGAGGGCGGCGAGGAGGCCGTCGTACAGCTCCTGCCTGCTGCCGCCCGAGACCGAGCCCCGGTACTCGAGGCCGACGGGGCCGCCGCCGGGCGCGAGGCCGTCGTACGCCTTCGCGACAAGCGGGGAGAGGTCGTCGATCAGTTCCATCCGCTGCGCGAGCAACTCCGCGCCGTGGCGCGCCACATGCTGGTCCCAGACGTCGAGCGTGGAGAGGTCGGCGCCCTTGCCGCCGTGCCGCCGTGCCATCGCCGCGGACTTGAGCAGGGTGTTCCGCTGCTTCAGCACGCGGTCGTAGTCGGCGCGGACGCCTGCGATGCGGGGCGAGCGGGCCGTGACCAGCTCGTCGAGGAAGCGGCGGCGCTCGCCCGGGTCGCCCTTGACGAGGGAGAGGTCCTCGGGCGCGAAGAGGACGGTGCGCAGGATGCCGAGGGCGTCGCGGGGCCGCACCTGCGAAGAGCGGTTGATCCGGGCGCGGTTGGCCTTGCCCGGGTTGATCTCCAACTCGACCTGCTGCTGCCGGTCGCCCTGGCGCACCAGGGCGCGGACGACGGCACGCTGCGCCCCGCTGCGCACCAGCGGCGCGTCGCTCGCGACACGGTGGCTGCCGAGGGTCGCGAGGTAGCCCACCGCCTCGACGAGGTTGGTCTTGCCCTGGCCGTTCGGGCCGACGAACGCGGTGACGCCGGGGGCGAGTTCGACGTCGACGGCGCGGTGGGAGCGGAAGTCGGCGAGCGAGAGATGGGTCACGTGCACGCTGCCGACCTTTCGTTGCCTCGCTCTGCCCCGACGCCCTCGCGGGGCGGGCCGCCCGGATGCCGCGAACGCCCGCCCGACGCAGGCTACTTGCCGGCGCCGCCGATGTTCTCGACCGCGTGGCCGCCGAACTGGTTGCGCAACGCGGCGATCATCTTCATCTGCGGCGAGTCGTCCTGCCGCGAGCTGAAGCGCGCGAAGAGCGAAGCGGTGATCGCCGGCAGCGGCACGCGGTTGTCGAGGGCTGCCTCGACGGTCCAGCGGCCCTCGCCCGAGTCGGCGGCGTAACCGCGGAGCTTCTCCAAGTGCTCATCGCCGTCGAGCGCGTTCACGGCGAGGTCGAGGAGCCAGGAGCGGATCACGGTGCCCTCCTGCCACGAGCGGAAGACCTCGCGGACGTCGGTGACCGGCTCCGCCGCCTCCAGCAGCTCCCATCCCTCGGCGAAGGCCTGCATCATCGCGTACTCGATGCCGTTGTGGACCATCTTCGCGAAGTGCCCTGCGCCCACACGGCCCGCGTGCACGGAGCCGAACTCGCCCTCGGGCTTGAGCGCGTCGAAGATCGGCTGCACGGCTGCCACGTGCTCGGCCTCGCCGCCGTACATGAGCGCGTAGCCGTTCTCCAGGCCCCAGACGCCGCCGGAGACACCGCAGTCGACGAAGCCGATGCCGTGCTCGGCGAGCTCCGCCGCGTGCTTCTCGTCCTCGTTCCAGCGCGAGTTGCCGCCGTCGACGACGACATCGCCGGGGGACAGGAGCCGGGAGAGCTCGTCGACGGTCGACTGCGTCGCGACACCGGCCGGGACCATCGACCACACGACGCGCGGGCCGTCCCCGAGCGCTTCCACAAGCTCCTGCAGGCTGTGGACGTCGGCGAGTTCCGGGTCGCGGTCGTAGCCGACGACCTTGTGGCCGGCGCGGCGGATGCGCTCGCGCATGTTGCCGCCCATCTTGCCGAGACCGATCAGGCCGAGGTCCATCAGTGCCCCTTCGTGCGTGAAGTCGCGGCGCCGTGGCGAGGAGTCGCGAGTCGTTGCCTTTCGTACCTGAATACGAGCCTAACCGGGACGCGTGCATGCGTTCGTACGGTGAAGCCGCACCCTCGCGTCAGGAACCGCCGTACGCAGCCGGGGTGTGACACACCTCGCCCTCCGGCTCCCTGCCGGAGGGCGAGAGCCGCGCTTACCCGGAGAGGCGCACAGGCATGATCAGGTACTTGTAGGCGTCGTCCGCCTCGGCCTCCTTGTCGGGCCGGCCGCTGAGGAGCGCCGGCTTCGTGGAGGTGGTGAACGCCAGCTGCGCGACGGGGGAGTCGATCGCGCTCAGCCCCTCCAGCAGGAAGCCGGGGTTGAAGGCGATCGAGATGTCGTCCCCCTCCAGATCGGCGTCGACGCGCTCCACAGCCTGTGCGTCGTCGCTGGAGCCTGCCTCCAGCGTCAGCACCCCCTGCTCGAAGCTGAGCCGCACGGGGGTGTTCCGCTCGGCGACGAGGGCGACGCGCTTGACCGCCTCGACGAACGGCGCCGTCTCGATCACCGCGACCGAGTTGAACTCGGTGGGGAAGAGCGTGCGGTACTTCGGGAGGTCTCCCTCCAACAGGCGGGTGGTGGTGCGCCGTCCCGCGCCCTCGAAACCGATGAGCCCCTCGCCGGACCCCGAACCGGAGAGCGCCAGCGTGACGTTGTCGCCGCTGCTGAGCGACTTGGCGGTGTCCAGCAGAGTCTTCGCGGGCACGAGCGCGACGGCCGAGGTCTCGGACTCCTCCGGCTTCCAGAGGAACTCGCGTACGGCGAAGCGGTAGCGGTCGGTGGAGGCGAGGGTGACCGTGTCCCCCTCGATCTCGATCCGGACGCCGGTGAGCACCGGGAGGGTGTCGTCCCGCCCGGCCGCGATGGCCACTTGCTGGACGGCGGAGGCGAACACCTCGCCCTGGACGGTGCCCGTGGCCGTCGGCATCTCCGGCAGCGCCGGATACTCCTCGACCGGCAGGGTGTGGAGCGTGAACCGCGACGAGCCGCAGACGACCGTCGCGCGTACACCGTCTGTGGAGATCTCCACCGGGCGGTTGGGGAGGGCTCGGCAGATGTCGGCGAGCAGCCGCCCGGAGACCAGTACGGTGCCCTCCTCCTCGACCTCCGCCTCGACCGAGACCCGCGCGGAGACCTCGTAGTCGAAGCCGGAGAGGCTCAGGGTGCCGTCCTCCGTCTTCAGCAGCAGGCCCGCGAGGACCGGCACCGGCGGACGGGCCGGGAGACTCTTGGCAGCCCAGGCCACCGCCTCCGCGAGGACGTCGCGCTCTACCCGGATCTTCACCTTCAGCCGCCTCCTGCTGTCGCCGACGCGGTCCCCTGGCTCTCGTTCTGCCCTTGGCGCCCTGGTGCCGCGTCTCAGCTTGTTACCGGGGTCCAGTCTGACGTACGCGACTGACAGCCGGAGCCCGAGTCCGTCAACTTCCAGCAGAGTGCCAGAAGCGACCGGCGGGCCGCAGGCAGCGAGTTGTGCACAGCCCCCACGGTTAAACGGATCTCGGGCTCTCTAAGTGTCGTCGTAGTAGTAGGGCTTGTGGAAACCGTGGATAAGCCCGTCTGCGCAGGTCAGGCCGGAGATTTTGTCCACCGCGGTTGTGCACGGACCGGTGGACGACAAGGGGTTGCCTGTGGAGCGAGCGGCGTTCCGCGCAACTCGTACACAGGCAACGGCCAGTTGCCCACAGCACCGCCCACAGAGTTACCCGGCTTTCCCACAAGCCAATCCCCGCCCTCGATGTGACGGCTTTCACTCGCACCGGTGAGAAGGCGAGTTGAGTTGCCGAACAGTGGACAGGGCTGTGGAGAAGCTGGGGACAACCCGCCCTGTCCTGTGGGCAGCCGGTGGACAGCCGACTCCGGCCATCGTGACGGAAGTTGTCCTCCACAAGCTGTGGAGGGCGGCCGCACACAAATCCCCAGGGCCGTGACCTCCGCAAACCTCTTCCCCGCAGGGCCAGTTGTGGACACGTTCTGGACAACCTACGCGCTCCCCAGGGTGTGGACTCCGCCTCGCCCCGTTTCCTGTGGACCACGGTCCTCCACGCGGACCGATTCGAACAGGCGGCAGAGGACTCGGAGTTGTGCACAGCCCTGGACCCTGGGGCCGTACCGAGCCGCACCCGGGGAGTCCGCACAGACGACTGCCCCCCGTACGCGCCAGACGTACGGGGGGCAGGGAGGCGCAGACGGGCCGGGCGGCGCCGACCGCCGGGGCTCAGCCGTTCTTGATGCGGTTGGTCAGCTCCGTCACCTGGTTGTAGATCGAGCGCCGCTCCGCCATGAGCGCGCGGATCTTCCGGTCGGCGTGCATGACCGTCGTGTGGTCCCGGCCGCCGAACTGCCCGCCGATCTTGGGCAGGGAGAGGTCCGTCAGCTCCCGGCAGAGGTACATGGCGATCTGCCGGGCGGTGACGAGGACGCGGCTGCGCGAGGAGCCGCAGAGGTCGTCGACGGTGAGTCCGAAGTAGTCCGCCGTCGCCGCCATGATCGCCGAGGCGGTGATCTCGGGGGTGGCGTCCTCGCCTCCCGGGATCAGGTCCTTGAGCACGATCTCCGTGAGTCCGAGGTCCACCGGCTGCCGGTTGAGGCTCGCGAACGCCGTGACCCGGATCAACGCCCCCTCCAGCTCGCGGATGTTCCGCGAGATCCGCGAGGCGATGAACTCCAGTACCTCGGGCGGCGCGTTGAGCTGCTCCTGGACGGCCTTCTTCCGCAGGATCGCGATCCGCGTCTCCAACTCGGGCGGCTGGACGTCCGTGATCAGTCCCCACTCGAACCGGTTGCGGAGCCGGTCCTCCAGCGTCTCCAGCGCCTTCGGCGGCCGGTCGCTGGAGAGGACGATCTGCTTGTTGGCGTTGTGGAGGGTGTTGAAGGTGTGGAAGAACTCCTCCTGCGTCGACTCCTTGTCCGCGAGGAACTGGACGTCGTCGACGAGCAGGATGTCCATGTCCCGGTACCGCTTGCGGAAGGTGTCCGCCTTGCCGTCCCGGATCGAGTTGATGAACTCGTTGGTGAACTCTTCCGAGCTGACGTACCGCACCCGCGTCCCCGGGTAGAGGCTGCGCGCGTAGTGGCCGATCGCATGCAGCAGGTGCGTCTTCCCCAGGCCCGACTCCCCGTAGATGAAGAGCGGGTTGTACGCCTTCGCCGGCGCCTCGGCGACCGCGACGGCCGCCGCGTGCGCGAACCGGTTGGAGGCCCCGATGACGAACGTGTCGAAGAGGTACTTCGGGTTGAGCCGCGCGGTCGGCTCGCCGGGGCCGGTCGCCGGCGCCGGCTGCGCGGCGAGCGGCCCGGGAGCGCCGCTGGGAGCCGGGAGTTGGGAAGGGCCCTCGTACGGCGGCGCGGGCGGCTGCCCCTGCGGCGGCACCGGGGGGCGGTGCTGCTGGTCGTACTGCTCGTACGGCTGCCGCGGCCGAGGCGGGTGGGGCTGCTCGTACCGCTCGTACCCGGCGGGCGGGCGCTCCTCGTAACCGCGGGGCGGGTGCTGGTCGTACCGCTGGTCGTACTGCTCGTACACCGGCTGCTGGCTTGCGTAGGGGTCCCGCGGCTGCCAGGAGTGCGGGCCGGGCTCGCGGTGCTGCGGGTGCGGGTACTCCTGGTACGGGTTGCGCGGCGCCGGCACCTCGCGTCCGGGCTCGTACGCGTCGTACTCGTATCCGGTGCCCTCGGCCGGTCCCTGCGGCTCGGCGGCGAACCCGTCGCGGCGACCGGAGTCGTACTGCTCGTACTCGAACGCGTCCTGCCGGCCGGGCTGTTGGCCCTGCGGCGGCTGGTGCGCGTGCGGGGCCGAGGGCCGGCCCTGGGGCGGCTCCGGGCGCGCGGGCTCGGTCCCGGGCAGTACCGCGTCGGTGACGGGCCCCGTGACGGTGATCGCGAGGCGGACCTGCTGCTGGCATTCGCGGCTGAGCGCCTCGCTGATCACGGGCGACAGCCGCCGCTCCAGCACCCCCTTCGCGTACTCGTTGGGCACGCCGAGCAGGGCGGTGCCGGAGACGAGGACGAGGGGCTGGCAGTCGCGCAGCCAGCGTTGATCCTTCGGCTCGACGCCCTGCTCCTCGGAGAGGAGCTGTTCCAGCACGCGTGGCCAGACCGCGGCGAGGTCGGCGGGGAGGTCAGCCACGGGCACGCTCTCTCATTCGCTGGTGCGATCATCCGGGGAGACCGACAGAACCCCGCGGACCAGATTCCGTGAATGTGTGGTTCTGGGGACGGTCGGGAAGGAAGGGAAGTTCAGCCACGGTAGACAGGGCGCGGTCCCCCGTTCAAGTCGTTGTCCACAGGCTGTGCACGAGTGCAGTACCGAGAAGGCCGTTGGGGAGCGGTTTGACCGGATGACGCGGGCCCGCGTACCGTGACCAGGTCGAGTCGTCGACGGCTGCTGCCGCCTGCCTCCGATGGGCAAGATCGCCAGGTGGCCCGCACGGTTCCCTTCCGACCGCGGTTCACCGGAGGAGCGAGAAGCGGTGCACACTCGGGCGTTGCGAGCTACTCGTGGGCGCACGGTGACAGCCGGTCGACGCCCCACCCATCGTTCCGCGAAGAGCGGGACACGGAGCATCTCTGGAGCCCCCGAGTGAGCAAGCGCACCTTCCAGCCGAACAACCGCCGCCGCGCGAAGACCCACGGCTTCCGGCTGCGCATGCGGACCCGCGCCGGCCGCGCGATCGTCGCGAACCGCCGCAGCAAGGGCCGCGCACGCCTGTCGGCCTGAGCAGACTGACCACAGGTCCATGACGTGCTGCCAACCGAGAACCGGCTGAGGCGGCGCGAGGACTTCTCAGCCGCGGTACGACGAGGGCGACGGGCAGGCCGCCCGTCGCTCGTCGTCCATCTGCGCCGCGCAGAGGACCCGCACGGTGCGGGGGGAGAGCTTCCCCCGGCGCGTGCGGGTTTCGTCGTAAGCAAAGCCGTCGGCAACTCCGTCGTACGGAACCGTGTCAAGCGCCGTCTTCGGCATCTGATACGTCAGCGCCTCGACCGGCTGCCCCCGGGTAGCCTGGTTGTCGTACGGGCGCTGCCAGGTGCCGGCGAGGCCGGTCACGACCAGCTGGTGCGTGATCTGGACGCCGCACTGCAGCGGCTGCTTGGAGGGTCCCGGCGATGAAGTACCCGCTGCTGTTGTTGATCAAGCTGTACCAGTGGACCATCAGTCCGTTGCTCGGGCCGGTGTGCCGGTACTACCCGTCGTGCTCGCACTACGGCTACACAGCCATCGAGCGGCACGGCGCCGTCAAGGGCACTGCCCTGACGGCTTGGCGCATCCTGCGCTGCAATCCGTGGTCGCCCGGAGGCGTCGACCATGTCCCCGCCCGGAAGCACCCGGTATGGCACCAGCGTCTCCGCTACCGCTGGCAGCAGCACCGGACCCAGTCCAATGCCCAAGGAGCCTGACTCGTGTTCGACACGATCCTGAGCCCTCTCTATACCGCTGTTTCCTGGATCATCGTCCAGTTCCACACGTTCTTCAGCATGATCTTCGACGAGGACAGCGGCTGGGCCTGGGGCCTGTCGATCTTCTTCCTCGTCGTCCTGATCCGTATCTGTCTGATCCCGCTCTTCGTCAAGCAGATCAAGTCGACTCGGAACATGCAGGCGCTCCAGCCGAAGATGAAGGCGATCCAGGAGCGCTACAAGAGCGACAAGCAGCGGCAGTCCGAAGAGATGATGAAGCTCTACAAGGAGACGGGCACCAACCCGCTCTCCAGCTGCCTGCCGATCCTGGCGCAGTCGCCGTTCTTCATCGCACTCTTCCAGGTGCTCAACCACATCGCCCGGAACAGCCCGGTGGGCGTACTCAACGCCGATCAGGTGGACAGCGCCCGTAACGCGCAGATCTTCGGCGCCCCGATCGCGGCGAAGTTCATGGACGGCGCAGACAAGCTCGCCGAGCTCGGTGCCTCGCTCACGGACGTGCGCGTCGTCACCGTCATCATGATCATCATGATGTCGGCGTCGCAGTTCTACACTCAGCGCCAGCTGATGACCAAGAACGTCGACCTGACGGTGAAGACGCCGTTCATGCAGCAGCAGAAGCTGCTGATGTACGTCTTCCCCCTCATGTTCGCCGTCTTCGGTATCAACTTCCCCGTCGGCGTCCTCGTCTACTGGCTCACCACCAACGTCTGGACGCTCGGCCAGCAGATGTACGTCATCAAGCGCAACCCGACGCCGGGCTCGCTCGCCTTCAAGCAGCGCCAGGAGAAGCTGCGCGCCAAGGGCAAGATCAAGGAAGACCCGACCGAGGTCAAGGCCCGCGAGGCCGCCGAGCAGGCCCGTGCGAAGCGGCAGCAGCCGAAGCGGCAGACGAAGTCGCAGCGCACCTCGGGTACCGCCCAGCCGAAGAAGGCGGGCGAGGCCGAGCCGGACACGGCGGCGAACGCGAAGCCCGCCGACGACGCCGGGAAGGCCGGAGGCCAGAAGACCGACGCCCAGAAGTCCGGCGGCCAGAGCAAGAGCGGCCAGCAGGGCAAGGGCGGTCAGAGCAAGTCCGGGCAGAAGAAGTCCGGTGGCCCGCAGGGCAAGGGCGGCTCGCAGCGTCCCAAGCACCCGTCGAAGAAGTGAGCACGAAGGAGTCCATGCCGTGACGGACACGACTGCGTCTGAGAGCGCCGACGCTCTGACCCGCCTGGAGCAGGAGGGCGAGATCGCAGCGGATTACCTGGAGGGCCTGCTCGACATCGCCGACCTCGACGGCGACATCGACATGGACGTCGAGGGCGACCGTGCGGCCGTCTCGATCGTCAGCGAAGGCTCCGGGCGGGACGTGCAGAAGCTCGTCGGACGGGACGGTGAGGTGCTCGAGGCGCTCCAGGAGCTGACCCGTCTCGCCGTTCACCGTGAAACGGGCGACCGCAGCCGCCTCATGCTCGACGTCGGGGGCTACCGCGCCAAGAAGCGCGAGCAGCTCACCGAACTGGGGTCGAAGGCGGTGCAGGATGCACGCAGCACCGGGGAGTCGGTGAAGCTCCCGCCGATGACTCCCTTCGAGCGCAAGGTCGTCCATGACGCCGTGAAGGCCGAGGGGCTGCGGAGCGAGTCCGAGGGCGAGGAGCCGCAGCGCTGTGTGGTCGTGCTGCCGTGAGCCCGGGCGCGAGGACTGACCTCTCCGGGGGCGGTGTACCGGACGAGGGCCCCGAGGCGGAGCTGCCGCCTCCGCCAGAGGCCGCCGAGCGGGCGTTCGGTGACCGGCTCCCGGACGTCGTCAGGTACGGCGAGGTGCTCGCCGACGCCGGAGTCCGCCGCGGCCTCATCGGTCCGCGGGAGGTGCCGAGGCTCTGGGAGCGGCACCTGCTCAACTGCGTCGTCCTCTCCGACCTCGTCCCCGAGGGCGTCTCGGTGTGCGACGTCGGTTCCGGTGCCGGGCTCCCCGGCATCCCGCTCGCGCTGGTCCGGTCGGACCTCCAGATCACGCTGCTCGAACCGCTGTTGCGGCGTACGACCTTCCTCCAGGAGGTCGTCGAACTTCTCGGGCTCGACCACGTCACTGTCGTTCGCGGTCGTGCCGAGGAGGTACTCGGGGTGCTGCGGCCGGTGCACGTCGTCACGGCGCGAGCGGTGGCTCCCCTCGACCGTCTCGCGGGCTGGGGGGTTCCTCTGCTGCGGCCCTACGGAGAGATGCTCGCCCTGAAGGGGGACACGGCGGAGGACGAGCTGCGCGGTGCCAGGGACGCTCTGCACAAGCTGAACGTCGTGGAGAGCTCCGTCGAGCACGCGGGCGAGGGCCTGGTGGACCCACCGGCGACGATCGTGCGCGTCGGTGTCGGCGAGAGCCCCGGCGGGGTGCGGTTCGCCGCTAAGCGTGCCAAGGCGGCCAAGGCGGCGCGCTCGGGCCGCAGCCGTGGAGGGCGACGCCGTCGCTGAACGCACGGTAGGGGCCGCTCTTCGAGCGTGCGGGGAACGGGATGTGCGGTCCCGTTCCCCGCTTCTTTTTTGTGCCGATGGCGGCGCCTTACTCCATAGCAGCCCCATGCGGTGCGGTTGACGGAGTGTCGCAGAGGTACGGTCGTAGAGCGCGTGCATCGTGTTTCACGTGAAACGCCGCTCACTCTTGCAAGGAATCATCAGCAGAGGCCGCGCAGCAGCAGGTTCGCGCGGCCGGATCCATCACGAGCCACGCTCCGGTTCCCATTCGTCCACAACTGACCGGGGCTCGCTGGTTCGTGGGACAGAAGGCATGGCAGGCTCTGCTCAGAGAGAGCCTGAAGTCGAGGAGAGTGAACCGTTGCGGTCCGACGCAAATATCGCGGGACCGATGGCCGATCCGGTCCCCGGTCCCCGGTCAGAACCCGGGGACACCAGCGTGGGCGCGGGCCTCGGGACCCGCGGCGACGCGGGGCGGGAGACGCCACCGCCCATGGACGACACCCCTATCGGGCGCGCCGCGCAGCAGGCCGTGGAGGCGATGAACCGTACCGGGGAAGCGCTCCCCAGGCCGGAGCGGACGCGCGTCATGGTCGTCGCCAACCAGAAGGGCGGTGTAGGCAAGACCACCACAACGGTCAACCTTGCGGCCTCACTTGCGCTCCATGGCGCCCGCGTTCTGGTTGTCGACCTTGACCCCCAAGGCAACGCCTCGACGGCGCTCGGCGTCGACCATCACTCCGAGGTCCCCTCCGTCTATGACGTCCTGGTGGAGAGCAAGCCCCTCTCTGATGTGGTGCAGCCCGTACCCGACGTCGAGGGGCTCTTCTGCGCTCCGGCCACCATCGATCTCGCCGGTGCGGAGATCGAGTTGGTCTCGCTGGTCGCGAGGGAGAGCCGACTCCAGCGTGCCTTCGATGCGTACGAGCAGCCCCTCGACTACGTGCTCATCGACTGCCCGCCTTCGCTCGGGCTGCTCACGGTCAACGCCCTCGTCGCCGGCGCCGAGGTGCTCATCCCGATCCAGTGCGAGTACTACGCGTTGGAGGGCCTGGGTCAACTCCTGCGCAACGTCGACCTGGTGAAAGGCCACCTCAACCCGCACCTCCACATCTCGACGATCATCCTGACGATGTACGACGGCCGGACCCGGCTCGCCTCGCAGGTGGCCGAGGAGGTGCGCGGGCACTTCGGCGACGAGGTGCTGCGCACCAACATTCCGCGCTCGGTGCGGATCTCGGAGGCTCCGAGTTACGGCCAGACGGTGTTGACCTACGATCCAGGCTCCAGCGGTTCGCTCTCCTACCTGGAGGCGGCGCGGGAGATTGCGCTGCGCGATCCCAGCGTGCAGTCGCAGCAAGGGCAGCAGAGTGCAAGCGCGGAGGGCACCCAGTGAGTGATCGTCGTAGGGGACTTGGCCGGGGCCTCGGTGCGCTGATCCCGGCCGCTCCGGCCTCGGAGGAGAACGAGGCATCCGGAGAGGGCGGTTCGGGCGCGGCGGTACTCAGCCCGGAGCGCAGCGCGCGCGGGGTCGCCGCGGCGAAGGTGACGGCGCTGCCCGACGCAGCGCCGTCCGAGAGCGTTCCACGTGAAACCGTCGAGGCGGAGCCCGCGGGGGCAACCGAGGAGGTGCCGGGGGCGCACTTCGCCGAGGTGCCGCTCGACGCCGTCACCCCCAACCCCCGCCAACCGCGGGAGGTCTTCGACGAGGACGCCCTCGCCGAGCTCGTCGTCTCCATCAAGGAGGTCGGCCTCCTCCAGCCCGTCGTCGTACGGCAGTTGGGCCCCGATCGGTACGAGCTGATCATGGGCGAGCGCCGTTGGCGGGCATGCCGGGAGGCCGGCCTGGAGCGCATCCCCGCGATCGTGCGCGCCACGGGCGACGAGAAGCTGCTGCTCGACGCTCTCCTGGAGAACCTCCACCGGGCCCAGCTCAACCCGCTGGAGGAGGCAGCCGCCTACGACCAGTTGCTGAAGGACTTCGACTGCACGCACGACCAGTTGGCGGACCGAATCGGCCGCTCCCGCCCCCAGGTCTCCAACACGCTCAGGTTGTTGCGCCTCTCGCCGTCGGTCCAGCGTCGTGTCGCTGCGGGGGTGCTCTCTGCCGGCCATGCCCGCGCGCTCCTCTCCGTGGAGGACGGCGAGGAGCAGGACCGCCTGGCGCATCGCATCGTCGCCGAAGGGCTCTCGGTGCGTGCGGTCGAAGAGATCGTCACGTTGATGGGCGGCAAGCCGAAGAAGACGGCGAAGTCGAAGGGTCCCCGGGCCGGGGCGAGGGTCTCCCCCGCACTCGACAACCTCGCCGGCAGGCTCTCCGACCGCTTCGAGACCCGGGTGAAGGTCGACCTCGGCCAGAAGAAGGGCAAGCTCGTCGTCGAGTTCGCGTCCATGGACGACTTGCAGCGCATCCTTGGGCAGTTCGCCCCGGGCGAGGGCGAGAGGCTGGAGCAGCAACTCACCGAAGGCGGGCAGCAGGAGGACGACGTGGACGGTTCCTGACCCGCGGCTCTCCCTCCGACCTGTCGCCCCATGGATACGATGGCTCCATGGGGCGACAGCTCGTTCCGCTCACTTTGGACAACCTCCACCAACTCCCCGAGCGCTGCCGGCAGTGCGTCTTCTGGGAGCTTGACCCGGTCGGTGGGGAGGAGGCCGTTCGCTGCGCTCGCGGCGCTGCGGAGAAGGAAGCATGGATCTCCACCGTGCTCTTGGAGTGGGGCTCGTGCGGCCGCGTCGTCCTCGTCGACGGCGAGCCCGCAGGGTTCTTCCTCTACGCGCCGGCAGCGTATGTGCCGCGCGCGGCGGCCTTTCCCACGAGCCCGGTCTCGGCCGACGCGGTGCAGCTGATGACTGCCTCCCTGCTGCCGCGGTTCCAGGGGCAGGGGATCGGGCGGGTCATGGTGCAGACCGTCGCCAAGGACGTGCTGCGGCGCGGGTTCCGCGCGGTGGAGGCTTTCGGGGACGGAAGGTGGGGGCGCCCGGCGTGTGTGCTCCCTGCCGAGTACCTGTTGGCCGTGGGCTTCAAGACGGTGCGATCGCATCCGCGGTATCCCAGGATGCGTCTCGATCTCAGGTCGACGGTCTCCTGGAAGCTCGACGTGGAGCGGGCGCTCGACCAACTCCTCGGTGCGGTGCACAAGGAACCGATGCCGCGACCGCTGTAGCTCCGCGGTCACATCCGCGGCACAGCAAAGGGCGGTGGCTGCGTTTCACGTGAAACGCAGCCACCGCCCTTCGGGACGCGAAGATCAGCCGATGAACTCGGCGAGCTCCTTCTCCAGCGCGGCCTTCGGCTTGGCACCGACGATGGTCTTGGCGACCTCGCCGCCCTGGTAGACGTTCATCGTCGGGATCGACATGATGCCGTACTTGGCTGCGACGCCCGGGTTCTCGTCGATGTTGAGCTTGACGATCTTGAGCTTGTCGACGTTCTCCTCCGCGATCGCCTCCAGAGACGGAGCGATCTGACGGCACGGACCGCACCAGGCGGCCCAGAAGTCGACGAGCACGGGCTTGTCGCTGTTGAGGACGACCTCGTCGAAGTCGGCGTCGGTTGCGGTCACGGTGGCACCGGCCATGGCAGTTCTCCTCTGTGTGCGGTGACGTGGTGTGGGCGTCGGCGGCGCGGGCCGCCGTGGACAGCTGGGCTCGTCCGCCGTCAGACGGCTGCTGCCTGCTTGTCCTCGTCCTCGGTGGAGGCGGTGTGGGTGGAAGCGGAGGAGGTGTCGGCGAGCGAGGCGAGGTACCGCTCGGCGTCGAGGGCGGCGGAGCATCCGGTGCCCGCCGCGGTGATCGCCTGGCGGTACGTGTGGTCGACGACGTCGCCCGCGGCGAAGACGCCGGGGACGTTGGTGCGGGTCGAGGGGGCGTCGACCGTGATGTAGCCCTCGTCGTCGAGCGTGAGGACGTCCTTGAAGAGCTCGACGCGCGGATCGTGGCCGATGGCGACGAAGAGCCCTGTCGCGGCGAGCTCGGAGGTCTCACCTGTCTTCGTGTTGCGCAGCGTCAGCCCCGAGAGCTTGCCCTCCGCCTGCTGGATCTTGGCGACCTCGCTGTCCCACGCGAAGTTGATCTTCGGGTCGGCGAAGGCGCGCTCCTGCATCGCCTTGGAGGCGCGGAGGCTGTCGCGGCGGTGGACGATCGTCACCGAGCTGGCGAAGCGCGAGAGGAAGGTGGCCTCCTCCATGGCGGTGTCCCCACCGCCGATCACGGCGATGTGCTGCTCGCGGAAGAAGAAGCCGTCGCAGGTCGCGCAGTACGAGACGCCGCGGCCGGAGAGCTCGTCCTCCATGGGCAGGCCGAGCTTGCGGTGCTGGGACCCGGTGGCGACGATCACGGTCCTGGCGCGGTGCACGGTGCCCCTGGAGTCGGTGACCGTCTTGATCTCGCCGCTGAGGTCGACGGCCGAGGCGTCGTCCGCGACGAGTTCGGCGCCGAACCTCTCTGCCTGGGCCCGCATGTTCTCCATGAGCTCCGGGCCGATGATGCCTTCCTGGAACCCCGGGTAGTTCTCCACCTCGGTGGTGTTCATCAGCGCACCACCCGCGGTGACGGAGCCTTCGAAGACCAACGGCTCCAGCGAGGCACGGGCCGAGTAGAGCGCCGCCGTGTAGCCTGCGGGGCCCGAGCCGATGATGATCACGTTGCGGACGTCGCTCACGGGAGTCTTCCTTGTCTGCCGACTACTAACCGAGGATCACGAGGATGCCACCCCGTCCAACGGATACTACGGGGCGGGCATTCCCGTCCTCAGCCCCGACGGCCCGGCGTCACTTCGTGGAGAACGTCCTCTTGACCACGACCCGCCCCGTGGTCGGCGGGTCCTCGCTGAGGCAGGAGTCGTCTATCAGGTAGGCGTCGACGGTCCTCCCGCCTCCGGGGTGCGGCAGCACCACGAGGTAACCGGAGGTGCCGCCGTACGCGGCGTCGCGGTCCACGGCGAGCGGCGTCTCCGGGCGCTCGAGCGAGCGGCGCACGCACGACGGTACGTATGCGTCGGAACCCTCTCCGCCCCCCTTCTCGCGGAGGAGGTTGTCGCCGGGGCTCTCCTTGGTGGAGAACTTCGGGGACTCGGGCGAGGGCTGCTCCTCCCGCGCGGCGAGGAGGCCCTGCACGCGGGCGTGGAGGGCGCGGTCCTCGGCTGTGTTGTGCGGAGAGTCGGCCTCCAGCACGGTCTGCTCCGGCTCGGAGTCGGAGAAGAGGCTCTGCGCGCCGAGCGAGCCGACGCCGAGCGCCGCCACCGCGCCGACCGCGCCGAGGAGTAGCCGCCGACGCCGGTTCGCCGGACGAGCCCCGCGGCGGCGAGTGCGTCCGGCACCCGTGGAAGCCGAGGTGTGGCCGTCGGGACGGTTGTCCGCGGGCCGGGTTTCACGTGAAACCCGTGCGGAGGTCTGCGCGACAGCCCTGGGGGACGCGGACGGAGCCGGCTGCGAGTCCGTTTCACGTGAAACCCACGCCTCCGCACGCGCGTTGTGCGCGGACTCCGGGGAGGGAGTGGAGTCGAGGAGCAGCTCGGCAGCGAGGGCGGCGTCGATCCGCCCCGCGACGTCGGCCGGCATCCGTGGCGGTCCGGGGAGGGTGCCGAGAGCGGCGCGGATCTCTGCGAGCGAGTCGGCCGTCTCCCGGCAAGGGGCGCACCGCGCCAGGTGGCGCTTCACCTCGCCGCAGCGATCCACCGGGAGGAGGTTCTCCGCGAGGGCAGAGATCTCTTCGACCTCCGGGTGCTCCTTGCCCTCGCGCTCCGTCGACGAGGGCGGAAGGTCCGAGGGATTCTCCGGGGGGAAAGGAGTGGACGTCACGTCTGCCCCCCTCCTTTCACCGCCGCCGAGTCGCTGCTGTCTTCCGAGGACTCCCTCGAAGGTGGGACGGATGTCCCCCGAGTCCGGTTCCTTCCCCGGTCGTGGTCGGGAGTATCCCCCTCCGGCCCGTTCGGCCGCAGGTACGAGACGAGGGGCAGCAGGCGGGCTCTTCCGCGAGCGCAGCGGCTCTTCACCGTGCCGACCGCGACGTCGAGTATCTCCGCCGCCTCGGCGACGGGGTACCCCTGCATGTCGACGAGGACGAGCGCCGCCCGCTGCTCGGCGGGGAGTTCGGCGAGCGCCTCGACGAGTTGCCTGTGGAGGTCCTGCCGTTCGGCCGGAGCGGCTGCCGACTCCTCCGGCTCCAGAAGCTGCTCGAGGTGGGCCGTGTCGTCGGTGAGCGTGGCGCGGCGGGAGGCCGCCTTGCGTGCGCGGTCGAGGCAGGCATTGACGGTGATCCGGTGCAGCCACGTCGTGACGGCGGAGCGCCCGCGGAAGGTGTGGGCACCGCGGTACGCGGATATCAGCGCGTCCTGCACGGCGTCGGCCGCCTCCTCACGGTCGCCGAGAGTGCGTACCGCGACGGCCCAGAGCCGGTCCCGGTGGCGGCGCACCAGCTCGCCGAACGCCTCGTGCTCGCCCTCGACATGGCGGGCCAGGAGTTCACGGTCGTCCGCGAGCGCGAGTGGCGCGGGCTCGGCCGACCGTGCAGGCTGCTCCGGTCCCTCGTGCACGGCCTGCGCCTCCCCTCCCCGGATCTCCACCTGTTCAGGGCCGCCCGTCGGCCGCCGACTCAGCTGAGGACCCGTACCTCCGCGACCCGACCACGGTAGTTGCCGTCCTCCGAGAGCGGGAGCTTCGTGAGCCAGAGCAGGACGTACTGCGTCCGCACGGGCTTCTTCGCCTTGAGTTTCAGCTTCTCGCCCGTGCCGCCGGAGACCTTCTCGAAGCCGCCGAGGCTGGTGGGCATCCCCGTCGCGCTGCGGGGGGCCGCATGGATCTCGGCCCGGGTGGTGCCGAGGAAGTCCACCTGGACCTCGCTCACCTGCTGGAGCTTGCCCAGGTCGAGGATGAGGCCGACGCCCGACTTGAGGTTGCCGAAGTTGGGCTGGCCGTAGTACTTGCTCGTGGGCCAGTAGGTGGTGGGGTCGTCGTCGACGGCGTCGTCGACGTCCTCCGGGTTCTCCTGGCCGTCGGCGCTCTCGGGGTCGAAGTCCTCGACTCCGGCGACCTTGATCGGTTCGCCCGTCGGGTCCGCCTCCTTCGTCGGGGCGGGGGCCGGCTTCTCGTTGGTGGTGTCGCCCTTCAGCAGCGCGTCCGCGACCTGCCAACTCCCCAGCCCGAGCGCCGCGATGAGCAGCGCGGAGACGCCCCACTTCAGCGCCTTCCCCGTACGCCCCGGCAGCGCGGGCGGAGCCGGCGGCTCGGTCCCGGTGGGCGGGACGCCGGGGGGTACGGCGCTGCTCTGGCGGCGTGCGTAAGCGGCGGGCGGCTGGTAGGCGGGCTCGGGCGGTCTGATGCGCGGAAGCTCGGCGACCGCCTTGGCGAGCTCGTCCGGGGTGGCGCAGGGCTGGTCCTGGCGGGAGGGTGTCGCCCCGTCGTTGACGAGGGCGCGCATCGCAAGCGCCGAGAGGCCGCGGTGTACGCCCGCGCGCACCTGGTCGGGCGCGATCAGCGTGCCCCCGGCGAGGCCGCCCACGCCGGAGAGGCCGTACGCGTCCTCGTCGTACGGCCACCGCTGCGTGAGGGCGGCGTAGAGCAGGGCGCCGACGGCCTCCGTGTCGGTGCGCGACGGTTCCTCGCTGGTGACGCCGCGGAGCGCGGCGTTCACCGCGAGGCCGCGGATGCGGTACTGGCCGACTCCGGTGCGCAGCACGCAGGACGGGCTGAGCCGCAGGTGCGCGAGACCCTCGCGGTGCGCGGCCGCCATCCCCTGCGAGAGCTGGCTGATGAGCTGGTACGCCTCGTGCGGCTCCAAGGGCGCCGTCAACAGCAGGTCGTTGAGGGGAACGGCGTCGACGAGCCACTCGTGGACGACGTAGACGAGCTCGCCCTCCTCGACCGCGTCCAGCACCTGCACGAACCGCGGATCGCCGAGGAGCGCGGCGGAGCGGGCGGCCGCGAGGACCTTGCGGGCGCGGGGATGCGCGGCGGGCAGGACGTGGACGCCGACGGCGCGGCGCAGCTTCTCGTCCACGGCACGCCAACTGCTGAAGCCGTCGAGCCGGGTGACGCACTCCTCCAGGCGGTACCTGCGGGCGAGCTTGTGGCCGCTGTGCAACTCGGGAGCGACTGTCTCCTCTTCGGCACCGGGCGGCTCGGGCTCCGAGGCGGCGTCCTCCGGGGCTTCGGCTCGGCCGGACGCGGCCGGCTGCACGTCGGCTTCGGTATCGAGGGAAGCGGAGGGCTCTCCCCCGGTCGGCTGCGCACTTCCTATGGACGCGTCCTCTGCCACCGCTTCGGGAGGGCTCTCCACCTGCTTGTCGGAGGGAGAGTCACCCTCCCCGGGGGTGTCGGGGTACTCGGCGGCTTCGGGAGCGTCCTTCGGCTCCGCTGCGTCGGAGCTTTCCGCACGCGTGGCCGAGTCCTCTGCTCCGCCTTCTTCGGCCTCAGGCGCGGTGTCCTGCGGGCCGTCCCCGTGCGTCGCGCCGTCGTTCGTAGCATCCGTCCGGTCGGAGAGCGTCTTGCCCTCGGACTCGCCGCTGTCTGCCACGCCGACGGCAGCCGTGCTCCGTTCCGCCACCGTCGTTCCTGCCTCCCCAGTCGTTGCAGCCGAGTGGGGCCGGTACTCGAATCGGCCCACAGCAATTGTGCCTACGGTCCACCGCTATGCACGACACACAGCCGCCGGTGAAGGTTGTATCGCCGCCCGCCCGCGGCTCTGGCCTGCAACGGCGCGGAGGTCGGCGGGATCGCGGGCGTACGGCCAGGTGTGCCATCCGGTGCCGTTCTCTCCGTGTGCCGGCATCGGGTCACCTGCCGAGGCGGCTGCGGACCATGCCGAGCAGCGTCGTCATCTCGGCGATCCGCATTCGCTTCGCGGCGAGTACGAAGACGGCGAGAAGGGCGACCCCGCCGAGGAGCAGCGAGACGATCGAGCCGAACGTCCCGCTGCCGAGCGCCTGGGTGAGCACGTAGACGACTCCGCCGGCCACGAGCGTCGCCGGGATGCTGGCGCCGGCGAGCCGTACGTAGGTGCGCACGACGTTGCGCCCGTCGAGGTTGCCGCCTAGCTTCCGGCGCAGCCGTTGCCACGCCACGACGACGCCGATGATGTACGCGAGTCCGTAGGACGCGGCCATGCCGACGACCGCCCAGCGGGCCGGGAGGAGGAGGAAGCAGAGCGCGGAGGCCGCCGCGTTGACCGCTGCGACGATCACGGTGTTGTAGAAGGGCGTCCGGGTGTCCTCGTAGGCGTAGAAGGCGCGGAGGACCACGTACTGCACGGAGAACGGGATCAGGCCGACGCCGAACGCCATCAGCATGTAGCCGATGTTCTGGGCCGACGCGGTCCCGGCGGACCCGTAGATCAGGGTGCACATCGGGATGCCGAGCGCGACGAACCCGAAGGCGATCGGGACGATGGCGACCGCCGAGTTCCGCAGGCCCTGCGAGATGTCGTCGCGGACGGCGCCGCTGTCGCCGTCGCTCGCGGAGCGCGAGAGGCGGGGGAGGAGCGCGGCCATCACGGAGACGGTGATGATCGCCTGCGGCATGTTCCAGATGAGCTGCGCGTTCGAGTACGCGGAGAAGCCGACGCCCGCATGGCCGTCGCGCTCGGCGGATGCCTGGGCCCAGGTGGAGAGTTGGCTGACGACGAGGACGCCGGCCTGGTTGGCGAGGACGAAGAAGATCGTCCACTTGGCGAGCTTCGCCGCCTTGCCGAGGCCGTGGCCGCGCCAGTCGAACCGTGGGCGGAGGCGGAAGCCGGTGGCCCGCAGGTACGGGATCATCGCGAGCGCCTGGACGACGAGACCGAGGAGCGTCCCGACGCCGAGCAGCCTGACGGCTTCGGGCGGGATGTCGGAGACCGTCATCTCCGAGGAGGCCGCGGGGCCGTAGACCGCGAGGAACATCGCCAGCGTCGAGATGATGACGACGTTGTTGAGGACCGGCGTCCACATCATCGCGCCGAAGCGGCCGCGGGCGTTGAGGATCTGCCCTATCACCACGTGGATGCCCATGAAGAAGATCGTGGGCAGGCAGTACTGGATGAAGCTGACGGCGACCCCGTTGGCCTCCGGGTTGTTGGCGATCGACCCGGACATCAGGGGGACGAGCAGCGGTGCCGCGAGGAGTGCCGCTCCGGTCAGTCCGCCGAGGACGCAGGCGACGAGTGTCAGCAGCCGGTTGGCGTACGCCTCGCCCCCGTCGTCGTCCCGCTTCATCGCCCGGACGAGCTGGGGGACGAAGACCGAGTTGAGGCCGCCGCCGACGGTGAGCGTGTAGAGCATCGTCGGGATGGTGATGGCGAGTTGGTAGGAGTCGCCGAGCATCGCGACGCCGAGCGCGATGACCGTCATCGCGTTCCGGACGAAGCCGGTGAGCCGCGAGACCATCGTGCCCGCGGCCATGATGGCGCTCGACTTCAGCAGGCCGCCGCCGGACTTCGCCGGTGTGCCCACGGCGGCGGTCTCGTCCGGCCCGCCGGGCTCGGCGACGGGTTCGGGGGCCGCGGTGCCGGGCTCCGGGAGGCCCTCGGCCGGGCTCGCGGCGGTCGGTCCCGGTGGCGTCTGCGGCGCGGGGGGCGCCGGGGGGCCGTAGCCGGGCAGGGGCGGCTGTGCCGGCGGGGGGCCGCCGGTGCTGCCGTCCTGGCCCTGGTCGCGGAAGAGGTGGGCGAAGGCGTCCTGTTGGGGGCGCGGTGTCGTCCCGTCGGTCGGGCGCCCGAGGTCGACGGTGGGTCGGCCGCCCGGCGCCTCGGGCGTCCCCCGGTGGGTGGGGCGGCCGAAGTCGAGGGTGGAGGTGGGGTCGGCGGCGTGCGGCTGCTCGTCGGCCGGCGGGCCCCAGGCGCGCGGGTCCGCGGGAGGCGCGAAGGGCGTGTCCGGTTCCAACCTGCGCTCGTCGTAGGGGGGTTCCGGAGCGGGCGGCGGTTCCGCCTGCGGGGGCCCGGGCACCCGGGAGTTCTGCGACTGCTCGGAGTCGTCTCCGGGAGTCCGGTCCCGGTCGCCGCCGTACGGCGCGTTCATCGCTGGCTACCCCTGCCCCTGCTGTGCATGCCCCTGGTGCTCACGCGGCTGACTCAACGGTCCACTCTCTCACCCGCGGACGGGGGGTCGTCGTCATCCCGTCCGGTGTCGGTCGCGCCCCGACCGGTGTCCTCGGTCCCCGTAGCTCTCCCACGTTCCGTACCGTCCTGCGGTTCCTCACCGGCCTCGGCGCTCGTGTCCTCGGCGTCGGTCGTCGCGTCGGGCTGCGGCTCGTCGTCCGAGGAAGACTCTCCTCCGTTCGCGTTCGTGTCCAGCGGGGCATCCGGGTCGGGCGCGGGGCCGCG
Source organism: Streptomyces xiaopingdaonensis (assembly GCF_000262345.1). Taxonomy (GTDB): domain Bacteria; phylum Actinomycetota; class Actinomycetes; order Streptomycetales; family Streptomycetaceae; genus Streptomyces; species Streptomyces xiaopingdaonensis. The sequence goes on along the minus strand of NZ_AJTQ01000063.1, from coordinate 51,923 downwards.
GCGCTTGCGCTGGGTGTACATCCGGACGCCGGCGAGGACCATGAGCAGCACGCCGCCTGCGATCACCAGGAGGACGGTCGACGTGATCGAGGTGACGTGCACCTGGAAGACCATCGGCTTGCCGTAGGGCTTGCCGTCCTTGGTGTAGAGCTGCGCCTCGACGTAGGACCGCCCGTTCGCCTTGGCCGAAGTGGAGAACTTCACCGACTGGCTGTGCCCGCCGTCCACCTGCACCGGCTGCCGCTCACCCACGTCGAGGCCGATCCGGCGGCTCGGCTTCAGCTCGAGCTCCAGGCCGTCGACCCGCTGCAGCAGGTTGTTCTGGACGGTGACGGGAACGGTGGCGCTGCGGCCGGAGAGCGTGACGTCGGACTTCTCGATCAGCCGGACCTCGCCCGTGAGGCTCTCCAGGTACTCCTGGACGCCGTCCCTGAACTCGGCGGCGTGCCCCGGACGCCCCCGCCAGGAGACGGAGACGGCGCGGTCTATGGCGTTGCCGAACGGCGTCACGACGCGGTCGGAGCGGGTGAGCACCTGCTGGAAGTCGTCGAGCTGCTTCTTGGTGTCGTACACCTGCCGGAAGGCGGAGGTGGGGAGCTCCTTCTTGCTGAGCGCCCCGGGGTACGAACCGGCTCCGGGCAAGCGGGTGCCGGCGTTCGGGTCCGGCTTGGACTCGGCGGCCTCGGAGAGGCTCTGCCCCTCCGTCCACGTGCCGTCGCTCTCCAGCGCGCTGAGCGCCGAAGCCATCGCCTGCGCCTGCGAGGCGGTCGGCATGCGCTGCGGTACGACGACGATGCTGCGGTTCTTCGTCGGCACCTGGCGGGAGACCGAGAGGCTGTGCGCGAGGAAGCGCTGGACCGCTTCGGTGGTCGCGGACGCCTCGGTGAGGTCGCCCTCGAACGCCTTCGACAGGCCGGCGTCCGAGACGACCGCGGTGTTCCCGCCGCCGATGGGACGCGGTGCGGAGGCCGTGTAGTTGAGGCCGCCGTCGGGGAAGGTGTCGCTGCGCGCGAGGACGTTGTGGGCGCCGGCCGAGGTGGCGACGTCGACGATCGAGGAGTCGAGAGCGCCGTTGACGGGCCACGCGAAGTCGGTCCGCGCGGTGGTGTGCAGGACGACCCGCACCGTCTCCGCGCCGAGTTCGGTCGCCGGCTGGAGCTGGTTGAGGGCGTCGGGGACGCGGCGTCCCTGGTGGGCGAGGGAGGCGAGGTCCGGGTCGGCGAAGGGCAGCGCCACGACCTCCTCGCCCTGGACGGCGCTCTGCAGGTCGTTGAGCCACTGCTTGGCGTACGCCTGCCCGCGCCCGGCCCGGGTCTTCCCCTCCGCTTCCTGCACTCGGTAGGGCTTGGTCATCATGTCGACGGTCGCGAGCAGGTCGGGGTCGACGACCCAGGTGATGGGGAGCTCGTCGCCGAGCGAGACCATCTGCTGGAGGCGGCCGCCGGGGGCGAGCTCGTCGGCGAGGTCGTCGTTGAGGAAGACCGGGGTCTGCTCCTCGTCCGACTCGGTGCGCGCCGTCAGCTCGGACTCGGCGACGAGCGGCCAGGCGTAGGTGAGCTTCGTGGTGTCGGAGCCGGAGCGCTGCCAGGGGAGGAAGGTGCGCTCTATCCCGAGGACCTGGTCGTACGGCTGCTGCTTCGTGCGGCCCGTGAGGGAGACACCGAGCTGGTAGACGCCGTCGGACTGCAGGCCGAGCGAGTCGACAGGGACCTTCAGGGTGAAGGCGCTGCTGATGCCGGGTTTGAGGGTTCCGGTCTTCGCCGTGTGCTTGTTGATCTCCGTGCCGTCGGCGCCGGAGAGGTAGCCCTTGCGGTCGGCCGTCTGCTCGATGGCGCTGCGGGAGTCGAGTGTCGGGCCGACCCGCAGTTTCAGTTCGCCGTCTGTGATCGGTGCGTCGCCGCGGTTGGTCACGGTGCCGGTGAGGGTGAGGGTGTCGCTCTGCTTCGGAACCGAGGGCGTCAGGGTGTTCACGGAGATCCGCGCGGTCTCCGAGCCGCGCCCGGTCTCGCTCCGCGCCGAGGGGGCCGCCGCCGCTTGGGGCGTGACGCCGGCCGCGGTGCAGGCGAGAGCGAGGCCGGCGGCGAGGCATCCCGCGGCCGCCGTGCGGAGGCGGCGCCGACCGCGATGTGCCGGCTCGGTCCGGGGCGGCGTGCGCCCCGTGCCGCCGGGATCGGGGGGCACCTGCTTCTCAGCCGCGTCGGCCACGCGCTCGTCCGTCCCCTCGTGGTTGGTGGGCCTGGTCCGGGTGTCTCGTCGGTTCCGGGACCCTGATGGTAACGAGGGTCGAAGAGTGGAAGTGCCGCGGCTTCGACCGCACGGCACGGGCGTGGGCGCAGTGCCGAGTTCCTCCGGAATTCGGGCCTCGCGGTGCCCCGGGACCCGGCGGGAATCGGCCGGTGGGTACGGGGTTTCGGGGCCGGAGCGGCAACGTACCCTTTCTGGTTGTGCCGAACGCCAAGAACGACAGCCAGCAGCCGACCCGGCGGCCGACCCCCTCCGACCCGCCCCGACCGGTGACGTCCCCGTCGACGCATCCCGCAGCGGAGCAGCTCAGCTCGGCGCAGCGCCGAGCCGTCAGCGAACTGCTCCGGGTCTCCCCCGTCGCCGACGACCTCGCGCGAAGGTTCCGGGAAGCGGGGTCCAGCCTGGCGTTGGTGGGCGGTTCGGTACGGGACGCGCTGCTCGGACGGCTCGGCAACGACCTCGACTTCACGACGGACGCTCGCCCCGAGGAGGTCCTCCGCCTCGTGCGCCCGTGGGCCGACGCCGTCTGGGAGGTCGGTATCGCCTTCGGCACGGTGGGCTGCAAGAAGCGGGATCCCTCGTCGGGGCGCGAGTTCACCGTAGAAATCACGACGTACCGCTCCGAAGCGTACGACCGCACGTCCCGCAAGCCCGAGGTCTCCTACGGCGACTCGATCGAGGGCGACCTCGCCCGCCGCGACTTCACCGTCAACGCGATGGCCGTCGCCCTGCCGGAGAAGGCGTTCGTCGACCCCTACGGCGGTCTCGACGACCTCGCCCGGCGGGCGCTGCGCACGCCCGGAGCGCCGGAGGACTCCTTCTCCGACGACCCGCTGCGGATGCTGCGCGCCGCCCGCTTCGCCGCGCAGCTCGACTTCCGCGTCGCGGACGATGTGGTGGCGGCGATGACGGAGATGGCCGACCGCATCGACATCGTCTCGGCGGAGCGCGTACGGGACGAGTTCAGCAAGCTGATCCTCTCGGACCACCCGCGCAACGGCCTGCGGCTGCTGGTGGAGACGGGGCTCGCGCAGCGTGTGGTCCCCGAGATCCCGGCGCTGCGCCTGGAGAGCGACGAGCACCACCGGCACAAGGACGTCTACGAGCATTCGCTCACGGTCCTGGAGCAGGCGATCGACCTCGAAAAGGAGGGGCCGGACCTCACACTGCGCCTCGCGGCGATCCTCCACGACATCGGCAAGCCGAAGACCCGCCGCTTCGAGAAGGACGGTCGGGTCTCGTTCCACCACCACGAGGTCGTCGGCGCCAAGTTGACGAAGAAGCGGCTCACCGCGCTGAAGTACCCGGGGGAGCTGATCAAGGACGTCTCCCGCCTCGTCGAGCTCCATCTGCGCTTCCACGGCTACGGCACGGGCGAGTGGACGGACTCCGCGGTGCGGCGGTACGTCCGCGACGCGGGCCCGCTGCTCGACAGGCTCCACAAGCTGACCCGTTCCGACTGCACGACGAGGAACAAGCGGAAGGCGAACGCCCTCTCCCGCGCGTACGACAGCCTTGAGGAACGCATCGCCCGCCTCCAGGAGCAGGAGGAACTCGACGCCATCCGCCCCGCGCTCGACGGCAACGAGATCATGAGCATCCTCGGCCTGCGGCCCGGCCCCGTGGTCGGCGAGGCGTACCGCTACCTTCTGGAACTCCGGCTGGAGCAGGGCCCGATGGAGCACGACGAGGCCGTGGCCGCACTGCGGGCGTGGTGGGAGCGGCAGCAGGGATAGGTCGCGTTTCACGTGAAACAGCGTCGGCGGACCGCGCGTCAGGTCTTGGCGCTGTCCGCTTCCCCGGTACCGGGGCTCGCCGTGCCGTCCGCCCCGCCGCGGACGACGTGGTGCATCGGACGCCCGGCGAGCGCGAGCCTGCGGCGGAGTCGGAGCAGCCCGATGAGTGTGGCGACGTAGAGCACGGCGACGCCGACCACCAGTACCGGCGAACGACCGTCCGGGGGCAGGATCAGGGCGGCGGCTCCGGCGGCTCCCACGAAGGAGACGTTGGCGAGCATGTCGTAGAGCGAGAAGACGCGTCCGCGGAAGGCGTCGTCGACGGTGGTCTGGACGGCGGTGTCCGTGCCGATCTTTGAGCTCTGCGTGACGACGCCGAGCACGAAGGCCGCCAGCAGCATCGGCACCGGCTCGAAAGGCAGTCCCAGCGCCGGTTCGAGCACCGCCGCCGCCCCCGCGCAGACGGCCATCCACCCGAAGACGCCCGCCCGCCCGACCGCGTACGGCGTGAGGACGGCGGCGGCGAGGAAGCCGGCGCCGGAGAGCCCGACGGCGAGGCCGAGGAGGCCGAGGCCGGCCGCCGTGTCGTCCGCGTCGCTCCATGCATAGCGGCACAGCATCAGCACCATCACCGTCAGAGCCCCGTAGCTGAAGCGCATCACGGTGAAGGCTGCGAGGGCCCCGGCGGCCGGGCGGCGGTGCGAGAGGTGGCGGACGCCGCTGACGAGTCCGTGTACGGTGCCGGCCGCCGCGGTGGTGAGGCGGGAGCGGAGCTGCCCTGGCTCAGGGCCCAGCAGGTCGCGCGAGATGCGCAGTGCGGCAGCCGAGCCGAGCAGATAGAGCGCGGCTCCCACTGCGACGACGAGTGCGTCCGCTTCCCTGCCTCCCTCGGGGAGGGCGAGCCTGACGATGAAGGCGACCCCGCCGCCGGCGGTCGCGGCGACCGTACCGGCCGTGGGCGAGAGGGAGTTGGCGATGACGAGCCGCTCGCCGTCGACGACGCGGGGCAACGCAGCCGAAAGCCCCGCGAGGACGAACCGGTTGACGGCGGTCACCGAGAGCGCGCTGAGGTAGAAGAGCCACAGCGGTGCACCGTCGAGGATGAGGAACCCGGTCGCGCCGGCGAGTACGGCGCGCAACAGATTGCCGTAGAGCAGGACTTGGCGCCGTCGCCATCGGTCGAGGAGAACGCCGGCGAACGGCCCGAGGAGGGAGTACGGCAGCAGGAGCACCGCCATCGCCGAGGCGATCGCGGCCGGTGATGTCTCGTTCTCCGGGGAGAAGACGACGTACGAGGCGAGGGCCACCTGGTAGACACCGTCGGCGAGTTGGGAGAGAAGTCGGACGGCGAGAAGCCGCCGGAACCCTGGAAAGCGCAGCAGGGTACTCAGATCACGCGCGACAGCCATGGATACAGCCTCACACACCGGGCCGCCGTTTCACGTGAAACGGCGACCCGGTGCGGAACGGCGAGCAATCGGCCGGAGTCAGGGAGCGCGGGAAGGGGGCTCCGGCCCCGAAGGACCGGCAGCCGCAAGGGAGTTGGCGCCGTCGGCGCCCCAGTGGACGGCCCCCTTCGCGGAGTGCCGGGCGCGGGAGCCGAAGACCCGCACGTCCGCGGCCCCGTCGAGGATGCCGCCGCCGGGGTCGTCGGAACCGTCGCGGCGCACCGTGTCGTGGTCCGGGCGGAGGGCGTCGCGGACGAGCACGGCGCAGAGGTAGAGCGTGCCGAGCAGGTGGACGAGGATCACCACCTGGTACCCGCCGGGCGGCAGGCCGTGGTGGTCGTCACCGCTGCCGGTGTACGCGAGGTACATCCAGATGCCGAGGAAGTAGAGGCACTCGCACGCCTGCCAGATCAGGAAGTCGCGCCACCGCGGCCGGGCGAGGACGGCGAGCGGCACCAACCAGAGGACGTACTGCGGTGAGTAGACCTTGTTGGTGAGGATGAAGAGCGCGACGACCAGGAAGGCGAGGGCCGCGAAGCGCGGACGTCTCGGGGCGGCGAGGGCGAGCGCGGCGATCCCCGCGCAGCCCAGCGCCATCAGCCCCGTCGCGTAGTCGTTGGCGTCCTCGAGGCCCCACCCGGTGCGCTGCTGGAGGAGGAGCCAGACGGAGCCGAAGTCGACGGGGCGCTCCTGGCTGAACGTGTAGAACTTCGACCAGCCCTCCCAAGAGGCGAGCATCACGGGGATGTTGACGCAGAGCCAGGCGGCGCCGGCCCCGAAGAGCGCTCTGCCGAAGGGGCGCATCCGGCCGGCTCGCCAGCACAGGAGCAGCAGCGGGCCGAGGAGCAGCGCGGGGTAGAGCTTGGCCGCGGTCGCGAGTCCGAGGAGGAGCCCCGCCGCGAGCGGGCGGCTCCGGGCCCACAGCAGCATGCCGAGGGCGGTGAGGGCGACGGCGAGCAGGTCCCAGTTGATCGTCGCGGTGAGCGCGGCGGCCGGCGCGAGGGCGACGAGCAGGCCGTCCCACGGGCGCCGCCTGTGCGTGCGCGCGACGCATACGGCGGTGACCACCGCGCAGACCATGAGCATCCCCGCGTTGACCAGCCAGTAGAACTGCTCGCGCTCCTGGACGTCGCCCGGGAGCGGTGCCGTCAGCCACGCGGCGACCTGCATGAACGCGCCGGTGAGCACGGGGTATTCGAGGTACTCCATGCCGCCCGAGAGGTGTTCGGGGATGCGGTCGAGGTAGGGGACGAGGCCGTCCGCGAACCCGCGGCCGTTGAAGAGGTGGGGGACGTCGGAGTAGCAGGCGTGGATGTACTGGCTCGTCTCGCCGGTGAACCAACCGCCGTTGTAGCAGGGGAGCTTCTGCACCATCCCCAGTGCGAACATCCCGATCGCCACGAGCGCGACGACGCGGAACGGGTTCCACCACCCCGTCCCGCCGACGCCGCGTCGCCCCACGGGTCCTCCGAGGAGTTCGCTGCCGGCTGTCGAGACCCGGTCCTCCTCGGTGGGGCGGACGGCGGTGGGGGGTTCCGTCGGTGAGGCGCGCGTCATGGGGGACATCCTGCCGTACGGGTCGGCCGGCCCCCTGCGGGGGCGCAGCGGCACCACGACGAAGGGGCCCGCACCGCGTGCGGACCCCTTCGGGCTTGTGGAACCTTAAGTTCCGGGCTTACTCCCTGCGGAAGGCGGCGCTGTTGTTGCCGAATATGCCCCCGTCGCCCTGCCCCTCGTCGTCGCCCGGGGGGGTGCTGTCGCCTCCGCCGTTCTCCTGGCCCTGGTCGTCTCCGCCACCGCCCTCGTTTCCGCCGTCGTCGCCCTCGTCCTTGCACCTCGGGTCGAACGGGTGGCAGCTCTCGTCGTCGGAGGGGGTCTCCGAGGGCTCATGCGAAGGCGTCTCCGACGTCTCCTCCTCGGTGGGCTCCTCGGACGGCTCCTCCGAGGGGGTGCTCGGCGTCGCTGTCGGCGTCGGGCTGGCGCCGTCCCCGTAGACCTTGTCGCCGAGCGGAGTGGGGGTCGGGAACTGCTTGACGGGGCTGTTCTCGAGCGCCGCCTTCATGTACGACGTCCAGATCTCGGCGGGGAAGGAGGCGCCGTGGATCTGCTTCTGGCCGCCGACGCCGTACATCTCGAGGAACTTCTGCTGCTTCGCCTGGTCGTTCACTCGCCACATGCCGATCGAGGTGGCCAACTGCGGTGTGTAGCCGGTGAACCAGGAGGACTTGTTGCCGTCGGTGGTACCGGTCTTGCCTGCGGCCGGGCGGCCGAGCGCCTGTGCCGCGCTGCCCGTACCGTCCTCGACCACGGTGCGCAGGAGGTCGGTGACGTTGTCGGCGACGGCGGCGTCGAAGGCGTTGGTCGTCTCCTTCCGGTTCTGGAAGGCGACCTCACCCTCCTTCTCGACCTTCCGCACCGAGTACGGCTCGGCCTCGACACCGCTCTTGGCGAAGGTGCCGTAGGCGTTCGCCATGCGGATCGCGCTCGGTGCCGAGACGCCGAGCGAGAACGTCGGCGTGGGGTTCTTCGGGAGCGACTCCTCGTTGACGCCGGCGTCGAGCGCCGACTTCCGCACCTTGTCGAGGCCGACGTCCATGCCGAGCTGGATGAAGGGGGTGTTGATGGACTCCTTCATGGCCGTGCGCAGGTCGACATCGCCGTAGCTCTGGTTGCCGTCGTTGCGCTGGTTCCACTCCTTCCCCTCCTTGTTTCTCCAGATCGAGCCGTCGTAGTTGCGCAGTTTGACCTTGTTGTTGCCGTTGTAGACCGACTTGGGTGAGACGGGGGTGCGACTGTCGGCGCCCTGGGTGGGTGTGCCGTCGGGGTCGCGTACGCCGTCGCGCATCGCGGCGGCGAGGACGAACGGCTTGAAGGTGGAACCGACCTGGACGCCGGTGTAGTCGGCGTTGTTGGTGAAGTGCTTGGTGGCGTCCTCGCCGCCGTAGATCGCCTGGATCGCGCCGTCGCCGGGCTTCACCGAGGCGCCGCCGAACTGGACGTACTTGTCGACCTTCCGCTTCTTCGGGTCGATGTTCGCCTTCTTGACCTTCTCGATCGCCGCCTTGAGATGGTCGGTCTTCTTGCGATCGAACGTGGTGTAGATCTTGTAGCCGCCCTTTTCGAGCTGGCGCTTGGTGATGCCGCTGTCCGGGTCGTTGGTGATGTAGTTGTTGGCGAGGTTGACCATGTAGCCGATCTGGCCCTTGAGCTCGGTCGACTTCTTCGGCCGCTTGGGCATCGGGAACTCGCTGTACTTCGCCCGCTCCGCCTTGGTCATCCGGCCGATCGCCACCTCGCGGTCGAGGGTCCAGGACCACCTCGCCTCGGCCCGCTTGATGTTCTTCTCCTTGGTGGCCTGCTCGCCGATGCCGCCCTCGGTGTCGTAGAAGTTGGGGCCGTTGAGCGTGGAGGCGAGATAGGCGCTCTCGCTCGCGTCGAGGTCCTTGGAGTCCTTGCCGAAGTACGCCTGCGCGGCGGCCTGGATGCCGTAGGCGCCGCGGCCGTAGTACGCGGTGTTGAGGTAGCCCTCGAGGATTTCGCCCTTGTCCTTCTCGGCGCCGACCTTGACCGAGATGAAGAGCTCCTTGAACTTCCGTGAGAGCGTCTGCGACTGGTCGAGGTAGGTGTTCTTGACGTACTGCTGCGTGATCGTCGAGCCCGACTGGGTGTCCCCGCCCATCGCCATCCGGCCGAGCGCCCGGACGATGCCCATCGGGTCGACGCCCGCGTCCTCGTAGAACGTCTCGTTCTCCGCCGCGATGACCGCCCACTGCATGGACTCGGGGATCTGGGTCAACGGCACGATCTGCCGGTTGTGTTCGCCCTCACCCGCGACGACCATCTGCTTGCCGTCGGCCCAGTAGTAGACGTTCTTCTCCTGCTGCGCCTGCGCGTTCGGGTCGGGGACCTCGACCATCGCGTACGCGACACCGGCCATGGCGACGAGCAGCCCGAGGAAGCCGACGCACGCCCCGAGGATCTGCTTCCACGACGGAATCCAGCGGCGCAGCCCGTCCCGGTCGGAACGCGGGTAGTCGATGAAGCGCTTCTTCTCCGACGCACGCGCCGCTCGCCGGCCGCCACCCCCCGCGGCCATCCCGGACGCGGCGGCACGACGCCTTCCCCCACCGCCCCCCTGGGCTGCACGCCTCGCCTCGGCGCGGCTGCCGTACGCAGAAGGATCGGCGCCGCGCGGCGCTGCGCGACGGCCGGGCGACGGCTGCGCCGCGCGTCGGCCGCGCCCCTGCGGCGGCTTTCGACGGTGCTCGCTCATTGGAACAGCTACTCCTCGGGCAGGCGGCGCTCGCGCCTGAAGGTGGCAGTTGACGTCTGGTCCCCCTGAGTGCGGCCGCTCCCCCGCGAGGCCCGTAGACCGCGCGACTGCCGGACCGCACACAGCGTGTGCGGCGTCGGCGTCCACGGCTTCCGTCGCTTCGGAGACAGCCGCACTGCACCCAGGACGAGGACGCACAAGCGCGTCACACGGTTCCCAGCTGCTGTCAGCACAGCCGACAGACTACGCAGCTCCAAAACCCTCTTTAACGGGTATTCACCTCAATCGAAACAAACCTCTGGCACCGAATCAGCGATGTGAGTCCCTTCACGCAGACCCCACTTGTCGCACGCGTGCGCCCCGCCTATCGTCTTGATGTATCGAGTCGATACATCAGCCCGAGACAGGTACGCGGCACAGCGGCGAGCACGCCTCGCAGGCACCGCACCCGGCGAGGGCGCGGCTCGACAGGAAGCGCTCACCGCCGGTGCTCGACCAGCACCGGCGGCCCGCCCGGCGTCCGCAGGCGCCATCGCTCGACGCGGACGGCAACGGCACGCGCCGTTGAGGGCGTTCGGCGGTTCGGCACCGCATCCGCAGGCATCGACCGGAGCAGGGAGGACGACGGAGGATGAGCAGACGCTCGGGCGTCCTCGAGTTCGCCGTGCTCGGCCTGCTGCGCGAAGCACCGATGCACGGCTACGAGTTGCGCAAGCGGCTCAACACCTCGCTCGGCGTCTTCCGGGCGTTCAGCTACGGCTCGCTCTACCCCTGCCTCAAGGCGCTCGTCCAACGCGGCTGGCTCGCCGAGGAGTCCCCGGCCGCGGCCGAGGGGCCGCAGTCGGCGGCGATCTCCGGGCGTCGCGCCAAGATCGTCTACCGGCTGACCGCCGAGGGGAAGGAGCACTTCGAGGAGCTGCTGACGCAGTCGGGCCCCGACGCGTGGGAGGACGAGCACTTCGGCGTCCGCTTCGCCTTCTTCGGCCAGACCTCGCGCGATGTCCGCATGCGGGTCCTGGAGGGGCGTCGTACGCGGCTGGAGGAGCGGCTGGCGCGGATGCGCGCCTCGCTCGCCCGCACCCGCGAGCGCCTCGACGACTACACCCTCGAACTCCAGCGCCACGGCATGGAGTCCGTCGAGCGCGAGGTCCGCTGGCTCAACGAGCTGATCGAGTCCGAGCGCGCAGCCGGCGACGAGGGCACGCACCGCGCGGCCGAGGCGGACACCGCGCAGGACCCGGCGTCCGGGCGGCGCCGCACCCGGGAGTCGGACGGTCCCGACCGGCGCCGGGAGGGCGGCCGGCCGGAGCGATCCGAAGAGAACGACATCTAAGGCCCGCCGGGCGGGCCTCATCGAGAAACCAGGGAGCAACCGGAATGGGTTCGGTTCGAGTAGCCATCGCCGGCGTGGGCAACTGCGCCGCGTCGCTCGTGCAGGGCGTGGAGTACTACAAGGACGCTGATCCGGACAGCAAGGTGCCGGGTCTGATGCACGTGCAGTTCGGCGACTACCACGTGCGCGACGTCGAGTTCGTCGCCGCGTTCGACGTGGACGCGAAGAAGGTGGGTCTCGACCTCGCCGACGCGATCGGCGCCAGCGAGAACAACACCATCAAGATCTGCGACGTCCCCTCGGCGGGCGTTCCGGTCCAGCGCGGCCGCACCCTGGACGGCTTCGGGCGGTACTACCGCGAGACGGTCGAGGAGTCCGAGCAGGAGCCGGTCGACGTGGTGGCGGCGCTCCGCGAGTCCGGCGCCGACGTCCTCGTCTGCTACCTGCCGGTCGGCGCGCAGGAGGCCGTGGAGTTCTACGCGCAGTGCGCCATCGACGCGGGCGTCGCCTTCGTCAACGCGCTGCCCGTCTTCATCGCGGGCACCAAGGAGTGGGCCGACAAGTTCACCGAGGCCGGGGTGCCGATCGTCGGCGACGACATCAAGTCGCAAGTGGGCGCCACGATCACGCACCGTGTGATGGCGAAGCTCTTCGAGGACCGCGGCGTGATCCTCGACCGCACGATGCAGCTGAACGTCGGCGGCAACATGGACTTCAAGAACATGCTCGAGCGCGACCGGCTGGAGTCGAAGAAGATCTCGAAGACGCAGGCCGTCACCTCGCAGATCCGCGACCGCGAGCTCGGCAGCGACAACGTCCACATCGGCCCGTCGGACTACGTCGCCTGGCTCGACGACCGCAAGTGGGCCTATGTCCGCCTGGAGGGGCGCGCGTTCGGCGACGTCCCGCTCAACCTCGAGTACAAGCTGGAGGTCTGGGACTCCCCGAACTCGGCCGGCGTCATCATCGACGCGCTCCGCGCCGCGAAGATCGCGAAGGACCGCGGCGTCGGCGGCCCGATCCTCTCCGCCTCCTCGTACTTCATGAAGTCCCCGCCCGTGCAGTACTACGACGACGAAGCCCGCCAGAACGTCCAGGACTTCATCGACGGCAAGGTCGAGCGCTGACGCTCGCCCCCACGGACGAGGGCGGCCCCGCGCCGATGCGGGGCCGCCCTCGTGCGTCGCGACGGAGGCGTCTGGCGGTCAGGCGTCCACGGTGCGGTCCACGGTCGTCGTCGTGTGCCGCAGGATCGCCGTGAGCTCCTCGCCCACCTTCGGTTCGGGCGCCTCCGAGGGGACGAAGAGGATCGAGACCTGCATGTGCGGCGGCTCCGCGAACCACCGCTGCTTGCCGCCCCACAGGAACGGCGCCAGGTTCCGGTTGACGGTCGCGAGGCCGGCCCGCGCCACGCCCTTCGCGCGCGACGTCATGCCGTGGAGCGCCTTCGGCGACTCCAGCCCCACACCGTGCGAGGTGCCGCCCGCGACCACCACCAACCAGCCGTCCCCCGCGGCCTTCTGCTGCCGGTAGCCGAACCTGTCGCCCTTGACGACGGGCGTGACGTCGAGGATGGCGCCCCGGTACTCGGTCGCGTCCGCGTCCCCGAGCCAGAGGTGGGTGCCGATCCGGGCGCGGAAGTTGGTCTGCGGGAACTGCTGCTGGAGCACGGCGAACTCGTCGGGCTTCAGGTGGCTGACGAACATGGTGTCGAGCGGCAGCCGGGCGGCCCGCAGCCGGTCCATCCAGCCGATGACCTCCTCGACGGCCGAGGAGCCGTCGGTGCGGTCGAGCGGCAGGTGGATCGCGAAGCCCTCCAGCCGGATCTCGTCGATGGCGGCGTGGAGCTGGGGGAGTTCCTCCTCCGCGACCCCGTGCCGCTTCATGCTGCTCATCACCTCGATCACCACGCGGGCGCCGCGCATGAGCCCGACACCCTCCACCGAGGAGACCGAGCGGATCGCCCGGTCCGGCAGCGGAACCGGCTCCTCGTCCTTCCGGAACGGCGTGAGGACGAGGAGGTCGCCGCCGAAGAAGTCCTTGGTGCGCGCGGCCTCGTAGGTGGTGCCGACAGCGAGGATGTCGCTACCGAAGCGGTGCGCCTCCTCCGCGAGGCGCTCGTGCCCGAACCCGTAGCCGTTGCCCTTGCAGACCGGGACGATGCCGGGGAACTGCTGAATCACCGACTGCTGGTGCGCCCGCCAGCGATCGGTATCGACGTAGAGGGTGAGCGCCATGGCCGGTACGGCACCTTTCTTCTTCCGGTGATGGGGGCGGGGGCCTGCGTGAGGCGTCGGATCGGTCGCGGAACTGCGGGGCCCTCAGCGCCGCGACATGTAGAGGTCGAGCGCCTTGTGGAGAAGCTTGTTGAGCGGGAAGTCCCACTCGCCGAGGTACTCGGCAGCCTGCCCGCCGGTGCCCACCTTGAACTGGATCAGGCCGAAGAGGTGGTCGCTCTCGTCGAGCGCGTCGCTGATGCCGCGGAGGTCGTAGACGCTCGCGCCGAGCGCGTACGCGTCCTGGAGCATCCGCCACTGCATCGCGTTGGACGGGCGCACCTCGCGCTTGTGGTTCGCCGAGGCGCCGTAGGAGTACCAGACGTGCCCCCCGACGACGAGCATCGTCGCCGCCGCGATCCGCTCGCCCTCGTGCTCCGCGAAGTACAGGCGCATGCGGTTGGGGTCCTCGGCGTTGAGGACGCGCCACATGCGCTCGAAGTACGCCTTGGGGCGGGGCCTGAAGTGATCGCGCTCGGCGGTGATCTCGTAGAGCCGCTGCCACTCGTCGAGGTCGTCGAGCCCGCCCTGGACCACGCGGACGCCGGCCTTGTCGGCCTTCTTGATGTTGCGCCGCCAGAGCTGGTTGAAGCCCTTGTGGACCTCCTCCAGCGAGCGTCCCTCCAGCGGCACCTGGAAGACGTACCTCGGCTGGACGTCGCCGAAGCCGGCCCCGCCGTCCTCGCCCTGCTGCCATCCCATACGGCGCAGCCGGTCCGCGACCTCGAAGGCGCGCGGCTCGATCTCCGTCGCCTCGATGTCCCGCAGCCGCTTGACCTCGTCGTCCTGGATGCCCTTCTTGATCGCCGGGGCGTCCCAGCGCCGGATCACCACCGGGGGGCCCATCTTCACCGAGAACGCGCCCTGGTGCTTGAGGTGCGCGAGCATCGGCTGGAGCCACTCCTCGAGGTGCGGCGAGTACCAGTTGATCACCGGGCCCTCGGGGAGGTACGCGAGGTACCGCTTCACCTTGGGCAGCTGCCGGTAGAGCACGAGCCCGACGCCGACGAGCTCGTCCGAGGCGTCGAACCAACCGAGGTTCTCCGACCGCCACTCGCTCTTCACGTCCGCCCAGGCGGGCACCTGGCAGTGGCTCGCCGAGGGGAGGCTCTGGACGTATGCCAGGTGCTGCTCACGGCTGATGGTCCTCAGGGTCAGACTCATGGTGGGACGGCTCCTCCGGCGGGGCTCGGCTCGGGCGCCCCCAGGCGCGGCGCTGGGAGGCTCGCCGCGAAGCCTACTGCCCGGCGGTGGCCGCCGTTCCGGTCAGCCCTCGACCGCTGAGCCGCGCTACGGCGGGGAGTTCGGCCGTTCCGCGGGGCGTCGCTCAGAGCCCGCCCCACAGCCCGCCGTGCGCCACCCCGAGGAAGAAGCCCACGCCCGCGGCGCCGAGTCCGATCACCAGGAGGAAACGCTCCGCCGTCGTCACCGAGAGCATCAGGCCCGCACCGCCGACGAGGACGCCGACGAGGCCCGTCCAGGAGCTGATCATGTGGAGGCCGGGCCAGAAGTTGGTGAGGGCGGCGACGAGGCCGAGGACGATCGTCGCGAGGGCGAGGCTGTTCTCCTTGGGATGCGCCTTCCCGTCGCTGTTGAGGAGGGCGAGCGGGGAGAGCGACCTGCGCCGTACTGCCTGTGCCATGGGGGCACCTCCAGCCGTGACGCCCGGGGTTTCCGGGGTGGTGGTGCGGCGGTGCTGGGTGACGCCGCTCACACCCGAGGTGTCCAGATTGCGCCGAGATCCGCCCGGATTTCAACCGGAAGGCACGCGTTGGGTACGCTGTACGGTCTGCGCTCCGACCCACCCGCCCCGCACGCGCTCCGGCGCACCACGGCGGGACGACGGTCGGTGTGCGGACCCTACGCATAGACCCTCCTGCCACGGAACGACCGTGGCCGCCGAGTCCAGAGGAGGTGGGTTCCACATGCGTCACTATGAGGTGATGGTCATCCTCGACCCCGATCTGGAGGAGCGCGCTGTCTCCCCCCTGATCGAGAGCTTCCTTTCCGTCGTCCGCGAGGGCGAGGGGAAGGTCGAGAAGGTCGACACCTGGGGCCGTCGTCGTCTCTCGTACGAGATCAACAAGAAGCCCGAGGGCGTCTACTCGGTCCTCGACCTGCAGGCCGAGCCTGCGGTCGTCAAGGAGCTCGACCGCCAGATGAACCTGAACGAGTCGGTTCTGCGGACCAAGGTCCTCCGCCCCACCGGGCGTTGAGCCCCGCGCTCAGCGACGGCAGGGAAACCGAGTAGCACCCACCAACCGGCACCCCGCAGCGGCCGCAGGCCGCGCCGGGGGCGCCGACAGCCAGCAGCACCCCGCCGAGAGGTTCACCCATGGCAGGCGAGACCGTCATCACGGTCGTCGGCAATCTCGTCGACGACCCCGAGCTGCGCTTCACGCCCTCAGGCGCGGCGGTCGCGAAGTTCCGTGTCGCGTCCACCCCGCGCATCTTCGACCGGCAGACGAGCGAGTGGAAGGACGGCGAGAGCCTCTTCCTCACCTGCTCGGTCTGGCGGCAGGCCGCGGAGAACGTCGCCGAGTCCCTCACCAAGGGGACCCGTGTCCTCGTGCAGGGACGCCTGAAGCAGCGTTCCTACGAGGACCGCGAGGGCATCAAGCGCACGGTCTACGAGCTCGACGTCGACGAGGTCGGCGCCAGCCTCCGCAACGCCACGGCCAAGGTCACCAAGACCAGCGGCCGCGGTGGACAGGGCGGCGGCTTCGGCGGCGGCCAGGGCGGCGGCGGTGGTGGCTGGGGCGGCGGCTCCGGCGGCCAGGGCGGTCAGCAGGGCGGCCCCGCGGGCGACCCGTGGGCGACCGGCGCTCCGGCCGGTGGCCAGGGCGGCGGCGGTGGCTGGGGCGGCGGCTCCGGCGGTGGCTACTCGGACGAGCCTCCCTTCTAGGCCGAGGGGCAGCTCGTGAGACAGCTGCACACTTCTTGAGATTCATTGGAGAGAGACGATGGCGAAGCCGCCTGCTCGCAAGCCAAAGAAGAAGGTTTGCGTGTTCTGCAAGGAGAAGATCTCCTACGTCGACTACAAGGACACGAACCTGCTGCGGAAGTTCATCTCCGACCGCGGCAAGATCCGTGCCCGCCGGGTCACCGGCAACTGCACCCAGCACCAGCGCGACGTCGCCACGGCCGTGAAGAACAGCCGTGAGATGGCGCTGCTGCCCTACACGTCGACCGCGCGCTAAAGGAAGGATGACCGTCAGATGAAGATCATCCTCACCAACGAGGTGTCGGGTCTCGGCGCCGCCGGCGACGTCGTCGACGTCAAGGACGGGTACGCCCGCAACTACCTCGTCCCGCGGAAGCTCGCGATCCGCTGGACCAAGGGTGGCGAGAAGGACGTCGAGCAGATCCGCCGGGCCCGCAAGATCCACGAGATCGCCACGATCGAGCAGGCCAACCAGGTCAAGGAGCAGCTCGAGGGCGTCACCGTGCGCCTGCAGGTGCGCGCCGGCGACCAGGGCCGGCTCTTCGGCTCCGTGACCCCTGCCGACATCGCCGGCGGGATCAAGGCGGCCGGTGGTCCCGAGGTCGACAAGCGCCGTATCGCGGTGGGCAAGCCGATCAAGTCCCTGGGTTCGCACCAGGTCTCGGTCCAGTTGCACGCCGATGTCGCGGCCGACGTCGACGTGGAGGTCGCCGCGGCCTGAGCCGCGCCTCCACGCACCGCGGCCGCAGGCCGCGGTCCGACGCAGCGAGGGCCGCACCCTTCCGGGGTGCGGCCCTTCGTCGTGCCCGGACTCAGCCGCGGACGGCGCCCGTCACGATCCAGCGGCCGGAGCGCATCCGGAGCCACAGGGTGACGAGCCGGACCGACATCATCAGGCCGGCGATCGTCCACCAGAGCGCGGTGATCCCGCCGCCGAGCGCCGGGACGAACACGGCGACGGGTGCGAAGACGGCGAGCGTCACGAGCATGGCGCCGGCGAGGTAGGGGCCGTCGCCCGCGCCCATGAGGACGCCGTCGAGGACGAAGACGACGCCCGCGACGGGCGCCGTGACGGCCACCACCAGCAGCACGGGCGTCAGGTGGTCGATGACGGTCCGGTCGGTGGTGAAGAGCGGCATGAAGACCGGCCGTACGAGCGCCACGAGCGCGCCGAGCACCGCCCCGGAGAGCACGCCCCACTGGACCATCCGCCGGCAGGCGGCGCGTGCGCCTGCCTCGTCCCCCGCGCCCAGGTAGCGGCCGATGATCGCCTGGCCGGCGATGGCGATGGCGTCGAGCGCGAAGGAGAGCAACGACCAGAGGGTGAGCGTGATCTGGTGGGCGGCGATGTCGGCGTCGCCGAGCCGGGCTGCGACGGCGGTGGCGATCATGAGCACGGCGCGGAGCGAGAGCGTGCGGATCAGCAGCGGGGCGCCGGCCTGCGCGCTGGCGCGCACGCCGGCGAGCTCGGGACGGAGCGAAGAGCCGTGCTTTCGGGCGCCCTTGACGACGACGCGGAGGTAGACGGCCGCCATCGCGTACTGGGCGATCACCGTCCCCCAGGCGGAGCCGGCGATGCCGAACCCGGCGCCGTAGACGAGCGCCACGTTGAGCACGAGGTTGGCGGAGAAGCCGCCGACGGCGACGTAGAGCGGCGTGCGGGTGTCCTGGAGTCCGCGGAGCACGCCCGTGGCCGCGAGGACGACGAGCATGGCGGGGATGCCGAGGGCGCTGACGCGGAGGTAGGTGACGGCGTAGGGGTGCGCGGTCGGCGAGGCGCCGAAGAGGTCGATGAGCGCGGGTGCCGCGACGAGGGCGGCGCCCGCGACGACGACGCCCAGGCCGATCGCCAGCCAGATGCCGTCGATGCCCTGGCGGAGTGCGGAGGTGAGGTCTCCCGCGCCGAGCCTGCGGGCGACGGCCGCTGTCGTGGCGTAGGCGAGGAAGACGAAGACGTTGACGAAGGTCTGCAGGAGCGCCGACGCGACGCCGAGGCCGGCGAGTTGGGGAGTGCCGAGGTGTCCGACGACGGCGCTGTCCGCCATGAGGAAGAGCGGTTCGGCGACGAGGGCGCCGAAGGCGGGGAGCGCCAGTGCGAGGATCTCCCGGTCGTGCCCGCGGGCCGAGCGGCGTCCCCCTGAGGAGTCCGGAGAGGGCGGGGGCGAGGAGGGGGACCGGCGACTCATGCGTGCGATACAAGCATCCACAGGTAATGAGTGCAAGGTAGCTGGGTCTGTTACGCATCGCTGTGCGGAGCGACTGCGTCCACCGTCCGTGGCCATGGGTGCCGACGAGTGTGACGCAACCTCGCGGGTTTTTTCCCCGCACAGGCGGTGGATGGGATTCTTGCAGGTCAACCACGGTACGTGAGTGGGGAGTCGAAGTTCTCCACAGCATCGTCCCCCGTGTCGTGCACAGCTTTGGCGGAGTTCTCCACAGGGAGCGGTGCACTATCCACACCGGCCTGTGGATAACAAGATTGGCTGAACCCCGGGTCCCGCATAGCGTTGAGCGTCGCCCGCCCGGGAGTCGGTCCCTCGACCTCCCCGGCAACCTCGGCTTCACCATGCCTTCCACCGCCGGCTCGCGCGGCCCGGCAGGTACCGGGCGAGGACGGGCGACGTCGGTGCCGTGGTTTGTCAGCGCGGTGCCGTAGGAAAGGGGGGCGCCGTGCTCGGGCGGGAGCGGCGCCCGAGCCGGGACGGCAGAGACGGGAGGAGGGGCGGGATGACGCAGCAACCGGAGCACGTCGACGACCCCTGGGCCGCGGAGGAGAGCGGCGGCCGGAACCTTCCCGTCGCCCGGACGTCCGCCAACGGCCGCGCGGACGGGCCGCGTTCGGGCGCCCTCGCCGAGCAGCACGAGCGCTCGGACGAGGCACCGCGCAGCGGCTTCGAGCGCGTACCGCCGCAGGACCTCGAGGCGGAGCAGTCGGTTCTCGGCGGCATGCTCCTCTCCAAGGACGCGATCGCGGACGTCGTCGAGGTCCTCCAGGGCCAGGACTTCTACCGCCCCGCGCACGAGACCGTCTACGCGGCGATCCTCGACCTCTACGCCAAGGGCGAGCCGGCCGACCCCATCACCGTCACCGCGGAGTTGACGCGGAGGGGCCAGATCGGACGGGTCGGCGGCCCGGGGTATGTGCAGTCGCTCGTCCAGGTCGTGCCGACGGCGGCGAACGCCGAGTACTACGCGGAGATCGTCCGCGAACAGGCCGTGCTGCGCCGGCTCGTGGAGGCGGGCACACGGATCACGCAGATGGGATACGCGGCAGACGGCGACGTCGACGACATCGTCAACACGGCCCAGGCGGAGATCTACGCCGTCACCGAGCAGCGCACCTCGGAGGACTACCTCCCGCTCAGCGACATCATGGAGGGCGCCCTCGACGAGATCGAGGCGATCGGCTCCCGCAGCGGCCAGATGACCGGCGTCCCCACCGGCATCACCGACCTCGACTCCCTCACCAACGGCCTCCACCCCGGACAGATGGTCGTCATCGCGGCCCGTCCTGCCATGGGCAAAGCTCTGGCTCTCGACACTCCGCTGCCGACCCCTGACGGTTGGACGACCATGGGCGACGTGCAGCAGGGCGACTTCCTGCTCGACGCCGACGGAAGGCCAACGCGCGTCGTCGCCGCGACGGACGTCCTGAACGGGCGGCCCTGCTACAGGATCACCTTCGACGACGGGACGAGCGTCGTTGCCGACGCGCAGCACCAGTGGCTCACTGAGACCCGAGCCTCCCGCCGTTCGGGGCAGGAGGCCACCGTCGGACACCAGCGCAATCGGCGGAGCTTCCCCTCGGTGAAGACCACGGAGGAGATCGCCCGCACGGTGTACTGCGACACAGCCGATCAGCGCCTGAACCACTCCGTACGCACCACCGAGCCGCTCGACCTCCCCGAGCGGGAGCTGCCGGTGCCGCCGTACACGCTCGGTGCATGGCTCGGAGACGGCACGGGGGCCGCGGCGCGGCTCACCACCGCGGACCCGGAGTTGTTGGACCACCTCCGGAAGGAGGGTTTCACAGCACGTCGGGTCGGCAACTCCGAGATGACCTACGCCCTGGCTTCGGCGGTGGCCGCTCCGGAACGCGTCGAGCGGTCCTGCGCGGTGTGCGGTGCGGCCTTCACCCCCAGGCTTGCGCATGTGCGTACATGCGGAAGGTCCTGCGGAGGACGGGCACGCTTCCTCTCCCCGCCGGTTCCGCACTCCGCCTGTGTCGACTGCGGCGCCCGTTGTTTCTCGGCGTTCGCCGAACCCCGTTGCGCCTCCTGCACCAGGAAGCACGGCAGTCTTCTCGTACTCCTGCGGGGGATGGGAGTGCTGGGCAACAAGCACATCCCCGAGGAGTATCTGCGTGCCTCTGTCGGCCAGCGCAGGGCCCTGCTCGCCGGTCTCCTCGACACCGACGGGACCGTGAATGCCACGGGTTCGGTCCAGTTTGCTGTTACCAATCGCGCCCTTGCCCAGGGCTTCCGCGAGTTGGTGCTGGGCCTGGGCTACCGGTGCGGGATGTGGAAGAAGCCGGTCAAGGGTCGCTCTCAGGCTTCCTCGACCTGCTATGTCGTCACTTTCACCACCGATGACGACGTGTTCCGGCTGGAGAGGAAGCGGCAGGCGCACCTGGCCCGGCGTCGCCGGGCGACGCCGAGGTTGAAGCAGCGATTCGTCGAGAAGGTGGAACAGGTCGCACCGGTTCCGGTGCGGTGCGTCCAGGTGGACAACCCCGCGCACCTGTATCTGGCGACCCGTTCGATGGTCCCCACCCACAACTCCACCCTCGCCCTGGATTTCGCGCGCGCCTGCTCCGTGAAGCACAACATGCCGAGCGTCATCTTCTCGCTGGAGATGGGACGCAACGAGATCGCGATGCGGCTGCTCTCCGCGGAGGCGAGGGTGGCGCTCCACCACATGCGCTCCGGGTCGATGACCGACGAGGACTGGACGCGGCTCGCCCGTCAGATGCCCGGCGTCAGCGAGGCGCCGCTCTACATCGACGACTCCCCGAACCTGTCGATGATGGAGATCCGCGCCAAGTGCCGCCGCCTGAAGCAGCGGAACGACCTCCAACTCGTCGTCATCGACTACCTCCAGCTCATGCAGACGGGCGGCTCCCGGCGGCCCGAGAGCCGCCAGCAGGAGGTCTCCGAGATGTCGCGGAACCTCAAGCTCCTCGCCAAGGAGCTGGAGGTCCCGGTGATCGCCCTCAGCCAGCTCAACCGCGGTCCGGAACAACGCACGGACAAGAAGCCGATGGTGTCCGACCTCCGCGAATCGGGATCGATCGAGCAGGACGCCGACATGGTCATCCTGCTCCACCGTGAGGACGCCTACGAGAAGGAGTCCCCCCGAGCGGGCGAGGCGGACCTCATCGTCGCCAAGCACCGCAACGGACCGACCGCGACGATCACCGTCGCCTTCCAGGGCCACTACTCGCGCTTCGTGGACATGGCGCAGACCTGAGGGCGCTCGTTCGGGGCCCCGACTTCCTGACCGAGCCGATTCCCAAGGCTCGCTCCACGACGGCTTCCGCTCGCAGCGATCGTCCGACCGTGAGGCTGTCCAGGCGCACCGGCGGCCGCCACAGTGTCCCCATGACCGTTGGGTTCAGTGGCGAAGTGGCCGAGTACTACGCGAAGTTCCGGCGGGGCTATCCCGAGCGGGTGCTCGACCGCCTTCAGGACTACTTTTCCCTGACACGGGAGGACAGCGTCCTGGACCTCGGATGCGGCACGGGACAGCTCGCCCTTCCGCTGGCCGACCGCGTCCGGTCGGTGATCGGGACGGACCCCGAGCCGGACATGCTTCGTCTCGCCCGGGAAGCGGCGAGTGGGCGAGGAGCCCGCAACATCACCTGGGTGCTCGGCGCCGACACCGACGTCCCCGCCCTCGCGGGACTCTTGGGCCGGGCGCCTTCCCTCGCGATGGCCGTCGTCGGACAGGCCCTTCACTGGATGCGGTACGAGGAGCTGTTCCGGGGACTGCTCCCGCTTTTCCGTGCCAGTGGAGGCATCGCTGTGGTCGCGAACGGGGCGCCGTTGTGGCTGCAGGACACCGCCTGGTCCCGTGCTCTGCGCCACTGCCTGGAGCGGCACTTCGAGACCGAACTGACCGCCTCCTGCGGGACGGCGGATCAGGACCGGAGCCGGTACGCACAGGCACTCGAAGACGCCGGCTTCTCGGACCTGCGGAGTACGACCGTCTCCTACACGGAACAGCTCAGTTTCCAGCAAGTCGTCGGCGGCCTCTACTCCGCCATCCCCGCAGAGCAACTACCGTCAGCCGACCGACGACCGGCGTTCGAGGACGGCATCCGGAAGGCACTTCCGGACGCGGAGTTCTTCCCCGAGCACGTCGACGTCTCCGTGCTCGTCGGTCGGGCCGGCTAGCCGGGGGCACACGTCCCGCCGAGGTTGAGACGACAGCCGAGCAGCATGGGCCTGGGCCGAGGGGAAAGCTCACGTCACAGCCCGTCGGAACCCGGAGTTGTTGTCCCAGCCGGAGCAGAACCGACACCGGACCGAGCATTTTCCCTCGCATCGCGGACGCTGATGAGCCGTCAGCGAACTGTCGCGCAGCTGCGGGGGCGGCCGCGCAGTCTGGGGCAATGGATGCGATCGAGGTACTGCCGAAGCTGCGTATGCTCCGCTTCCCGGTGGGGGCTGCCTATCTGTGGCGGGACGGCGACGAGCTGACGCTGATCGACACCGGGACGGCGGAGTGCGCGGCGGAGATCGAGAAAGCCCTCGACGGCGAGCTGCGGCGGATCGTGCTGACGCACTGGAACGAGGACCATGCGGGCTCGGCAGCCGAACTGGCCGCCCGGCACGGGGCGGAGGTGCTGGCGCACCGGTTGGAGGCGCCGGTGATCCAGGGGGAGGCGGGCGGGGCGCCGCCGGTGCTGGAGGAGTTCGAGCTGCCGATCCGGGCGGCGCTACCGCCGCTGCCGACGGCACCGCCGTGCCTGGTGGACCGACGGGTGGAGGACGGCGATGTGCTGGATTTCGGCGGCGGCGCGGTGGTGGTCGCGGTGCCCGGGCACACCGACGGGTCGATCGCACTCCACCTGCCCGGGCCGGGCGTGCTGTTCACCGGTGACGCGGTCGCCAACGTCGGCCGGACCATGCTGGGCGTCTTCAACACCGACCGCGCCCGAGCCGTCGAGTCGCTGCGTCGGCTGGCCGCGCTGGAGGTCGACACGGCGGTCTTCGGGCACGCCGATCCCCTCGCCGACGGCGCGTCGGCTGCCCTGCAAGAAGCGGCCGCCGCAACGACGTGAGGAAAGGTCGACGCTCCGACTCCTGTCTGTGCACCGCCGGGCTCTGCCGCACTGCGGCCGGACGAGCACCCGTTGCCGGGGCTCCGGTCGCTCGGACGTCTTCGGCCTCGACCGCGGCTCACGCAGCGGTGGGTGGGTCCGGGGCCGGGCGCGCGGTCGTGCACCGGCTGCTCAAGGCCGGTGGTCGGTGGTGCAAGTCCAGCTCGCGAGGAGGTCGAGGGCGCGTTGCGAAGGGGAGTCGGGCTCGGCGGTGTAGACGTACAGGACGGTGTCGGGGTCTCCGGGAAGCGTCAACGTCTCGTATGCGACGGTGAGTTCGCCGACGATCGGATGGCGGAGGCGCTTGGAGCCGTGCGTGCGTTGATGGACGCGATGCTGCTCCCACCACTCGTCGAACGCGCGACTGCGTTCTCGCAGCTCGGCGACGAGGGCGGCGGTGGCCTGGTCGTCGGGGTCGCGGCCGGCGTCGAGACGCAGACTCTCGACCGCTGCGCGTGCTTGGACCTCCCAGTCCGCGAAGAGCGCACGGGCGTCGTCGTCGAGGAACATCCAGCGCGCGTAATTGCGCTCGCGGGGCGGGAGTCGTGCGAAGTCGGCGAACAGGGCGCGTGCCATGCGGTTGGCGGCGAGGATGTCGGTACGGCGGCCGAGGACGAGGGCGGGTTCGCCGTCGAGGGCGTCGAGGAGCTGGTGGAGGCCGGCGCGTACGCGCTGGGCGCTGACGGGGTGCCGGCGGGCCGGGGCAGCGGTCGCTCCGACGAGGTCGCGCAGGTGGACCCTTCCTGCCTCGTCGAGCGCGAGGGCGCTGCCGAGCGTCTCGATCACGGTCGGTGAGGGCGTGATGTTCCTGCCCTGTTCGAGGCGGGTGTAGTAGTCGGTCGACACCCCGGCCAGGCGTGCCACCTCTTCTCGGCGCAGGCCCGGGACACGGCGTACGCGGCCGTCCGACGGCAGGCCGGTCCTGGACGGGTCGCCCTGGCTGCGGGCCCGTTTGAGGAAGTCGGCGAGTTCGCGTTTCTTGCTGGCCACGCGCTCCAGTGTCCCAAACCGCGACGGCTCGCGGCCGGCCCTGTGCGTCCTAGGTTCACCGGTCCGCTGCGGTGCAGGGCGTGGTATGCGGCTCCACCGGCGCCGGGCGCGGCCCAGAGTGGATGCGTGCCGAGCGGATGCCCACCGCGGCAGCCCCCTCTTGTCCTGCGCGACTGCGCACAGAGGGCAACCGGGTCCCGGGTCGTCACGCGGAGCCCGGTCGGGGGCCGCAGCGTCTGCTCGGTTCGGACGCTCGCCCCGCGCGGTCGCGAAGGTCCGCGGCCGAGGCCACCTCGCCCGGCGTCGACCGAGCCCGTCTCATCGAGAGGAAACCCATTGAGCAAGATCCTGATCGTCATGTCCGCCGCCGGCGTCTGGGAGCGCACCGACGGCTCGGCCTATCCGACCGGCTACTGGGCCGAGGAACTGGCCGCTCCGTACGAGAAGTTCGTCGAGGCCGGCTACACGGTCGACTTCGCTTCCCCCGGCGGAGTACTGCAGCCGCTCGACGCGCACAGCGCCGACCCGGAGCTCGCCGGCGCCGACTGCGCCCATCACGTGGCACAGGCGGAGAAGGCGCTGCGCGCATTCGGCCCCCTGCTGAAGTTGAACGAGGTGGACATCGACGACTACGCCGCGGTGGTGCTCCCCGGCGGCCACGGCCCGGTCGTGGATCTCTGCCAGGACGCCGACCTCGGCCGGCTGCTGACCGCCGCGGACGCGGCCGGAAAGATCATCGGAGCCGTCTGCCACGGACCTGCCGCGCTGCTCAGCGCCGTTGACGCGGAGGGGAGGTGGCTCTTCGCCGGTCGTGAGATGGCCGCGTTCACCGACGAGGAGGAGCGGCTCTTCGGCACGGCGGAGGGCGCGCCGTGGCTGCTCGCCGCCCGGCTGAGGGAGAGGGGCGCCGTTCACTCCGGGGGGCCGGCCTACCAGCAGTTCAACGTGCGCGACGGCAACCTGTGCACCGGGCAGAACCCGGCGTCCAGCGCCCGCATGGCCGAGGACGTGATCGCCGCGCTGGGGTGAGCGGGGCGCCGGCCGCGTCGGCCGGGGTCGTCAACAACTCCCCGACGGGGACCCTGCGTGGGAGTCCGGGACGTCTCGCCCGCCACGATTCGGCGAAGGCCCCGTCGATGCGTGCGTTGCCGTCCGAGGGCTGGTGAGACGGCGAACGGCGGAGCCGGAGCGGGATGCCGGTGCGAAGACGGCGGGTCCGGGCTCCGGTGGAGCGAAGCGGGGCGCCGAGCCGGTATGCGCTCGTATACTCGTGCGAGTTTCGGGAGGGGGAGGCAGTGAAGCTTGCTGAGGCACTGGCGGAACGTGCGGCAGCGACGCGTCGTGTGGAGCAGCTGCGAGCGCGGGTCGTCGGCAGTGCGCGGTACCAGGAAGGGGAGACGCCCGCCGAGGACGCCGCTGAGCTGTTGGCCGAGGCCGGTGAGGTGCTGAGCACCCTGGAGTCGCTGATCCGGCGGATCAACCGGACCAACGCCACCGTGGAGTTGGGGCCGGACGGCACGCTCACCGATGCCCTCGCCCGCCGGGACGTGCTGCGGCTGCGTCATTCCGTGCTCACGGCAGCGGCAGACGCGGCGGCGGGCAAGGGCGAACGGGGCCACGGCCGGCAGCTCCGGTCCGAGCTGAAGATGCTTTCCGCGCTTCCGGTCGCGGAACTGCGCGGTCAGGCGGACGTGCTCGCTCGGGAGATCCGCGAGGTCGACGTGCGCATCCAGCGTGCGAACTGGGAGGTCGATCTGCTGGACTGAGCAGTCCGGCCGGTCGGGACGCTGTGGAGCAGGTAGCAGCTTCGGAGGCGTGCACACACCGAGGGTCGGCGGTTTTCCGGCCCACTCCTGGCGCGTGAAGAGCAACGCCGGGGTTCGACTCCCCAGCAACAGCGCAGCTCAGCACCGCGTACAGGTAAAGGTGCACAGCGCACGGCACATCACCACGTGCAGATCCGAGGCGGCGAGGGCGGGTTCGGGGCTTTCCACGGCACCAGGGAGAACGGCGAGCGCGAGCGGAGACCGGCGACCGCGGCCACAGCTTCCGCATTGCGACGCCCGAACCGGCGGCGGAGGCCGGGTCGTTGGAGAACTCCGGCCGCGGACGGTCGCCGACGACCCCGGCGATCCGTCGGTCGGCAACCCACCGCCGGCTCGGCGGCCGTCTGCGGTGGCGCCTCCAGGACGGGCGTGTGTCCGGCACCGGGCAGCAACTCGACCGTCGCGCCTGGAACTACGCGGTGGTCGGCCGCGGAAGAGGGGCGCCATCTGCGGTCCTCGTCGCCGAAGACCACCAGGAGCGGCTTGCCGAGGACGGTCAGCCGATCCGGGAGCGTCCGCTCGTACCTCGGCCTCCGGCCGAAAAGCGCCGCGAAGCCGGTGCGGTCCGACCGCGCCGTGCACCGTGTGGTCGCGGGTGAAGGCGCGGCCCGAGCCGGTGGACGGCGGCCACTGCGGTCAGTTCCATCTGCACCGGGAGATCAGGGCGTTCACCGGTGGAATTCCGGCGACCGTCGGGCGAGCCCTTCGTGACGGTGGACGACCGCGCACGGCCGACCGGCGCGAGGCAGCGCACCGCTACCGACGCCGCCTCCGCGGGGCCCGGAGCCGCGGGGGCGGCGCCGAGGTGGCCGCCCCCGCGGTGGTGAGCCGCCGCTGGTCAGAGTTGGGAGCCACCGCCGTCCACAGCGAGTTCGGTGCCGGTCGTATAGGTGGCGTCGAAGGCGAGAAAGGCGACTGCCTTCGCGACCTCGGCGGGGGTGCCCATGCGCACCATGGGGTTGTCGGCAGCCATCTGCTTCTTGGTCTGCTCCGCCGCCTCCAGGGGCATCGACTTCTCCAGAATCCCGGAGTCGATCGGGCCGGGGCTGACCGCGTTGACGCGGACCTTCCGCGGGAGCAGTTCGCGGGCGAAGCTGCGGGTCATCGAGCGCAGAGCCGCCTTGCTCGCCGCGTAGGCGCTGAGCGCGGGAAGGCCCAGCACGTTCGCGACCGAGGTGCTGAGCACGACGCCGCTCCCCTCGGCGAGCAGCGGGGCGAGCTTCTGGACCGTGAAGTACGGGCCCTTGGCGTTGATCGTCTGCAGCTCGTCGAAGAGCTCTTCGCTCGTCTCCTCGAACGGGGCGAAGCCGTTGACCCCGGCGTTGGCGAACAGGGCGTCGATCGTTCCGAACTCGGCCTGTACGCGGTCGGCCAGCGCGCGGATGTCGGAGAGCGACGACGCGTCGCTGCGTACCGCCGTCGCGTTGTCGCCCAGTCGGCTGCGGGCGGCGTCGAGCGTGTCCCGGTGGCGCCCGGTGATCAGCACCCGTGCCCCCTCGTCCACGAGGAGCCGGGCGGTGGCCAGGCCGAACCCGCTGCTGCCTCCCGTGATCACGACGTTCCTGCCCTCGTACCTGCCCATGGCGGACACCTTTCGTCTCGGAGATCGCACCCGCCGGATCGGCCCGGTGGGTGCGACTTCGAGTCAACCTCCGTGCGAACAGAGGCGTCCAAGTCCTGTTTCGTACGCCGTCATGCGGGATCGTCATCACGCGTAAGGTGTCCGCATGTCCGACGAACCCCTGCTTGCTCCGGCCCTCGGGCCGGAACCGGACCTCGACTTGAGGCTGGTGCGGTACTTCCTGGTCGTCGCCGAACATCTGCACTTCGCCAGGGCGGCGGAGGCGCTGCACATCGCCCAGCCCTCCCTGAGCCGGCAGATCCAGCGGCTGGAGGACGCTCTCGGCGTGCGCCTGCTGGAGCGCACCACCCAGGGCACCGGCCTCAGCGCGGCTGGCGCGGCGTTTCTGCCGCGGGCCCGGGAGCTCCTGCACGCCTCCCGGCAGGCGGTGCACACCGCACGCGCTGCGGCGCCGCCCCGCACGCTCACCGTCGGATACGTCGAGGACCTCGTCGTCACGGCCGCGGTGCGGGAACTGCGGCGCCGCCGTCCCGACGCCCATGTCCGCACCCGTCACCTGGACTGGGACGGAACCGGCGCCCTCCCCGACCGCCGGGTGGACGCGCTCGTCGCACGCACGCCGCTTCCGATCCCGACCGAGGACCTGAGGATGACCGTCCTCTACGACGAGCCCCGGGCGCTCCTCGTACCCGCGTCCCACCGCCTCGCCGGAACGGAGTCGGTCAGCCACCGCGACATCGCCGCCGAACCTCTCGTGGCCTGTGCCGGTATGGCCGCGATCTGGAGCGGGTTCTGGCAGCTCGAACCCCGGCCGGACGGCAACGCCGCTCCCGTCGGCCCGCTGCTGGTGGACACCTACGAGGACAAGCTGGAAGTCGTCGCCGACGGGCGAGCCGTCGCTGTCGTCCCCGCGTACGACCGGCGCTGGGCGCTCCGCGACGACCTCGCCACCGTCCCCGTCGACGGGATCGAACCCTGCCAGGTGGTCGTCGCCTCCCGCGCCGACGACCACAGTCCGCTCGTCAGCGACTTCCACGATGCCGCGAGCCGGCTGCTCGTGGGTCCGCGCTGAGAGGGCGGCCCCGTCCGCCGAGCCCGGCAGCGCGCGCCGGAGTTCACCCGCCGGCGCCGACCCGTCCTGGTTCAGCTCGCCGGTGTGCCCTGGTGGAAGTACATACGCCGGCCCGTGTCCGTCCGACGCCACAGGGAGCTTCGCCATGTCCGGCGTCCCACGAGGTCGGCGAGGTACGTCAGGTGAACGACGTCCGGAGCGAGTACGGCTCCCGACAGCTCGCCGACCCTGACCGAGGAGGCGGGGACCGTCGCCGGGCGGGCGGCTCTCCGTGACCGCGGGGGCGGTCAGGCCTCCAGCAGCCGCTCGCGCAGGGCCGCCACGAGCGCGTCGTCGACGTCGAGTCGGTG
Source organism: Streptomyces xiaopingdaonensis (assembly GCF_000262345.1). Taxonomy (GTDB): domain Bacteria; phylum Actinomycetota; class Actinomycetes; order Streptomycetales; family Streptomycetaceae; genus Streptomyces; species Streptomyces xiaopingdaonensis. The sequence goes on along the minus strand of NZ_AJTQ01000063.1, from coordinate 22,525 downwards.
GGAGGCGTAACCGCGTACGGAGCCGTAGCGCTGGTTGAGGTCGGTGAGGAAGAGCTGCATGACCTCGGCGGGGGCGCGGCCGTAGGCGGGCCAGCGCAAGGTCAACTCCGGGTGTTCCGCGTGCCATTCGGCGACCAGGCGGGCCGTGGCCTGCTCGGTGAGGGCGAAGTCGGCGACCACGTCCTGCTCGTCGACGCCGAGGAGGGAGAGGACGAGCATGGCGAGGAGGCCGGTTCGGTCCTTGCCCGAGTGGCAGTGGAAGACGAGGGGCGCGGTGTCGGCGGCGACGACTTCCAGCGCCGCACGGAGCTCGGCGGTGCCGTCGTGGGCCACCTCGGCGTACCTGTCGGCGAGGTACCGCGCGGGGTCGACGTCCGGGTCGAGGCCGGCCTGGTCGTAGGGGCGGTGTTCGATGCTGAGGTTGTGGTAGGCGAGGCTCGGATGTTCGGGGACGCGTCCGCTGCGGGTGATCTCCCAGGGGTAGCGGAGGTCCACGACGGTGCGGGGGCCGAGGGAGAGGAAGAGGTCCCAGTCGGCGCCCCGGAGTTTGCCGAGGGAGTCCGAGCGGAAGAGGCGGCCCCACCGTACCCGGCGCCCGTCAACGGAGCGATAGCCGCCCAGATCACGGAAGTTGTGCACGTGCGTGAAGGTGACGTGTCTCTGCACACGGCCACCATACGGCCGACCGGCGCATCGCGGCCCGCGCGAGCACGTTCCGGAGCCCGGCGCCTCGCTACGGTGCACGGGGTCGGACGCGGAGAGGTGGCGGATGGGACGGTTCACGCGGGAGGAGCTGGAGGCGGCGAGGGACGTGCGGCTGCCCGACCTGCTCGCCGACGGGCTCGCAGTGCTCTTCGTCGGGATCAACCCGGGCCTCGCGTCGGCGGCCTCCCGGCGCCACTTCGCCACGCCGGGGTCGCGGCTGTGGCCGGCCCTGCACCGTTCGGGGTTCACGCCGCGGCGCCTCGCACCGGGCGAGGAGCGCGAGTTGCTCGGCTGCGGGCTCGGCATCGCGAGCCTGGTGGCCAGGCCCACGGCCCGGGCCTCGGAGCTGACGGAGCGGGAGTTCGTCGAGGGGGGAAGGCGGCTGCGGCGCACGGTGCGGCTGCGGCGTCCCGGCTGGGTCGCCTTCCTCGGGGTGACGGGGTTCCGGGCGGCGTTCGGGGCCCCGCGGGCCGGCGTCGGCCCGCAGCGGGAGGCGATCGAGCGGAGCAGGGTGTGGGTGCTGCCGAGTCCGAGCGGACTCAACGCGCACTACCCGCCCGAGGCGCTGGCGCAGGAGTTCAGACGCCTGCGGGAGGCCACGGGGCTGCCCGACCGCTCGACGTGCGCGTAGTCCTCAACCGGCGCAGGCGCAGGGCCACTTACCCGTGACGGGCTGATCGAACAGACTTGCCCTATCGTGTGACGACCACATACGTGAGGGGGCGTCGTGTCGTATCCGCAGCAGCCGTACCCGTCCAAGGGTGACTCCAACACGCTCAGCATCGTCGGCATCGTGCTGGGGTGCGTGGCGTTCCTGTTCTGTCCGCCGCTCTTCGGCATCGCGGGGCTCGTGTGCGGCATCGTCGGCAACTCGAAGGGGGAGCGGCTCGCCGGCACGGCGATCGGGGTGTCGATCGCGGGGCTCGTCCTCGGGATGGTCATCGGGTTCGCCTTCGGGACGCTCAGCGTGTGACGCCGGGGCGAGTCCGTCAGGCGCGCTCCTCGCCCGTGACCTTCCGCGCGCGGTGGTTGGCGACGTTGAGGCGGTTGCCGCAGAGCGCAGGCATGCAGTATCTGCGGCGGCCGGCCTTGCTCGTGTCCACGAAGACGCCGTCGCACACGGGCGAGGCGCAGTTCCGGAACCGTGCGTGGCCGAGGGTGCGGAGGACGCCGAGGAATCCGGCAGCGGCGAGCGCGCCCAACTCGTCGGCGAGCGGGGCGACCCGTGCGGTGCACAGGTGCCACTGCCACCGTCCGGCGCTGTCGCGGAGGAGGGTGGGGACGGTGCCGGCGCGGGTGAGCAGCTCGGTGGCGCCGGTGACGACGGAGGTCTCGTCGCCGGCGAGGACGAGGGCGCGCAACTCCTTGCGGAGGAAGCGCACCTCGTCGAGGTCGTCCGTGGTGAGACGGGGTGCGGCGAGCATCGCGTACGGCTCGACGCCGTGCTCGACGAGGAAGCGCCCGAGGGCCGTCGGGCTGGTGAGCGCCTCGCCCGAACTTCTGCCCGTGGGAGCGGTGTTGATCAGGTCGGTGGCGAGTCCGGCGCCGAGCGCGTAGTCGGACATGGGCGTCTTCATACCTTGCTCCCCAGGGACGGTAATCGGCGTAAGAAAACTTTACCCATTAGAGAGCTGAACCAGACCTCCGCGCGCCCAGGCGGTCAGGGCGCGGTGTGCCCCAACTCCTGTGCGTTGGCGGCGCGACGCGCCATGACCTCCTCGCGGCGCTCCGCCATCTCGCGCAGGGCCTGCTTGCGTGCGCGGGCGGCGAGGCGGTCGAGGTACAGCCGCCCGTGCAAGTGGTCGGTCTCGTGCTGGAGGCACCGCGCGAAGTAGCCGGTGCCCTCGACGGTGACCGGGCGGCCGTCGCGGTCGCACCCGTGCACGACGGCGCGGTCGGCGCGGGGCAGCTCGGCCCCGGCCCCCGGCACCGAGAGGCAGCCCTCGACGTCCTCCAGCAGGCGCCGGTCCTTCGGCGCGACCGGCTCCAGTACCGGGTTGACGACGTGGCCGACGTGGCGCGTGCCGTTCTCGTCGAGGCAGTCGTAGACGAAGAGCGCGAGGTCGAGGCCGACCTGGTTGGCGGCGAGCCCGGCACCGTCGGCGACGTAGAGCATGAGGAACATGTCGTCGACGAGCGAGGCGAGTTCCGGGGTGCCGAACTCGGTCACCTCGCGGCACGGCCGCCGCAGCACCTCCTCGCCGACCTCGGTGATCCGCCGCGGGGCACCTCGCTCCGCCTCGGGCGGGAAGAGCGGGTAGCCGTCCACCGGCTCACCCTGGAGCCGGGTCCGACCGTCTGCGGGCCTGGGGCGTGAGAGGGCCAACGTGGGTGCTCCTTACGGGCCTCGTGGTGGCAGCGCACGGTGCGCTGTTGCCAACTGCTTTGCAAAGTAGCAGACTTTGCAAAGTGACCGAAGAGGAATCAGCCGAGCAACCCGCCGCCTCACCCGGCCTCCCCGCCCACCCGATACGCGACGAACTCCTCGCCCTGCTCGTCGAGTCGGGCACCCTCACCTCCACGGAGGCGGCCGCCCGCCTCGGCCACAGCTCCGGCCTCTGCTCCTTCCACCTGCGGCAACTCGCCCGGTACGGACATATCGAGGAGGCACCGAGCACCTCCGGGCGCGCCCGCCCCTGGCGCCTCGTCAGCGCGGCGTCCCCCGCGCCCGCGGGCCGAGCTCCCGACCCGCTCGACGGGTTCGAGCGCGGCCTGGAGGACGAGAGCTTCCACCGCTGGCGGAGTCGGCGCGCGGAAGCGCCCGAGGAGTGGCGGAAGGACGAGGCGTTCAGTGCCCTCGCCTACCTGACGCCGGAGGAGACGGCCGAGGTCTCCGCGGTGCTGCGCCGCGCCCTCGACCCGTACCGCGCCCGCGAGTCGCGCCCCGAGCTGCGTCCGGAGCGGGCCGCGCCCGTCGCGCTCGTCGCCCGCCTCTTCCCGCTGCTGTCGGACGACGACCGCGGGGCGTGACGCGCGTCAGCCGCTCACCGGGGCGCCTTCGCGCTCCGCGACCTCCGCGACGAGGCGCTCCGCGGTCGGCGCCGGCACCCCCACACGTGCGGCGGCGCGCAGCAACGCGCCGCCGATCGCGTCGAGTTCGAGGGCGCGGCCGGCCTCGGCGTCGCGGAGCATGGAGGACTTCGTCGGGGCGGGGAAGGTGTCGTACTGGGCGAGTACCGCCTCCGCGTCACCGGGGGCGCCGTCGGCCCGGCCGGCCGAGACGGCCTCGGCGACGACGGCGCCGAGCTCGGCGCGGTGCCGGGTGCGGACCTCGCCGAGGGTCGTGCGGTAGCGCGTGGTGAGCAGGGCGGCCGGCGCGAGGAAGTACAGCTTCTGCCAGAGGACGGCGGCCTCGCTGCCGCCGAGCGAGGTGGGCACCCCGGCCCCTTCGAGCAACCGCGCGGCGCCCTGGAGGAGTTCGTGCGGTACTCCGTCGCCCGCGAGGGTGACCTCCGCGAAGGGGCTGGTGTGCGCGATCACTCCCGGCTCCACCCGGGTCGACTCCACGCGGATCGCCCCCGGTGCCACGCGCCGCTCGTCGTGGTGGGCCCGCAACAGGCCCGGGTGCTCCAGGCCGTTGAGGAGCGGTACGAGCAGCGCCTCGCCGAGCGCCTCGCGCGGTATGCGGGCGAGCGAGGCCGCGAGCGCCGTGTGCTTGACGCCGAGGAAGCAGACGTCGACGGGCTCGTGCAGCTCCGTCCGCGCCTCGACGCGCGCCGTGAACTCCCCGTGCGCCGCGCTGGATACGCGGAGCCCGCGCTCCCGCAGGACCCCGGTCGTCCGTTCGCCGGCGAGGCAGACGACGCCGTGCCCCGCGCGCGCCAGCAGGGCGGCGAGGAGTCCGCCCACCCCGCCGGGTCCCACTACCGCCACTCGCCTCGGTTCCTCGGTCCGCACGGGGGTCTCCTCTCGGTGGTCAGTCCAGCGGCAGCTTGTAGCCGACGTGCGTGGCGCGGAACCCGAGCCGCTCGTAGAAGCGGTGCGCGTCCTCGCGCGTGGCGTCGGAGGTGAGTTGGACGAGCGTGCACCCCTGCCGCGCCGCCTCGTCGACGGCCCACCGCACCAGGACGCGGCCGAGGCCGCCGCCCCGCGCCTCGCGTGCGACGCGTACCGCCTCGATGGTGCCGCGCGTCGCGCCCTGCCGTGCGAGCCCCGGCGTGAGGGTGAGTTGGAGGGTGCCGAGAGGGCGCTTCTCGTCGTGCTCGCGGCAGCCGACGACGAGGCGCTGGTGGGGGTCGGCCGCGATGCGGTCGAACGCCTCGCGGTAGGGGGCGGGCCGGTCGGGGCGCTCGCGGGACGAGCCGAGCGCGTCGTCGGCGAGGAGCGCGACGAGGGACGGGAGGTCCTCGGCCGTCGCGGCGCGTACGGTCCAGCCTGCCGGTGGTTGCTCGGGCACGCCGCCGAGACTAGGCCGCCGAGCGGCGCCGCGGGAGGCCGCGGTGCTATTCGACCGAAGCGGCGCCCGCCGTACGGGAGTCGGCCGCGGGCCTCGCCGCCGTACGGGTCCTGGCGAGGCGCTCCTCGGCGAGGGCGCGGCGGCCGATGCGCGTGCGGCCCCAGGGCTTGAGCAGGGAGAGCGCCATCATGAACAGGTAGAGCGAGAGCGAGACCACGGGCGCCGCGATGAGGTCGCCCGCCTCGACCTCCTCGCCCGCGGCGGCCGCCTCGGCGGCGGCGGAGACGCGCGGACGGAGCGCGAAGAGCGTGGCGGTGGCGGTGGCGAGGGTGAGGGTCAGCTTCACGAGGACCCAGTAGTGGCGGAGCAGGCCCCAGTGGGTACCGAGGCCGAGCGCGAGCCCGGTGAGCAGGGTCAGCAGGGCGAGCGGTACGAGCAGCCAGTCCCCGAAGAGGTGCATTGCGCGGTACGCGGCCTCTTTCGTCGCGGCCGATTCCGTGGCGCCGCCGGTGAGGCCGAGCGCGAGCAGCCCGACGCTCAGCCCGAGCCAGGAGGCGGAGGAGCAGGCGTGCAGCACGGTCATGGTGCGCCGGGCGGGGCGAGGGAGCTGGGGTGGACGCGGCATGGGGACACGGTGCCCCGGCGGGGCCTGGCGGCGCGTCGCACGGCGGGAGGCTCCGGGGCTACTCGTGGGGGAGTACCGCGGCCCTGGCCGCTCCGCCTACCCTGCGGTCATGGACGCGACGACCACCCGGCGCCGACTGCACGTCTTCGACCTCGACGGCACGCTGCTCCACGGCACGGCGGCGCCCGTCGAGATCTCCAGGAGGCTGGGTGTCGAGCAGGAGGTGCTCGCTCTCGAACGGGCCTTCGCCGCGCAGGAGTTGGCGCCCGGAGAGTTCGCGATACGCGCCTGCGAACTGTGGGCGGAGCTCACGGAGCACCACGTGGCCGCGGCCTTCGACGGCGCGCCCTGGCTCTCGGGAATCCGCGAGGTCTGGTCCGAGATCACCGCACGCGGCGACCGCTGCGCCGTCATCTCCCTTTCCCCCGACTTCTTCGTCAGCCGCCTCCTCGACTGGGGCGCGCACGCGACGCGCGCCTCCCGCTGGCCGAAGCTCCCGCCGCTCGCGCCCTCGGGCGGCGGGCGGTATCCGAGCGAGCCCGTCGACCCGTCGGGAATTCTCACGCCGACGGCCAAAGTGGAGCTGGCGCGCGAACTCTGCGCGGATTTCGGGGTGGCGCCGCGGGACTGCGTCGCGTACGGCGATTCCCGTTCCGACGCCGAACTCTTCGCGGCTGTCCCCGTGTCGGTGGCCGTCAACGCCGACGCACACGTGCGGGACCTCGCCTCGCACCACTACACGGGCCGCGACCTGCGCGAGGCGTACGCACTCGTGGCAGGCGCGGGGAGCTGAAGGACGGCGGGGGCCGAATCCGCCGGGCCGCGGCGGAAATCGGGCCCACGGCGCATCCACGGGGTTCGAGGGGGAATTGTGAACGGGGTTGTGTGAAGTGGCGTAATGGGTATTGTCGGAACGGCATCGCGCGGTAGCGGTCCGGGGAGGATTCCGCTCCCGGTGCCGGAATGGCCGCTGCCCCGCCGCCGTCGGCGGATCTGCGGGGCGCTGCCGCAGAAGCTGCGAGACGAGGCCCCGGATGACGACCATGCCGCCGGACGGCAACCTGTGGTTCGCTTCAGCGAACGGCGCAGGGCGCCAACCGGACGCGCACGCGCGGCCGTCGGCGACCGAGGGCGCCCACGTGCGCGTCGAGCAGCGGTCCGCGCCCTGGGGAGGCCCGCCGTACGCGCAGCCGACCGAGCCGTCCCCCGCGCGGTACCACCGCCCCGCGCTCCACCCGCAGGACGCCGCGCTCCTCCGCCGCTCGCTCGACGAGCTCGCGCCCGTCGCGTCCGAGGCGACCGGGTACTTCTACTCGCTGCTCTTCGTCCGCAACCCGGAGCTGCGCAGCCTCTTCCCGCTCGCCATGGACGTCCAGCGCGACCGCCTCTTCCACGCGCTGCTCACCGCCGCAGGGCTCGCCGAACACCCCGCCCGGTTCACCGGGTTCCTCTCGCAGCTCGGCCGCGGGCACCGCAAGTACGGGACCTCGCCCGACCAGTACCCCGTCTTCGGCGAGTGCCTCCTCGCGGCCGTCTCCCGCTGGGCGCCGCTCAGTTGGGACGCGGCGACGCAGTCCGCATGGATCAGCGCCTACACCGCGATCTCGCAGACGATGATCGACGCGGCTGCCGAGGAGGCGAGGCACGCCCCCGCCTGGTGGCACGCGGAGATCGTCGACCACCGCCGCCGCACACCGGACGTTGCCGAGATCACGCTGCGCACCGACCGCGGCTACCCCTTCCGGGCGGGCCAGTACGCACCCGTCGAGACCCCCTGGTGGCCGAGAGTCTGGCGGCACTACTCCTTCGCCTCGGCACAGCGCGGCGACGGCCTGCTCACCTTCCACGTCAAGGCAGTCGCCGGCGGCTGGGTCTCCACCTCGCTCGTGCGGCGGGCCCACGTCGGCGACGTCCTGCGGCTCGGCGCGCCCTCCGGCACCATGACCGTGGACCACGGGGACGAAAGCGGCCTCCTCTGCCTCGGCGGCGGCACGGGCATCGCCCCGATCCGCGCGCTGATAGAGGAAATCGCGGTCCACGGCGGACGCCGCCCCGTCGAGGTCTTCTACGGCGCGCACAACCGCGACGACCTGTACGACCTCGCCGAACTCCGCATCTGGGAGCAGCGCCTCGGCTGGCTCGCCGTACGCCCCGTGATCGCGGCGCCCCCCGGCTCCAACGGCGCGCTCCCGGGCCTCCTCCCCGACGCCGTACGCCGCTTCGGCCCCTGGCACGCCTTCGACGGCTACCTCGCGGGCCCGCCGGGACTGATCCGAAGCGGCGCCGAGGCGCTCCTCTGGTCCGGCATCCCCCAGGGCCGTATACGCCACGACGCCGTCGCCGAACTCACGGGCGCCGGCTGACCCTGCACACACCGTCCGGCGGCGGCCGAGGGAGGATCGACAGCAGACGTCACGCATCGGAGCAGACCACGACACCCCGGAGCGTCCGGCGGATACCGAGAAGGAGGAGGCAGCCGTGGCGGAGGGAGAGCGGCGGACCGGGGGCGGCCCGCGCCGGCGGGACGGTCTGCCGGGCAGCGAGGGCGAGCACGAACTCCAGCGCCGGATGGGCACGTCCGCTCGCGCCGAGCGGTTCTACCAGGAGCAGGTGCTCGACCATCTCAACGCACGGATGCAGGAGTTCACCCGGCACCAGGAGATGTTCTTCGTCGCCACCTCGGACGCCGCCGGTGCCTGCGACTGCAGCTTCCGCGCGGGCCCGCCCGGCTTCGTCCACGTCGTCGACGAGTACACCCTCGTCTACCCGGAGTACCACGGCAACGGCGTCCACGCGAGCCTCGGGAACCTGCTGGAGAACCCGCAACTCGGCCTGGTCCTCGTGGACTTCACCCGGGCGAGGATCGGCCTCCACATCAACGGCAGGGGCGAGGTCGTCCCGGACGCCGAGGTGCGCGCCGAACTTCCCGCCCTTCCCGTGGACCCGGTGCCGGGACGCCAGGCCGAGCTGTGGGTCCGGGTCTCCGTGGAAGAGGCGTTCATCCACTGCGCCAAGCACGTACCGCACCTCCAGAAGGCCCCCGGACGCCCGGCCCGCGAGTGGGGCACGGACGACTACAAGCGCAAGGGCGGCGACTTCTTCGGCGCCGCCCGTTCCGCCGACGAGCGCTCCGTGGCGGCCGAACGGCACGTCGACGTCGTCCGCGCACCGCGGAGCGAAGGGGCCGCCGCCCTTCCGATCGGCGGCTCCGTCCCACAGCCCGTCGCATCGGCGCAGTCGGTGCCGCCCCCGGACGGCGTCGAGCCGCATCCCGAGGAGCCGACCCCCGACACCACCATGGCGCTCCGGCAGACCGAGCTGCCCTCCGGACCCCCGCAGCCGTCCCCGAGCGCCGAGGCCGACCTGCTCCTCCGCCAGGCCCAGCAGGCGCTCGCCGAGGCCCGCCGCCGAGGGGAGCGCTCCGCGCGCGAACCCGACTCGTTCCACGGGTGGTTCGGCTGACGGAAGCGCCGCGCCCTCAGCCGAGGTCGTGCGCGAGCAGCGCCTGTACGCCCTCGATGTTGGCGCGCAGATAGGCGCTGAGGCTCTCGGGCACCACCTCGACCGAGTCCAGCCCGGCCCGGCCGAAGGGGATGCGGACCACCTCGTAGCTCCCGCGGGGCGCCTCGACCTCGGGCCCGTGCCGCTGCGAGAGATCCATCGACGCGAGCCGGCAGACGAAGAAGTGCTGCACCTTGAGGCCCGGCGGGTGCGCGCGGTGCAGGACCGTGTCGACGAAGGCCGGCACCACGTCCGTCACCTTGGCGCCCAGTTCCTCGTCCACCTCGCGGTGGAGCGCCTCCACGACGCTGCCGTCGATGCCCGGCTCCACGCCGCCGCCCGGAGTGATCCAGTACGGCTCCGCTCCCGGCTTCGTCCGCTTGATCAGCACCATCTCCACCGCGCCCGAGGCGATTTCGCCGTCGAGGAGGATGGCGCGTGCGGTGCGCTTCACGACGGGGGTTTCGTCGCCCATCTCCGGTGTTTCACCGGTCGGCACTGTGTCCAAACCCACCGAAACCGGTCCCGGCCGTGACGTTCACCAGTGTGCGGCGGTGCGCAGCAGCCGGTCCTGAGCGCGCGCGAGGTGCGGCAGCGCGGCGGTGCCGGCGCGTGCCGTGAGGAAGTAGGTGCGCAGCGGGGGTACGTCCGGGTCGAGGAGGGTGGCGACCTCGCCGGCGGCGAGCGCTCCGGCGCAGAGGTACCGCGGCAGCACCGAGACGCCGGCCCCCGTGCGCACGCACTCCAGCACGGCGCGCAGATCGGGCACTATGACGGCGCCCACGTGCGTCGGCGAGGCCGCGAAGACCGACTCCCAGTACCCGGTGAGCAGCGGCAGCGATTCGTGGACCGCCACCACGGGGACGTCCTTGAGGAGCCGTGCCCCCTCTGCGCGGACGGCGCCGGGCCCGCCGAGCCGGGACGCCCAGGCGGGGGCCGCCACCAGGACGTGCTCCTCGTCCCAGAGCGGCGTCGTCGAGAGGAGTTCGCCGTGTGCGCGGGCGGTGCCGACGGTGAGGTCGTAGTGCCCCGCGGCGAGCCCCTCCAGCCCCGCCCGCCCGGTGACGAACGCGGCGCGGAGCGTCAATCCCCGCTCCACCAGCGGTGCGAGCGCGGGGAGCACGCGCAGCGACATCAGCTCGGGAGGCCCCGCCAGGTGCAGGGCGCGCCCCGCCGGCTCCTCCGGGTCGATCTCGGTGATCTCCGCCAGCGCGTCGACGTGCGGTGCGACCCGGTGCGCGAGCTCTTCCCCGACGCCCGTCGCCGTGACCCCGCGGGACTGGCGTACGAAGAGCGGGCGTCCCAACTGCCGCTCCAGGGCGCGGATCTGGTGGGTGACGGCCGGCTGCGAGAGCCCGAGCAGCGCGGCGGCGCGCGTGAAGGAGCCTGCCCGGTGCACAGCGAGGAAGGTGCGCAGCAGGGCCAGGTCCATCACGTCTCCGATGCGCGTTTCGACGGGGTTGCCGCCTATGCCGCCGACGGTGTCCGCAACGATAAGTATCCCGATAGGTCTGTGTCGATACCGTGATTGGACACTGACGCTGAGTCAACTAGCCTTGTGTGCGCGCTGTTTCACGCGCCGCACGAGGGCGGTTCGAGGCACGAGGGGGGAGCCTCGAACCGCCTGCTCCGCCGCGCCCGCACGCCGCGGGGCGGCTACAGCGGCGTCACGTACGCCCCGGCGATCCCGCCGTCCACGAGGAACTCGGCCGCGTTGACGAAGGTCGAGTCGTCGCTCGCGAGAAAGGCGACGGCCGCCGCGATCTCCTCCGCCTCGGCGAAGCGCCCCACCGGCACATGGACGAGACGGCGCTGGGCGCGCTCCGGATCCTTCGCGAAGAGCTCCTTCAGCAGCGGCGTGTTGACGGGCCCGGGGCAGAGCGCGTTGACGCGGATGCCCTCGCGCGCGAACTCCACACCGAGCTCCCTGGAGAGCGCGAGCACGCCGCCCTTCGAGGCCGTGTAGCTGATCTGCGAGGTGGCGGCGCCCAACACCGCCACAAAAGAGGCCGTGTTGATGATCGACCCCTTACTCTGACGCCGCATGTACGGCAGCGCAGCCTGGCAGCAGAGGTACACGGAAGTGAGGTTCACCTGCTGCACGCGCTGCCACGCGTCGAGTCCCGTCTCCAGGATCGAGGAGTCGTCGGACGGCGAGATCCCGGCGTTGTTGAAGGCGATGTCGACGCTGCCGTACGCCTCGTCCGCCGCCGCGAAGACGGCGCCCACCTGCTCGGGGTCCGTGACGTCCGTCTCCACGAAGAGCCCACCGACCTCCTCGGCGGCGCGGCGCCCGGCGTCCGCGTCGATGTCGGCGCAGACGACGCGGGCGCCCTCCGAGGAGAGCCGGCGCGCGGCGGCGAGGCCGATGCCGCTGCCGGCCCCGGTGATCACCGCGGTGCGGCCGGGGAGGCGTCGGCAGACGGGGGCGTTGCCTTCGGCTGGTGCGGTCACGCGGGCTCCTCGGTGCTCTCGGTGCTGATGAAGACGTTCTTGGTCTCGGTGAAGGCCGCGAGCGCGTCGGGCCCCAACTCCCGCCCCACGCCCGACTGCCGGAAGCCGCCGAACGGCGTCGCGTACCGCACGGCGCTGTGCGAGTTGACCGAGAGGTTCCCCGCCGCCACGGCCCGCGAGACGCGCAGCGCGCGCCCGACGTCGCGGGTCCACAACGACCCCGCGAGGCCGTACTCGGTCGCGTTGGCGAGCCGTACCGCCTCCGCTTCGTCCTCGAACGGCAGGACCACGGCGACGGGTCCGAAGATCTCCTCCGTCGCCGCGGGGTCGTCGGGACGCCCCTCGAGGACCGTCGCCGGATACCAGTAGCCGGGGCCCTCGGGCACGCTGCCGCGGATCAGCGCGGGCGCGCTCTCCTCGACGAACCCGCGCACCCGGGAGCGCTGCCGCTCGGAGACGAGCGGCCCCATCTCGGTGGCCTCGTCCCTCGGGTCCCCGGCGCGGAACGCCGTCACCGCGGGCTCCAGCAGCGCGAGGAAGCGGTCGAGCACGGAGCGTTGGACGAGGAGGCGGCTGCGGGCGCAGCAGTCCTGCCCTGTGTTGTCGAGGAAGGAGGCGGGTGCCGCGGCGGCGGCAGCCGCGAGGTCGGCGTCGGCGAAGACGATGTTCGGACTCTTGCCGCCGAGCTCCAGCGTCACCGGCTTCACCTGCGCGGCGGCCCGCGCCATCACGTCCTTGCCGGCCTCCGTCGAGCCCGTGAAGACGACCTTCGCCGTCCCCGGATGCTCGACGAGCGCGCGCCCGACGAGATGCCCCTCGCCCGGCAGCACCTGGAAGAGCCCCTCGGGGAGCCCCGCGTCGAGACCGAGCTCGGCGAGGCGCAGCGCCGTGAGCGGCGTCGTCTCGGCGGGCTTGAGGAGCACCGCGTTGCCGGCCGCGAGCGCCGGAGCCGTGCCCCAACCGGCCACGGGCATGGGGAAGTTCCACGGGGCGATCACCGCGACGACGCCGAGCGGCTCGGCGAACGTGACGTCGAGGCCGCCGGCGACCGGGATCTGCCGCCCGGTGAGCCGCTCGACGCCACCGGCCGCGTACTCCAGCACGTCGCGCACGTTGGCGGCCTCGCCGCGCGCCGCCGTGATCGGGTGCCCGGCCTCGCGGACCTCCAGCTCGGCGAGGTCCTCCCGGTGCGCGTCGACGAGGGAGGCGAACCTCCGCAGCGTCCTCGCGCGGTCGGCGGGCGCGAGCGCGGCCCAACGGCGCTGCGCCGCGGCGCCGCCGGCGACGGCCGCGTCGACCTGCTCGGGCCCTGCGGCGAGCACCGTGTCGACCAGCTCCTCCGTCGCCGGGTTGACGACGCGCAGCTCGCGTTCCTGGTGTGCTTCGTGGGGCGGTTGCGTCAACGGTCCTCGATCCCTCGGCTGCGTACGGGCGTTGGCGGGGCGTTCCCCGGCACAGGGTGGCGGTGCGCGCGTCCCGGCGGCTGCGCGCCGGCTCACATCCGCTCGAAGGAGCGGTACCGCTCCCAGTCGGTGACGGCGGCGTCGTACGCCTCCTGTTCGATCCGCGCCATGTTGGCGTAGTGGGCGACGACGTCCTCACCGAAGGCTTCGCGCGCCGCCGCGCTCGCCTCCCAGAGCCGCGCCGCCTCCCGCAGCGTCGCCGGCACCTGCGCGGCGTCGGCCGCGTACGCGCTGCCGGTGCACGGTTCCGGCGGCTCCAGGCCGCGCTCGACGCCGTGGAGTCCGGCCGCGATCATGCCGGCGACGGCGAGGTACGGGTTGACGTCGCCGCCCGGCACGCGGTTCTCCAGGCGGTGGCCGGCGCCGTGGCCCACGACGCGTACGGCGCAGGTGCGGTTGTCCGGGCCCCAGGCGACGGTGGTCGGTGCGAAGCTGCCGGGCCTGAAGCGCTTGTAGGAGTTGATGTTCGGCGCGTAGAGCAGGGTGAACTCGCGCAGCACGGCGAGCTGTCCGGCGAGGAAGTGCCGCATCGTGGGGGACATGCCGTCCGGCGCGGAACCGTCGGCGAGGACGGCGGCGCCCGATGCGTCGCGGAGCGAGAGGTGGATGTGGCAGGAGCTGCCCTCGCGCTCGTCGTACTTGGCCATGAAGGTGAGCGCCCTGCCCTCCTGCGCCGCGATCTCCTTGGCGCCCGTCTTGTAGACGGAGTGCTGGTCGCAGGTGGTGAGCGCGTCGGCGTAGCGGAAGACGATCTCGTGCTGGCCGAGGTTGCACTCGCCCTTCGCCGACTCGACGGCCATGCCGGCCGCCGCCATCTCGTTGCGGATACGCCGCAGGAGCGGCTCGACGCGGCCGGTGCCGAGGATCGAGTAGTCGACGTTGTACTGGTTGGCGGGGGTGAGTTCCCGGTAGCCGCTGCGCCAGGCGTCCTCGTAGGAGTCGTCGAAGAGGATGAACTCCAGCTCGGTGCCGGCCAGGGCGCTCCAGCCGTGCGCGGCGAGCCGCTCGATCTGCCGCTTGAGCACCTGCCGCGGCGAGGCGGGGACGGGGGTCCCGTCGTGGTGGGCGAGGTCGGCGAGGAGGAGCGCGGTGCCAGGGTTCCACGGGACGCGGCGCAGCGTTCCCGGGTCGCCGTGCATCGCGAAGTCGCCGTAGCCGCGCTCCCAGGAGGCCATCTCGTAGCCGTCGACGGTGTTGAGCTCGACGTCCACCGCGAGCAGGTAGTTGCATCCCTCGGTGCCCTCGTCCAGCACGTGGTCGAGGAAGAAGGGCGCGGCGAACCGCTTGCCCTGGAGCCGCCCCTGCATGTCGGTGAAGGCGAGCACCACGGTGTCGATCTCGCCCGACGCCACCAGCGCGCGCAGCTCTTCGACGGCGAGTGGGGGCGCGGACGCTGCACGGTCTGCCACGGGGAGTCCTCCTGTCGGTGGGCAGAGGCCATAAGGTATTCGTCGAGACCTTTTTAAGGAAGGGGCTTCGGCCGGCCGGTGTCGCGCCGGACGGAGCGGCCGAGCGGTGTGCGGGACGGGCTGGGAGCGATGGTGGAGAACGGGGCAGGACGGGACCGGTTGGCGAGGGTGCTGCGCCCCGTACGTGCGGGAAACGGCTTCGAGGAGGCGCTGGAGCAGATCCTCCAGACCATCCGGCTCGGACTCGTCAGGCACGGTGAACGCCTGCCTTCCGAGCGGGAGTTGGCCGGAAGGATGGGCGTGAGCCGGGTGACGCTCCGCGAGGCGCTGAAGGTCCTCGCCGAGCAGGGGCTCGTGGTCAGCCGCCGCGGTCGGTACGGCGGAACGTTCGTGCACGCGCCGGAGCCGCCGGCGGAGGGCGCGCGCCTGGAGGCGGAGGCCGCCGAGGTCGAGGACGCGCTCAGGTTCCGCGAAGTCCTGGAGTCGGGCGCAGCCGAACTCTGCGCCGTACAGGGCTTGTCGGACGCCCTGGCGCAGCGCCTGCGGACGGCGATGGAGGCCGCGGGCGACGCCGAGCCCGCCGACTACAGACGCCAGGACACGCTCTTCCATCTCACCCTCGTCGAGCTCGCCGGCTCCTCGTCACTCATCGTGCAGTACACAGCAGTTCGCGCACGCGTCAACGAACTCCTGGGCCGTATACCGCTCCTCGTACGCAACCTGGAGCATTCCCAGGCGCAGCACGCGGAGTTGACGGATGCCGTCCTCGCGGGCGAACCCGAACGCGCACGGCGTGCGGCGCGCGAGCACTGCCAGGGGACGGCCGCACTCCTGCGCGGTTTCCTCGCCTGAGCTGCGCACAAGCCGCCCTGGGTGCAGGCGTGCTGGTGCCGATGCGCCGTCAAGTAGAAGGTGTTGTACGGCGGTTACGCCGCGGGCCGTCCGGCACGGGGGGTTGCGCAGCCCCTGTCCGCGGCACAAAGGTATCCCCCCGCACCATTGCCTCAGGCGGGAGTGGCCATGACCGATGCAACCGGCTCGCGCGGCGTACCGCGGCAACAGGGTTCGGCACCACCGGGCGCCGACGAGGCCTACCTGAGCAACCGCTCGCTCCGCCGCGGCAGCGCCGGATGGCTCCTCCTCAGCGGCCTCGGCGTCGCGTACGTCGTCTCCGGCGACTACGCGGGCTGGAACTTCGGCCTCGCCGAGGGCGGCTTCGGCGGCCTCGCCGTCGCCACCGTGCTCATGGGCACCATGTACACCTGCCTCGTCTTCTCCCTCGCCGAACTCTCCTCCGTCCTGCCGACCGCGGGCGGCGGCTACGGCTTCGCGCGCCGCGCACTCGGCACCTGGGGCGGCTTCCTCACCGGTACGGCGATCCTCATCGAGTACGTCCTCGCGCCCGCGGCGATCTCCGTCTTCATCGGCGGCTACGTCGAGTCGCTGGGGCTCTTCGGGCTCGAGTCGGGCTGGTCCGTCTTCCTCGCGTGCTTCGCCGTCTTCATCGGCATCCACCTCCTCGGTGTCGGCGAGGCGCTCCGCTTCAGCTTCGTCGTCACCGGGATCGCCGTCGCCGCGCTGCTCGTCTTCGCCTTCGGCGCGCTCACCCACTTCGACGCCGCCTCCCTCGACGACGTCGCCGTCGACACCGGCGCGCTCGGCTCCAACTCCTGGCTGCCGCTGGGGCTGTTGGGCATCTGGGCTGCCTTCCCCTTCGGCATGTGGTTCTTCCTCGGCGTCGAGGGCGTACCGCTCGCCGCGGAGGAGGCGCGCGACCCGGTGCGCAGCATGCCGCGCGCCATGGCCACCGCGATCGGCATCCTCGTCGTCCTCGCCCTCCTGACGCTGCTCCCCGCCGCGGGCGCCGCCGGCTCGACCGCGATCAAGGACGCGGACAACCCCCTCGTCGCGGCGCTCCAGGCGGCGAACGGAGGCGATCCGACGACGCTCAGCCGGATCGTCAACTACGCGGGCCTGGCCGGCCTGATCGCCTCCTTCTTCTCCCTCATATACGCCGGCTCCCGACAGCTCTTCGCCCTCTCCCGCGCCGGCTACCTGCCCCGCTTCCTCTCGTTGACGAGCCGCAGGAAGGCCCCGTACCTCGGACTCCTCGTCGCCGGCGCCTTCAGCTTCACGCTCGCGGCAGCCACGGGGGACGGCGCGCGGATGCTCAACATCGCCGTCTTCGGCGCCTCGCTCAGCTACGTGTTGATGTCCCTCTCGCACGTGGTCCTCCGCGTCCGCGAGCCCGAACTCCCGCGCCCGTACCGGACACCGGGAGGGCTCGTCACCTCGTCCGTCGCGCTCGTCCTCGCCTGCGCCGCGGTCGTCGCGACGTTCCTCGTCGACCCGAAGGCCGCAGGGCTCGCGCTCGTCCTCTACGCCGCGGCCGTCCTCTACTTCGCCCTCTACAGCCGGCACCGCCTCGTGGCCGCCGCGCCGGAGGAGGAGTTCGCCGCGCTCGCCGCCGCGGAGGCAGAGTTGGCCCGTGACACCTCCGACGAGCACCCCGCAGGGCCGAGCGCGGCAGACGGCCCCGACGACGCCCCCGGCGCAGGCACCGCCCGCGAGCCGGACAGCGCCGACGTTCCGCAGCGTGATGGAGGCGGCGATGGATGAGGCCCCGCTCATCGGCGTCAGCACCTACCTGGAGAACTGCGTCCGCTGGGGCGTGTGGCAGCAGTCGGCGGCGCTCCTCCCCGCCGGCTACCACCTCCTCGTCCAGCGCGCCGGCGGACTCGCAGCGCTCCTCCCGCCCGACGCCACCCAGGCCGCCCACGCAGTCGTCGCCCGCCTCGACGGCCTCGTCGTCTCGGGCGGTCCCGACGTGGACCCGGCCCGCTACGGGGCCGAGCGCGCCCCCGAAGCCGGCCCGGCCGACCCTGAGCGCGACCAGTGGGAACTCGCCCTCCTCGACGCCGCGTTCGCCCGCGGCCTCCCGGTACTCGGCATCTGCCGAGGCATGCAACTCCTCAACGTCCACGCGGGCGGCACCCTCGTCCAGCACCTGGAGGGACACCGCGGCGACACCGGCGTCTTCGCCCGCCACACCGTGACCCCCGTCCCCGGCACCCGCCTCGCCTCGGTACTCCCCGACCCCCTCTCCGTACCGACCTACCACCACCAGTGCCTCGCAGCCCTCGGCACCGGCCTCGTCCCCTCGGCCCACGCAGCCGACGGCACCGTCGAGGCCATCGAGGCCCCGGCCGGCCCCGCGTTCGTACTCGGCGTCCAATGGCACCCGGAGGAGGGCGACGACGTCCGCGTCATGCGGGCACTCGTCGAGGCGGCGGCTGCGAGGAGGGGGGTGGGGGCGCGGTGAACCGCGTTGCCGTGAGCCCGGGGTGAGAGCCCCCTCTTCCGGTCGCTGGGAGATCCCGGACGGGTCCCGCCCCGGACGTGAGCCGAGGAGATGTCCCGGAGCAGCCGTGGCTCCGCGGCCGACACGACGGCGAACACGACCGGCGCTGCGAGTCCCGCGGGCTTCCCGAAGTGCGGCGCGTTGACCGGTGTGCAGCTCCTCGACCCGTCTGGCCTTCCAAGCACCGGCCCGCGAGGCGCACCCGCTCGAAGGGCGATTCCAGGTGACGCAGAAACTCGGCTGCTCCTCCGAGTTCCCCGGCTGCCCGTCGGGTTGCCAACCACGGCGACCGAGTACGACGACGAACACGTCGCCGTGCTGGTGCGCCGCACACAGTGCCTACGGCTACGGACTGACGGCAGTCACGAGCAGGGACGGAAGATCAAGGCCGCGGTACCGCGGGCGAGTGGGCCTGTGCTCGGCGCCAGGAATGTGAGTTGCTTGCACAACCAAAAGAGTCCTGTTCCGAGTGATCGGAACAGGACTCCACGTGCTGCGCGCTCGGCAGGATTCGAACCTGCAACCTTCTGATCCGTAGTCAGATGCTCTATCCGTTAAGCTACGAGCGCTTGTGCCTCGGGTCGGTCGCCCCCTCGGCGTTGCGGGAACAACATTACATGACCTGCGGCCGGAGGCGAAATCCTTACCGTCTATCCCTTCTGACCTGCGTAAACGCCCTGTGTGGCGAGAGCGGCCGCGCGCACGAAGAAGCCCCGGCCGGAGTGGTCGGGGCTTCGTGATCGTGGAGATCGAGCGGAGGCTCCGGGATTTGAACCCGGGATGGGGGATCACCCCAAACCGCATTAGCAGTGCGGCGCCATAGACCAGACTAGGCGAAGCCTCCAGGCACACCGGGAACTCGGAAGCGCGGTGTGTGCGGACGATGATGGCACAGCCGCGTGGGCTGTCTCCAATCGGGCCCTACCGTACTCGGTCCGGTAAGGCTCAGGCAAAGCGCATCCCGTCCGCGGCAGGTGGGGGCGCGCCCGTGTCCCGTCCGCGGGCCGACGGGAGTGCGCAACGCCGCGTCGCCCTGGGCGTTGACGGAACAGGAGCGGGGACGTCCGCTCCCCGTCGAACCAGGGAGAGACTCATGCCGCGCCGCTTCGTCCTGCCCACCGCAGCGCTCCTCCTCGCGGGCGCCGCCCTCGGCGCCGCGCCCGCCGGGGTCGACGCCCCCAAGGCGGAGGGCAGGCCGGACGTCCTCCATCTCACCGTCTCCGGGAGCGAGTCGGGGGCGTACAACGGTTCTCGCACCCTCCGCTGCCGACCGACGGGCGGCGATCACCCGCACCCGCGCGCCGCCTGCGCCAAGCTCCGCGAGGCGACCGCGGACGGTGGGGACCCGTTCGCGCCCGTGGGCAAAGGGGAGTTGTGCACGCTCGTCCACGGTGGCGACGCGACGGCGAAGGTCCGGGGGACCTGGCGGGGCGCGCGCGTCGACGCGCGCTTCGACCGCACCGACGGATGCGAGATCGACCGCTGGTCGGCGCTGGTCCCCGTACTGCCGCGCAGCTGACGGGCGGCGCCGGCGTACCCGCGTCACCGCCCCGTCTCCCGGTCTCCCCGACTTCCGCTTCTTCTCCACCGGTTCTCCGCAGTGGCTGCCGCATCCCTCGCCGCTTCCCTCCCGGCTGCCCGTACACTTCCCCCTAGTGACGCGCCCGGGCGACCGACCGGCAGCCGGGCGGTCCGGCAGAAGCGGAGGATCGGCGGGGACGTCAGCAGGAAGCCGGCGCCGCGGGTCACCGCACGTGGTCAGCAGGGAGGAAGACCGCTGTGAGCAGCAGGCCGTCCCGGGGCGCTGCTCGCCTCGCCGCCATACTCGACGCGCTGCCCGATGCCCTCATCCTCGTCAACTGCAACGGCACGGTCGTCAACGCCAACTCCATTGCGCTGGAGGTCTTCGAGTCCCCCGGTACGGCGCTCGTCGGGCGCGGACTCCTCGACCTCCTCCCCGAGTTCGACTCCAAGCGCATCCCGGGCTCGATGCGCAGGCCCGAGGAGATCGACGAGGCGGCGGGGCGCACCAAGCCGCAGCGGATGACGGCGCGGCGTACCGACGGGAGCACGTTCGCCGTCGAGGTGACCAGCGCCAACCTGGAGGACCCGCACACCCCCTACGCGTCGGCCGTCGAGGCCGCGTTCGCCGACTACGGGACGTCGGGCAGCGGCGGGTACACGGGGGACGAGCTGCTGATGCTCGTCGTCCGCGACCTGACGGGCACGCTCGACACCGAGGCCGAACTCTCGCGCCAGCAGCGGCAGACGGAGATGATCCTCCGGGCCGCCTCCGAGGGCGTGATGGGCGTCGACGCGCAGGGGCGGATCGTCCTCGTCAACCCGGCGGCGGCGCAGATACTCGGTCACCGTGCCGGCGACCTCGGCGGGCAGGAGCTGCACCCGCTCGTCCACCATTCCAGGGCCGACGGCACGCCGTTGCCCTTCGAGGAGACGCCGCTCGCCGACACCCTGCGTTCGGGGCGCAAGCACCGCGTGCGCGTCGGCCAGGTGCTCTGGGCGAAGGACGGGCGGCCGGTGCCCGTCGACATGACCTCGGCGCCGGTGCGCGACGGCGAGCAACTCGTCGGCGCCGTCCTCACGTTCACCGATCGCCGGCCGTACGACGAACTCGCGGCACGACACCAGCAGTTGGAGGCGGTCGTCGGCGAGGGGCTGCGCGGGCCGCTGGAGCGGATGCGTACCGAGCTCAGCGGGCTCGCCGACGATCCGGCCGGTCAACTGTGGCCCGAGGCCAACCAGATACTGCGCCATCTCGCCGCCGGGTACGGGCGGATGACCACGCTCGTCGACAACGTGCTGCGCTACCAGCGGCTCGACTCGGGCGCCGAGCGCCTCAAGGTGCGCACCGTGCGCCTCGACGAGGTGGTGCAGTCCGCCATCGAGGGCGCCGACGAGCTGATCGGTCCGGGCCGCGCGCAGTTCGCCGTCCACACGCCGCCGATCGACGCCGAACTCGACGCCGAGCAGCTCGCGACGGCGCTGGCGCACCTCGTCGCCGACGTCGCGGGCGTCGACTCGACGGGGAACGCGGCGCCGCTGCCGCCGGGCGTCGACCCCACGATCGTCGTGGCGGTGGCGCAGCGCGGTGAGGCCGTGCGGATCGAGGTGCGGGGTCCGTACAGCGGCGGCGACCGGGTGCACCAGCCGCTGGTGCGCGGGATCGTCGGCAAGCACGGCGGTGTCCTGCAGACGCACGAGGTGCCGGGCGCCGGCGGGTCCGCCTTCGTCGTGGAGCTGCCGACGGTCGGGGCTGCGGAGGCGTCGCGTCCGGCCGCGGGCGCGCGGGTGGGCAAGGAGAAGGAGAACGAGACGACCGTGATGCCGGCGCCTGCCAGGCCGGTGCGCGGCTCCGCGGGGGGCGAGTCCGCGCCGGGGGCCGGGGCGTGGTCGGGGGCGGCTTCGGGCGGTTCCGCCGAGGGGGTCGTGGCGGCCGGCGGGGCGTCGGAGCCCGGAGCTGCCCAGGTGGACGTGCCCGGCGGCGCGTACGTCGGGCAGGGCGAGGCGCATGCCGGGGCGGACGCCGTCGAGCTGCCGGGCGGTACGGGCGCGGCGGTTGCGCCGCGGCCGACGGGGCGCAGGCGCGGGAGGCCGAGCCCGGCCGAGGAGCAGCACGAGCAGGCGGGCCCCGCGGACACCGGAGCCCGCGCCGGCGAAGACCGGACGCCCCCGCAGGGCACGGGGCGCCGGGCGCGGCGTGCACTCGCCGAACCTCACGGTCCCGGTGCGGAATCGCAGCCTCCGGCCCAGGGGGCGCTGCCGGCACTCGGGCCGGGGGAGTCCGGGCAGGTTCCGGACGTCGACGCGGCGGACGCCGGCTCGACGGGCGGCGGTAGGCGTGCCCGCAGGCTCGCGGCCGCCCGCGCACGGGCCGAGGCGGCGCAGACCGAACAGGGCCCGCAGCACGCCCCGTTCGCGCTCCCCCCTGCGCCCTCCGAGCAGGCTCAGCCGGAGGCGCCCGCATCGCAGGGCGGCGCCTCGCCGTCCGCCCGTACGGGAGACGGCCCCGACCCGCACGTCGGCGAGAGCCCGGCGCCGAGCCACGCCGCTCCCGACCCGGCAGCTCCGGCCCTGCCCGCGCCGGACATGCCGTCCGAGCCGGGGCCGTTCGCGCCGACCGGCTACCCCGTGTCCGGGGAGCCCTCGCTCGCGCAGCAGACGGAGTCCTCGCCCGGTCTCGTACCGGCGCGGCCCTACGCGCCCGACGACGCGCAGTCCGCGCCCGGCGCGCAATCCGGGCAGCCCGCGCCGGCGCACGGGGAGCCGGAGGTGACCGGCCGACAGCCACACGCCCCCTCCGCGGGTGAGCCCGCACAGAACGCGCTCTCCCCCGGGCAGCAACTCCCTTCCGGCGAGCAGCAGTTCCCTGCCGCGCCGGGTTCCGTCCCTGATGCTCAGCAGCCGTTGCCCGGCGCCCGTTCCGCGGCGCCCGACGGCCCTGCGCCGGTAGCTCCCGAGTCGCCCGGTGTGCGGCCTGCGCCGGGTGCGGTCGGGGGGCAGTCCGTGCCGGGGGCGTCTGGTGTCCCGGAGGGGCAGGCGCCCGGTGCGTACGCCTCCGGGGCGGGGCCGCATTCGCCGGTGCCGGGCGCA
>NZ_AJTQ01000062.1 GCF_000262345.1 Streptomyces xiaopingdaonensis | reverse complement strand
GCGTCCGGTGCGCAGTCGGGGTCGCAGCCGCCGCCGGTGCCGGGCGCACCCGAGCCCCAGGCCCCAGGCGCCCAACCCGCGCCCGGCGCACAGGCGCCCGGAGCACAACCCCCACACGATCCCCGCTTTCCCGTGGCACCCGGCGCCCACGGGCCGCAGGCACCCGGCGCCCAGCCCGCGCCCGCTGCCCCGGGCACCACGGACCCGCAGACCCCCCACCAGCAGCCCGCACTCGCTCCCACGCCGCCGCCCGCAACCCCCGACCCGCAAAGCCCCGCATCTCCACCGGCCACAGCCGCCCCCACCGACCACCACGACCCGCCCCCACCGTTCGCGGAGCACCCCGTCCCCGGCTGGCCTGCCCCGACCGCCCCGGAGCCGGCGCAGTCCTCCGTGCCGCCGCAGTACCCGGAAGCTCAGTCCCCCGATGCCCGGTTCGGGCACCAGCAGGCGCCGCAACCACCCGCGGGCGCGCCGGCACCGGTCGAGGCACCCGAGCCGTCCGCACTGCCGAACCAGCGCGCGGCCGAGGCAGCGGCCCGAGAAGCGGCAGCGCCCGACGAGTTCGCACCGCCGCCCCCCGCAGGGCCCGAGGACCCCGGCGTGCCCGGGGAGGCGGAGGAGGACCGGCGTGCGGCGCCGTCCGTCGTCGCGCGCAGCCCCATCCTCGGCGGCGGCCCGCTCCCCGAGCAGCAGCAGGCGAACGCGCGCGGGCTGCCGATGCCGGAGGGGTTCGCCGAGTCGTACGCGGGCGGCCCGCAGGTGCGCACCCTCGGTCAGGGCGTCCCGTTCAGCCGCCGCCCCGGTGACGGCGCGGGCGGCGGGCAGGCAGGGCGGACGGGCGCCTCGGCGATACCGTCGACCCCTTCGACGCCCACACCGCTCCCGGGCTCCGGCCGCCGGCGGAAGCTGGCGACGCCACCGGACGAGGCAGAGGAGCCGGCACCAGCCGACCCCCAGGAGCCACCGCAGCAGGCCCAGCCGCCGCAGCAGCCCGTCGACCAGCGTCGCCAAGGCACCGGTACGCCAAGGGAGTTCACGATCGGCGCCCCCAGCAGCGAGGCGGCCGAAGGGCCCGAGCCGCTCGACGGCCCCGACAGCCCCGTCGAGGTCACCGAGGGGCGCGGCCTCTCCCTGCCCGCGCACGCCGACGACGAGTTGCCGCCGGAACCGCTGGACAACCCGCGCCGCCTCCTCGTCTGGCCCGAACCCGACACCTCGACGCAGCTCGCGCTCTCCGAGCGCGGCTACCGGCCGGTGCTCGTCCACTCCCGCGAGGAGGTCGACGCGCAGATCGCGGCGTACCCGGCCGCGCTCTTCGTCGATCCGCTCACCGGGCCCATCACGCGCACCGCGCTCCAGTCGCTCCGTACGGCGGCCGTGGCGGCCGAGGTCCCCGTGCTGGTGACGGCCGGGCTCGGGCAGGCGACGAGGGAGGCGGCGTACGGGGCCGACCCGGCGGTCCTCCTCAAGGCGCTCGCGCCGCGCGACAGCGAGCAGCACCCGCCGCGGGTCCTTCTCGTCGAGGAGGACCACGCCATAGCGGGCGCCTTCGTGGCGACGCTGGAGCGGCGCGGCATGCAGGCGGTGCACGCCGAGACCGACGCGGCGGCGGTGGAGGTCGCGGCGCAGGTGCGTCCCAACCTCGTCGTGATGGACCTGATGCAGGTGCGCCGCAGGCGGGCCGGCATCATCGACTGGCTCCGCGTCAACGGCCTGCTCAACCGCACCCCGTTCGTCGTCTACACCTCGGCCGACCTCGACCCGGCGGAGCTGCCGCGGCTCGCGTCGGGCGAGACGGTCCTCTTCCTCGCCGAGCGTTCGACGCAGCCGCAGGTGCAGTCGCGCATCGTCGACCTGCTGACCAAGATCGGCGCCAACTGAGCCGTCACGGACGGATGTCGGAGCGGGGGCGGCCGGCGCCCCCGCCGCCGTCATGCGTCGGACGCGTGCCCGTCGGAGCCGAGCCGGGTGACGTCGAGCTCCCCCGCCGCGTACTGGGCCCTGATCACCTTCTTGTCGAACTTCCCCACGCTCGTCTTGGGCACCGCCCCGACACGTGTCCACCGCTCGGGAAGCTGCCAGCGCGCGATCGTTTCGCCGAGGTGCTGCCGCAGCTCCTCGAAGGTCGCCTCGCCCGACCCCTCCGCCTGCACCACCACGGCGAGCGGACGCTCGCCCCAGCGGTCGTCGGGGACCGCGACGACGGCTGCCTCCGCCACGGAGGTGTGCCCCATGAGCGTGTTCTCCAACTCGACCGAACTGATCCACTCACCGCCCGACTTGATGACGTCCTTCGCCCGGTCGGTGAGCGTCAGATAGCCGTCGGGACCGATCACTCCGACGTCCCCGGTGCGCAGCCAGCCGTCCGGGCTGAACTTGTCCTCGGGCCGCAGCTGCTCGCCGTCGAAACCGCCGTGGTACGCACCCGCGACCCACGGTCCGCGTACTTCCAGCTCGCCGGGGGACTCGCCGTCCCAGGGCGCGAACCCGCCCTCGGGGGCCGCCAGTCGGGCCTCGACGCCCGCCGGGAACCGTCCCTGCGTCATCCGGTACGCGAACTCGGCCTCGGACCCCGCCTCCACGGCGGCCGGGGGCCGCGCCACCGTTCCGAGCGGCGACGTCTCCGTCATCCCCCACGCCTGCGTGACCCGCACCCCGTGCTCGTCGAACGCGGTCATCAGGGACGGCGGGCACGCCGAGCCGCCGATGGTGACCTGCGCCAGCGAGGAGACGTCACGGGGCCTGGCCTCGAGTTCGCCGAGGAGCCCCTGCCAGATCGTGGGGACGGCGGCCGCGTGGGTGGGGCGCTCGGTGTCGATCATCTCGGCGAGCGGCCCCGGCTGGAGGAACCGGTCCGGCATCAGCAGGTTGAGGCCGGTCATGAAGGCGGCGTGCGGGATGCCCCAGGAGTTGCAGTGGAACTGCGGGACGATCACCAACGAGAGGTCCGCGTCGGTGAGGCCCATCGATT
The DNA here is from genome assembly GCF_000262345.1 of Streptomyces xiaopingdaonensis. Classification (GTDB taxonomy): domain Bacteria; phylum Actinomycetota; class Actinomycetes; order Streptomycetales; family Streptomycetaceae; genus Streptomyces; species Streptomyces xiaopingdaonensis. The sequence goes on along the minus strand of NZ_AJTQ01000062.1, from coordinate 94,009 downwards.
CGGTCATGTTGACCTGCATCGAGTGCAGGTAGATCGACCGGTGCGAGTAGGCGACCCCCTTGGGCTCCCCCGTGGTGCCCGAGGTGTAGCACAGCGTCGCCGCCTGCCGCTCGTCCAGCTCGGGCCAGTCGTAGACGGTGGGACGCCCGGCGAGCAGCGTCTCGTACTCGTGGACCTCCACGCCGGACGCGTCCAGCGCCGCCCGTGGTTCGTCCGCCGACGCGCCGGAGACGACGACGTGTTCGAGGCGGGGAAGGTGCTCGATGAGCGGAGTCAGCAGCCCGACCAAGGAGCCGTTCACGAAGAGCACCCGGTCGCCCGCGTGCCGGACGATGAAGGCCAACTGGTCGGGCGGCAGCCGGAGGTTGAGGGTGTGGAGGACGGCCCCCATCGAGGGTATGGCGAAGTACGCCTCGGTGTGCTCCGCGTTGTTCCACATGAGCGTCGCCACCGCGTCGCCCTCGGTGACGCCGAGGTCGCGGAGCGCGTGCGCGAGCTGCGCCGCCCTCGCCGCGGTCTCGGCGAAGCTCTGCCGGCGAGGGGCACCGTCGCCGGTCCAGGTGGTGATCCGTGAGCGTCCGTGGATCGTCGAACCGTGTTCGAGAATGCGCGAGACCAGCAGCGGTACGTCCTGCATCGTGCTCAGCACCGGGGACCTCCCCAATCAGCGCGTCGTTACGCGAGGGTAAGTTTCCGGCGATTCTGCTGGCATACCCGGTGGTATGTCACTACCGGTGACGCGGAATTCGCGGCAGATCCGCGTGGCACGTACACCGGACGCACTCAACTCCCCGACGGCACCGGCACGCCCGCGGACTCCGGGCTCAACTCGGCGGCGAGCCGCGGGTCCTGGCGCAGCTTGGCGAGCGCGCGCGAAACGGCGCTCTTCACCGTACCCACCGAGACGCCGAGCACCTCGGCGGTCTGCACCTCGCTGAGGTCCTCGTAGTAGCGGAGCACCACCATGGCGCGCTGGCGGTCGGGGAGGCGCAGCACCGCGTGCCACATCGCCTCGCGCACCGACTGCTCCTCGCCGGGGTCGGTGGCGGGCAGCGGCTCCGGCTCGGGCAGCTCCTCGCACGCGAACTCGTCCACCCGGCGCTTCCGCCACTGCGAGGTGCGCGTGTTCACCAGCGCCCGGCGCACGTAGCCGTCGAGAGCGCGGTGGTCTGCTATCCGCTCCCAGGCGAGGAACGTCTTGGTGAGCGCCGTCTGCAACAGGTCCTCGGCGTCGGAGGGGTTGGCGGTGAGCGAGCGCGCGGTGCGCCGCAGCGCGGGCCCGCGAGCGGCGACGTACGCCGTGAAAGTCAGCGGACTCCTCCCCGTACCCGGCGTTCCCGCGGCTGCGGGGGCGCGCTCGACGGTGGTCCGGGCTGTCCGAACGGTCCCAGGCGTGGTCATGGCTCAACGCTAGAAGTCCGGGCCGCTCGGGCCATCGCCCCTGGGTGCCGAAGGGACGTCCGCCTCTGGGTGTACGCCCGGCGCGGGCCCCACCTACTGAAGGTGGAGAACGTACGGCGGCGGGATCAGGGTATCCGTCGGCGCCCTCCCGGGGTACCGCGCCGTCCTGCCGCAACCCGCCTGCGTTCCCCGTCCCTTCGCGTCCGGGGCCGGGCGCCCGAGCGTACTTCTTGCGGTCCCCGGGCGGCTCAGCCGACGACCGCGACCGGTGCGTCCACCGTGTTGCGGTCGACGTTGAGGGCGCGGCCGCCGTACTGGAGGCGCACGTTTCCCTGGTACTGGTGGATGCGCCGGTGCGGGTGCCACGCCTCCGGCGGCAGCCGTTTCTCGCCGTACACCGAGCTCCCGGAGCCCCAACGCGCGAACCACACGGCCTCGGGCAGGTCGCGGGCGCCGGAGCGGCGGGCGCGCTCCATGTGGACGAGACCGGAGTCGGCGCTGCTGTAGAACCCCGGCAGGTAACCGGCGGCGCGTACGGCGCGGTTCCACGCCTGGACGAACCGGAGCGTGGTGGCGGCGCACCGCGCGTCCGACTGCCGGTACGCCTCCATGTCGAGGTAGATGGCGGTGCGCGGCCGCATGCCGAGCGCCTCGGCGCGCGCCACCGCGTCCCGCCCCTCGCGTGCGCCGTGCCCGGCCGGGTCCTTGTGGCCCAGCGCGAACTTCCGCTTGTGCGCGGAGAGTACACACGGTGCCTGCGATCCCACGTAGACCGGGAGCAGCCGCCACCCCTCGGCGCTGGTCGCCCGCACCCAGCCGGCGTCGAGGTTGGCCTGGGTGGGGCAGCCGCGTGCGCGGCCCCCGATGTAGACGCCGGCCGCGCCGAAGGGCGAACTCCGCCTCCAGGCGCGCATCGTTGCGAGCGGGGGCGCCTCGCAGGTGTCGAACCCCGCGCCGGTGTAGACGCGCGCCCCGGCGGCGCGTGGGTCGCCCTCACCGGCGCGTGGGCTGGGCAGGACGCCCCCGCGTGCGGGCTCCGCTCCGGGGCCGGGCACGTGCGGTTGCGGCATCCGCGACAGCGGTGGGGCACTGCCAGACGACGGGCCGGGGGCGGGGTCCGACGCCTGGGCCGGGAGCGGAGCGGCGCTGAGGAGGGAGGCGAGCGCGGCCGTCGGTACGGCCAGCCGCCGTAGGGACTGAATCCTGGGAAACATGCGGCGAGTGAAGAAGCCCACGGCCGCACGTACGTTCAGGCACGCCCTGCGGCGAGTCGGGATTCAGCCGATCGCGGGGTCCGCACCGCCGCGTATCCGCGGTACGGCGGAGGGCCGTCCGCCGGTGCACCGGCGGACGGCCCTCGTTCCCCCCGACGACTCGGCGCGGGCTCAGCCCGCCGCGGTCATCGCCACAGGTTGGTGATGACCACGGTGTACTCCACGTTGTTGGTGGTGTTGTCCTGCCTGACGAGGTTGCCGTCGCCGTTCACCGTCGCGTTGTTGGCCTGGTTGGTGTTGTTGCCCTCACCGCCGGCCACCTGATCCTGCTCGCTGACGCTCGCGTTGGAGCCGAGGCCTGCGACGGCGCCGTCGTCGGCCTGGGCGATACCGCTCATGAGGGTGACGGCGAGCGGGACGGAGGCGGCTGCGGCGATGATCCGGGCGGTGCTGGTGCGTGCCATGTTCATTCCTCCAGGAACGTAAGACCGCTGTGGTGTACGGCAGTTGACTGCCGACGCGGCGCCGTGCGGCGTCGCGGAAACAGAGTTGCCCAGGTGACTGCGTAAAGCCACACGGACCGGCTGTATTCGTTCGCAAGCGTGAGGATCTCTGGATAAACACCTTTTCTCTCGCCGGAAAGTGGGAGGCTTCGTTTTCGGTGCACGCGCTGGGCGACCGGGCGGAGTGGTCAGGCAGTTCGGTGGGTCGGCAACGCAAGTCCCGCTCGTTGCACGCTTTTTGGAGAAGAACGGATCCGAACTCCCCTGCGCCGGCGGCGTACAGGGGATCGGACGGGGTGTCGACGCGTGCGCACGGCGCTCTACCGGTACTTTCAGATGAGCTACACCTGAATGGCAATAGAAGTACCAAGTAGCCAGAATGTCCAGTTACTTAGCCGCGTGAAGCTCGTTGGGCGGGATGTGCCCGGGCGGAGTACGAGGCGCGTTCGCTCCCTCCCACGGAGGCGGACCCACCCCGGGTGCGCGACCTCCGTCCCGCCTCCGTACCGAGGAAACGTTTTGTACGAAACCTCTGGCTTCTCGTACCGCGACCCCGACCCCGAGGGGCAGACGGGCGGTCGAAGCACGGAAGGGCTCCCGGCCGGGACCGCCTCCGAACCGCTGGGCACGGCCGCCCCCACGGCAGCAGGGCTCGGCAGCGCCGACGTCTACGGCCACCTCCCCGAGGAGCCCTTCCCCGAACCGGTCCTGGACTTCGACGGCAACGCCCTCGAACTCCCCGACCTGGACGCCGAGTTGGCCCAGCTCGTACGGGAGGAGCAGGACAGGGACAGGCGAGCCGGCGAAGCCGTGCCCGCCCCCCGTCAGCCGACCGGTGCCCACCCACGGCACCGCAAGCCGAGGCCGCACGAGCACCGCGCCTCCCACGCCCCGCGCTGGGCGTCCCCGCACGCGCTGCTCAACGCCCTCTCGGCGGGCCTCGCCCTGCTCATCGGCGTCTGCGTGACCGTACTCGGCGCCCTCACCTGCTACGACCCGCTCCACCACCTCGCCGAACGCGTCACGGGCCCCACCCTCGCCGAGCTGTGGCCCATGCTCATCTACGGCCCGTGGGCGGTCGCCACCCTCTCCATCCTCCGCGCCAGGATGAACCAGCGCAGCACCGTCCACTCCTGGCTCGTCGTCGCGTTCCTCGCCCTCGCCGCGATGACCCTGTGCATCAGCGAGGCCCCCCGCACCCCGTCCGGCTTCATCATCGCCGGCCTCCCCCCGGTGACGGTCCTCCTCTGCTGCCACCAACTCGTCCGCCAGATCGACCTCTTCGCCCCACCCACCCCACCCGCTCGCCACGCCCACCCGGGGAGGGGGGCGCATCGGCACAGGGCGGGGTGAGGGGTCCACCGGCCGGGCGACGGCGCGGCCGTCCGCGCGTCCCAGGCAGGCAGCGGCGTAGGCGGCGCCTGCTGTGCACGGCGGGCGAGCCTGGCCGGCAACTCATCCGGAGCGGATGCGCACACGAGAACGGGACAGCCTCCAACACGCTGGGTGCTTCCCTCACGAGAGACGCCCTGTCCGGCCTGTCGGCTCCGAGGGTTCAGCACTCGATGTCGAAAGGGGACTTGTACTGAACGGTGCACGTCTCCCATTCCCCACCGGGCTCGATGTGTCCGTCCTCGACCAGATGAGCCGGAGCATCAATCGGGCAGCGCACACGATGCAGGCCCCTGACTGTTCTTGCTGGCCAGGGGCCCTTGCCCTGCGGAGGCGGTGGGATTTGAACCCACGGGGATGTCGCCACCCCGACGGTTTTCAAGACCGTTCCCTTAGGCCGCTCGGGCACACCTCCCCGCGTCCGCCGGGAGCGGACGCGGGGACAGCCTAACGTGTGCGCGGCGGTGCGGGTGCAGCCGATCGGGGGCTACTGGGACTCGCCCTCGCGGGAGCCGAGGGTGAGTTCGACGGTCTTCTCCTTGCCGTCGCGCTCGTAGGTGAGCTTCACCTTCTCGCCCGGCTTGTGGGTCCAGATCGTGGCGATGAGGGTGGGGCCGCTGTCGATCAGGGTGTCGTCGAACTTGGTGATGACGTCGCCCGGCTCGAGGCCGGCCTTGTCGGCGGGGCTGCCCTTCGGGACCGGCTCCGTGTCGCCCTGGCCGCGCTTGGAGATGGTGGCACCGGAGCCGCTCTGCTGCTGGCCGCGCTCGCCGCCGCCCATTTCGACGGTGGCGCCGATCACGGCGTAGACGGCCTGCCCCGTACGGATCAGGTCGCCCGCGACCCGCTGCGCCTGGCTCACGGGGATCGCGAAGCCGAGGCCGACGCTGCCCGCCTGCGACTGACCGAGGCCGTCGCCTCCGCCGGACTGGATCGCCGAGTTGACGCCGATCACGGCCCCCTGCGCGTTGAGGAGCGGACCGCCGGAGTTGCCCGGGTTGATGGACGCGTCGGTCTGGAGGGCGCTCATGTACGACGCCTGGGCTCCCTGGCCGTCGCTGGAGGCGACGGGCCGGTTCTTGGCGCTGACGATGCCGGTGGTGACCGTCCCCGAGAGGCCGAACGGGGCGCCGATCGCGATCGTGGCGTCCCCGACCTGGACGTCGCCGGACTTGGCGAGGGGAAGCGGGGTGAGCTTGCGGTCCCCGGTGCCGTGCAGCTTCAGCACGGCGATGTCGTACCCCTGGGCCTCGCCGACCACCTCGGCCGTGTACTTCTTGCCGTCGGAGAAGGTGGCCGACAGCTCCCCGCCCCGAGAACCGTTCGCCACGACGTGGTTGTTGGTGAGGATGTGGCCTTCCTTGTCGTAGACGAAGCCGGTGCCCGTGCCCTCTTCGCCGCCTCCGGACGAGGTGATGGTCACGACGCTCGGCAGTGTCTTCGACGCTATGCCGGCGACCGACTTGGGCGAGCGGTTGAGCGCCTCAGGGTCGCTGGAGGAGGAGATCGTCGTCGAGTCGCCTCCGGTGCGGTCCGACGCCCAGAACCCGATGCCGCCGCCGATGCCGCCGGCGACGAGGGCCGCGACGAGCACGGCGGCGATCAGCCCTCCGCGCCGCTTCCCCTCGGGCCTCGGCTCCGGTCCGGGAGGTGCGCCCCACGGGTACTGCGGGCCGCCCGGTCCGCCGCCGTAAGGGGGTTGGGGCGGAGGAGTGCCCCACTGGCCCGTCTGGCCAGGTCCCGGGTACCCGGGACCGTCAGGACCCTGCGGCCCGCCGGCCGGGCCCGTGGGACCGGAGGCGTGCGCCGTGGGCGGCACCGGGGGAACCGGCGGCTGCTCGGGGTGCGGGGTGCGGGGTTCGTCGGCGTTCTGGTGCGCGGTGTCGGACGGTTCGCCTGCCGGCTTCTGGGGTTCGTCCCCGGAGGCGCGTGCGGCCGGTCCTTCCGGAGCGGAGGTCGGCGAGAAGTTCTCGTCCGCGACGGCGTGCGGGGTGCCGGTGGACGGGTGCCTGGGTGCGGGCCCCGCCGCGGGCGTCTCGGCGGCGCCGTCGTTCTCGGTGCTCACAGCAGTCTCCTCAGGTGCACGACATAGCCAGGAAGGGCATCCACGTACGTGAGTGTCAGGGGACAGCCTTCCCCATGGGCTGTCAGACGCGCGTAAGACGTCCCCTCTTCCACGGGCGCCCTTCCTTACCTCCCACCGACGGGCGGGACGGTTCGGTCCGGAGCAAGTTCCGAGGAAAGCGTATGCGGACCCGTCCTCACCCGCTCACCGGGGAACGTCCGGCAGCGGTCTCGCGTTCCGCGCCGGCGGACGGCGCTGCGTGCCACGATGTACGGGTGACGGAGCACGCCGGTGGATCGGTCCAGCGTCCGCGCAGAGGGCGGCCGTTCGAGGTCGTGGCGCACCGCGGGGCCTCGGGGGAGGCGCCCGAGCACACGCTCGCCGCTTACCGCAGGGCGATCGAGGAGGGCGCGGATTCGCTCGAATGTGACGTGCGGCTGACCGCCGACGGCCACCTCGTCTGCGTGCACGACCGCCGCGTCGACCGCACGTCCGACGGGCGCGGTGCCGTCTCCGCGCTGGAGCTCGCCGAACTCGCCGCGCTCGACTTCGGCTCCTGGAAGGCCGGATCCCCGGACGCCGCCCGCCTCCCCGGCGGCGAGCTCACCTCGGTGCTGACGCTGGAGCGCCTCCTCGAACTCGTCGCACACACGCCGCGGCCGGTCGGCCTGGCGATCGAGACGAAGCATCCGACCCGGTGGGCGGGACAGGTGGAGGAGCGCCTGCTCGTACTCCTACGCCGCTACCGGGAGCTGCCGGGGCTGCGGGTGATGAGCTTCTCCGCCCGCTCGTTGGAGCGCGTGCGCGCCGGCGCCCCGTGGGTGCCGACCGCGTACCTGATGCAGTGGCTGCTGCCGCGGCACCGGGACGGCAGTCTCCCGCCGGGTGTCTCCATCGCCGGTCCGCACGTACGGGTGCTGTGGTCGCACCCGGAGTACGTCGCGCGTGCGCACCGCGCGGGACACCGGGTGCACGTGTGGACCGTCGACGAGCCGGACGACGTCGAGCTCTGCGTGCGGCTGGGCGTCGACGCAGTGATCACCAACCGGCCGTCCCGGGTGTGCGCCCAACTCGAGTGAGCGCGCAGTGTCCGGGAATGCGGCGCGGATGCCTATTCGTGCGGGGCAAGTGCCCGTCCGGACAGTGGTATTCGTCACGTACGTGTCCGTGCGGGGGCGGGCTCGTTTGCCGGGCTGAGGGGCAAGTCGGGGCTCTCAGCAGGTACTTGCCGGAGCGTCAGCTGTTCGGGGTTCTTATTCGATCAGTCGGCGTGCGTCAAGAGCCGGTGAGTGGCCGGTTTCCGTTCCACTCGGGAGGGGCATTCATCCCGTGGCGTGGGGCAAAGGAGGTCTCGGGGGTGGCGTTCGTGGTGGCACAGGAAGTGCCGACGTCGTCGACCATGGCCGTGCCCCATGGGCCGGCGGGCGTGGGGTCGGCGCGGCGCAGGATGCGCGAGGAGCTCCTCGCGAGCGGTGCGCCGGACTCGGTCGTGGACGACGCGGTTCTGATCCTTTCCGAACTACTCAGCAACTCCTGCCGGCATGCGCGGCCGCTCGACGCCGAGAGGCACGTCCGCGCATCCTGGAGCAGGGACGACAAGGGCGAGTTGACCATCGCGGTCACGGACGGCGGAGGCCCCACCAGGCCCCTGCCCGCCACGCCTTCCATCTCGGCGCGCGGCGGCCGCGGCCTCGCCATCATCAGAGCACTCGCTCGCGACTGGGGCGTCAACGACGGTCTCCCGCCGCGCTCCCGCGGCCAGGCCGCGACCCATGAGGGCGCCTGCGAGACCGGCGTCACCGTCTGGGCCGTGCTCGACGGGAGCGAGGGACTCGGGGATCGCCTCGCCGAGAGCTTCGAGTTCGCCGGGCTCGACGAGTCGGCGTGACCCGGGGTCTCGGGGCGCACCGGCGCACGGGCGGTTCGCCCGCGCGCGCCAGCGGCTAGGGTCTCTCTCGCCGCCGCCCTTGCCGGGGCGGCGGTGCCGCCGATTGCTCGTTGTGCGCCGCGCGTTGGTCCGCCGGACCTGCGCCACCGGCAGCGTCGCGGCTGCGGCGGGTGGCCGGGGAGCGCCGGCGGTACCGCAGAGCTACGGAAGGCGGAGCCCCGACGCCCCACCGGACGCGGCAGAAACGAGCGCCCGGCGGCGACCGTCGCCGCGTCCGCGCGGCGCAGGCGCCGATGCGTGCACGGGCGACGGGGAGAGCGCCGTCCGCCGGGCGCCAACGGAAGAGCACGAGACCGAGATGGACCCGCACACCAGGAGTACCTCCGTCATGGCCAAGAAGCGCCGCCCCCAGACCGCCCCGCAGCCCGCAACCGCCGGCGAGGTCCCGGCCGTCGGCGCCCGCGAGCCCTGCCCGTGCGGATCCGGACGCCGGTACAAGGCGTGCCACGGGCGGGCCGCCGCCCAGGCCGTCACCGAGCTGGTGCGCCGTCCCTTCGAGGGCCTGCCGGGCGAGGTCGAGTGGGTGGCGATGCGCGAGCTGGTCCCCGCGGCCACCGCCGAACTCACCCTGCGCGGAGGGCTTCCCGAGGGGGTGCCCTCGGTCCGTGCCGCCACGGTGCTGCCGCTCGCAGCGCCGGGGCTGCGGCGCGCTGACGGCAGCGTCCTCCTCGGGCTCCAGAACGACACCGCCTCCGGCGACCTCAGTAGGGACCTCGCAGACGTCCTCCGACGGGCGCTGGAGGCGGAGCCCGACACCGCGGTGCCGGCCGGACGCCCGGGCGGCGACGTCCGGTTGCAGGACCTCCTCGACCCGGAGGCGCCGCTCTCGCCCGTCGTCCACGAGGGCTTCGACTTCTGGCTCGACGGCACCGAGTCCCCGTCGGACCCGGTCGCCGCCTCCCTGGAGCGCGCCAACTCGGCCGCGGTGCCCACGGCTCGGCTCGCCGGCGTCGAGGGCGCGTACTGGTGCAAGGCGAACGACCGCAACCACCTCCGCTGGGTGATGACCCAGCCCGAGGAGCGGCTGCTCGACGCGCTGGCGCGGCTCCATGCCGCGGGCGCGAGTGCGCTCGACGGTGTCGATGGCTCGCGGCTCGTCGGCTCGTTCCGCGCGCACGGACTGCTCGTCCCGGTGTGGGACCTGCCCGAGGACGCCGGTTACGAGGAGTGCGAGAAGCCCGCGGCGGCCTTCGCCGAGCGGCTCGCCGAGGCACTCGGGACCGAGGGCGCCCTGTCCACCGCCGAGCGCAAGGCACGCGACGGTCTCGCCAATCGACAGGTGACATTGAGCTGAGTCGCCGAACTCGCCGCGGGACGGGGAAGGTTGGTCCGTCGTCGGGCTGTTCGGGAGCGGACGGTGCGCGCGAGGGGGCGTGGCCGGCTCGTGAGGCGACTCACAGAACGGGCGCAACTTCCCCTACCCGTCGGTAAATCGGCGTCCGGATCTGCGCGATCGAATTTGCGAACGGCGGATCTCTTGTTACCGTTCTAGAAGCCCGGTCGCTGGTGCATCCCCCGTCGCCAGCGACCGGGTTTTCCATGTGCGCGGTCCTCCGCCCGCAGGGGCACGTCGAGTCGGCTCCCGGGTGCCCGCGCGTCCCCTCTCCAAGCGGTCGCGGACGGCAACGACTTGGGCTCCGCCCTGCCTGCCCGCCGCACCTCAGTACGCCAGCCGGCTGCCGGTGTCGGGGACGGTGGCGCTCGCCTCGACGAGTACGTCTAGGACGTTCTCCATCCTCGGCAGCCAGGGCGTTCCGCCGCCCGGCTTCCAGGGGGCGCCGTCGGCGAGCGTCGGCACGCGCTCCCACCGCACCGTGCCGATCCCTGTGGCGGACGGCGGGAGCAGCAGGTAGCCGCCCTCGCCGTGGAAGCGCAGGGAGCTGGGCACCGAGTCGTGGGCGTAGAGGAGTTCGCCGAGCTCCTCCAACGCGTACGGGGCGACGAGCAGCGTGAAGCGGGTCGGTGTCGCCGTCACGGGACCCAGGCGTACGCCCCGGCTCTCGAAGGTGGCGAGCGCGCGCGCTCCCGCGACGGCGGGAAGGCTCAGGCCGCAGGGTGCGGAGCCGCCCGTGGCGAGCACGAGCGGTGCGTCCGGTCGCGTCGTCCACCACCAACTCACCATGCGGGGGTCGGTCGTTGCCGCCTGGAGGACCGGGTCGAACGGGTGGCCGCCGGGCACGGCGCAGTCGGGCTGCGGGCAACAGCACGCCAACGGGGCGTCGGGCGTACCGGCGTTGGGCTTCGCCGCCCGACGGCCGCGGGCGCCCCTGCACTGCGGTACGACCGCCTGCACGCCCGGTACCACGGGCCAGCCCCACTCGGTGGCGCAGGTCGCGGCGGCGTCGTGGAGCGCGCTGACGCGTGGACGTGGATTGCCGCGCTCGCGCAGCAGCGCGCGGAGCCGCCGCAGTACGCGTCCGGACAGGCGCACGGGCAGGGCCCGGTGGGAGAGGCTCTCGGACCGCAGGGCCCGGGAGGGGGAGCGTCGCCTTCCGAGGATCTCGCGCATCAGCGCTCGTTCCTTTCCGTAAACGCCAGTTGACCGGTTGTCGAATCGCCTAGCTCATCACAGCGCGTAGAACTTCCGTGACGGCACGTGCTGGACAGCGCATCATGCTGCCGACCGAGCGTGGAACGTGGCGGAGGGTGGCGCGCCCCTGGCGCTTGTGCCGTGTGCTGCCGCCTGTGCCGGGTGGTGGTGCGTGCTCGCGTGCTCTCGGGTGGATACGCGTGCCGATGCCGTCGACCGGTGCCTGCTGCCGAGCGGTGAGGGCGGAGGGAGTGACCGCCGCACATCCTAGGACGCTTGGAACCCCGCACTGGGTTCCGTACCCGCGCCGACGACGTCAACGCCCGTACAGCCGGCCTCGGTCGGGTGTCAGTCGACAGCCCGCGCCGAACCCAGGCGATGCTTTCACGCCAATCCGCGCGACCCTCAACCACCCCCGTACAACGGCGTGCCGCGCGCCTCGCGAAGACGCTCGACCCCGGTAGTTCAGTACTGGACATCCCCTCGGAGGTATGTGTACATGTAGGGGCATTGATAGCGGAGCAGCATGACATGGGGGTTTGCGATGCTATTGAGAGCTTTCGACCGCCTCGGACGCCTCCGCCGATGAGCACGGAGCCCGTGCCGAAAGCGGCCGGAACCCAGGCCGCGGTCCCCACCCGGAAGCACAATCCGCCGACCGCCGAGCCCGGACGGGCGGCAGCGGCGGAGGACGCCGCACCGCTTGCGGAGCCCCCGCGCGAACTCCCCGGCGAGCAGCGGCGATCCGAGCCGTGGACGTCGCTCCTCACCGCCGCCTTCCGCCCCGCGCGCTCCGCCGCCGACCGCCTCACCGCCGTCCAGGACCAGTTGGCGGGGTGGCTCGCCGACCTCTCCCTCCTCAACGAGCTCACCGCACGCCTCGCCCGGACCAGCACCCTCGACGACGCGCTCCACGAAACGCTCCGCGCCGGCGCCTCGCTCGTCGGGGCGCAGCGCGCGTTCGCCGTGCTGGCGCCGCAGGAGCGCGCGGGCCCCGAGCGCACCTTCGGGCTCGGCCTCGGTCGCTCCGACATCGGGGAGTTGCAGACCGTCCCGCGCACCTCGGCCGCCTGCGCCCGCCTTCTCGACGCCGCCGAAACGCCTCCCCCGCCCGCGAGTTCGGAGCCCGGGGCGCAGGACCCCGCCGACGAGGAGCCGCCCCCCGCGATCGTCCACGCCGACATCCCGGGGGACACCGGACTCGACCCCCGCCACCGCCAGGTCGCCGCCCGCCTCGGCTACGCCGCCAGCTACGCCGTGCCCCTCGCCAGCCGCACCCCCGTGCCTCACGAAGGCCCGTCCGCCGGCCGCTACGGCGCGGCCGTCTGGCTCTACGACGAGCCGTCCCGGCCCAGCTCCCGCCAACGCCGCCTGCTGGAGCTCTACTTGCACCACGCGGGCGAGCACACCGCGCGCCACCTGGAGCGGAGCAGGGCGCTGGAGCAGGCGGCGGCGCTCCGCGCCGAACTCCTGCCGGGCCGTCTCCCCCGGGTGCCCGGCGTCGCGCTCGCCGTCCGGCATCGTACGGGGCCGCGGGGCGGCGGCGACTGGTACGACGTCCTGCCGCTGCCCGAGGGCGCCGTGGGGCTGAGCGTGGGCGGGGTCGCCGGCGGCGGGCCCGAGGCGGTGGCGGCGATGGGGCGGCTGCGTGCCTCGCTGCGCGCGTACGCGGTGATGGAGGGGGAGGACCCGGTCGCCGTCCTCTCCGACCTGGAGCTGCTGCTGCGTCTCACGGAGCGCGGGCGCTCGGCGACGGCGCTCTTCGTCCACCTCGATCCGGGAAGGCGAAGAGTGCTCATGGCCGGTGCGGGACAGTGCCCGCCGATCGTGGTGGGGGAAGGGCGAACCGAGGCGGTGGAGACGCGGGTCTCCGCGCCCCTCGGCATGCTCGCCTGCTGGGAGCCGCCGAGCGCCGAACTCTCCCTCCGGCAGGGCGAAACGCTCCTGCTCTACAGCGACGGACTGCTCCACCGCACCGGGCAGTCGCTCGACCGCGCTTTCGCACGCCTCCACTCCGCCGCCGATTGCGCGCCCCGGAGCGTGCGGCGCGACCCGGAGCGCCTGGTGGAGCACGTGCTGCGCACCGTGCTTCCGGGCGCCCTCGCCGACTCCGCCGACCACCCCGAGGACGTCGTACTCCTCGCCGCCCGCCTGTAGGCGCGCCTGTTCCGGCCGGCGCTGCCTGATACGTCACAGCTTCACGGCCCTGGACCTCCTTCCGCCTCCCCATACGATGGAGGTGGTTTTTTCCATCCCTAGGAGGCGGACGTGGCGGACGAGGAGCCGGTCGAGCAGCGGAAGAACGGTCTCTACCCGGGTGTCTCCGACGAGCTCGCGGAGAGCATGCGGACCGGCTGGGCCGATACCGAGCTCCGCGACCTGGAGCCGATCCCCCAGGCCGCACGGACCGCCGAGCGCCGGGCGAAGCTCTCCGCGCGCTTCCCCGGCGAGCGCCTGGTGATTCCGTCGGGGAACCTCAGGACGAGGTCCAACGACACCGAGTACCCCTTCCGGGCCTCCGTCGAGTACGCGTACCTCACGGGCGACCAGACCGAGGACGGCGTCCTCGTCCTCGAGCCGCTCGCCGAGGGCGGCCACCGGGCCGTGCTCCACCTGCTGCCCCGCTCCAACCGGGAGAACGGCGAGTTCTGGCTCGACAGCCAGGGCGAACTGTGGGTCGGCCGCCGCCACAGCCAGGCGGAGGCCGAGCAGCTCTACGGGCTGCCGGTCGAGGACGTGCGCGAGGTCGTGGGGAGGCTCCGCAAGGCGCGCGGCCCCGTCCGCGTCGTACGGGGGTACGACGCCGGCGTCGAGGCGGCGCTCGGCGACAAGACCACCGCGGAGCGGGACGAGGAGCTGAAGGTGTTCCTCTCCGAACTCCGCCTCGTCAAGGACGACTTCGAGATCGGCGAGCTGGAGCGGGCGTGCGCCTCGACGGCGCGCGGCTTCGAGGACGTCGTACGCGTCCTCGACCGGGCCGAGGCGACCTCGGAGCGGTACATCGAGGGCACCTTCTTCCTCCGCGCCCGCGTCGAGGGCAACGACGTGGGCTACGGCTCGATCTGCGCCGCGGGCCCGCACGCCACCACGCTCCACTGGATGCGCAACGACGGCCCCGTCCGCTCCGGAGACCTCCTCCTCCTCGACGCCGGCGTGGAGACCAACACCCTCTACACCGCCGACGTCACCCGCACCCTGCCCATCAGCGGCCGCTTCACCGACCTCCAGCGCAAGGTCTACGACGCGGTCCACGAGGCGCAGCAGGCCGGCATCGCCGCCGTGCGCCCCGGCGGCAAGTACCTCGACTTCCACCACGCGGCGCAGCGGGTCCTGGCGGGGAAGCTCGTCGAGTGGGGCCTCCTCGAAGGACCCGTCGACCGCGTCCTCGAACTCGGCCTCCAGCGCCGCTTCACCCTCCACGGCACGGGACACATGCTCGGGATGGACGTCCACGACTGCGCAGCGGCCCGCCGCGAGACGTACGCGGACGGCACCCTGGAGCCGGGCATGTGCCTCACCGTCGAACCCGGCCTGTACTTCCAGGCCGACGACCTGACGGTCCCCGAGGAGTACCGCGGCATAGGGGTCCGCATCGAGGACGACATCCTCGTCACCGAGGACGGCAACCGGAACCTCTCCCAGGCGCTTCCGCGCACCAGCGCCGACGTCGAAGAGTGGATGGCAGGGCTGCGGAGCTGACGGCACACGGCCGCGCCGCCGTATCCGACGAGGAAGAGAGCACGCTTTGGTCTCCCGGTTCTGGACCGGACTCCTGTCCGCGCTTCCTTTCCTCGCCATGGGCGCGGTCGTCCTCGTCGACGTCACGGCGGGGCCCGGGATCGGCCTCTCGCCGATGATGGCGCTCGGTCCCGCGTTCGCCGGGCTCATCGGCGGTGTGCGGCGCACGGCGATGATCGGCGGCTGCGCCTTCCTCCTCTCCGTGGCGTTGAGCGTCTACAACGGCCAGTTCGGCGAACGCAGGGGCGACGCGACGCTGATCTCCGTCGCCGGCGTGGCCGTGGCGAGCGTGCTGGCGGTGGCGGTGCGGAAGCAGCGCGAGACCGAGCTCGCCAACGTCAGGTCGATCGCCGAGGCGGCGCAGCGCGTGCTGCTGCGGCCGGTGCCGCGGAACGCCGGGAAGCTGCGCGTCGCCGTCTCGTACACGTCGGCGGTCGCGGAGGCGCGGATCGGGGGCGACCTCTACGAGGTGGTCCACTCGCCCCGCGGGGTGCGGGTGATCGTGGGCGACGTGCAGGGCAAGGGGCTCGAAGCGGTCGAGACGGCCGCCGTCGTGCTCGGCGCCTTCCGGGAGGCGGCGTACGACGAACGCCATCTCCTCGCCGTCGGCGCGAGGTTGGAGCGGGCGCTCGACCGCCACCTGCTGGGCGAGAAGTTCGTCACGGCCGTCCTCTGCGAGGTCCCGCACGCACAGGAGCGGGACAGCACCCGCGAGAGCGCCATCCTCCTCAACTACGGGCACCCGGCTCCGCTGGCGATCCGCGCCGACGGCTCCGTGCAGTTCGCCGAGCCTCCCAAACGCAGCCTCCCGCTGGGGCTCGGGCCGATCCACGGCGGCGAGAACCCCCGTCCGCACCGCGTCGCCTTCGCTCCGGGCGACCAACTGCTCTTCTACACCGACGGCGTCACCGAGGCCCGCGACAGCGAGAACCACTTCTACCCCCTCGACGAGCGCGCGGACCTCCTCAAGGACACCGATCCGGACGCCGCGCTCGCCGCCGTCCACCAGGACATCGAGGAGCACGTGCGCTCTCCCCTCAACGACGACGCGGCGATGCTCCTCCTCCGCTACCGGGACCCGGAGGACGAGGAGGAACAGGAGACGGAGGAAGGGGAGTACCCGGAGGTGGAGGACGTCTGGGCGCGGAACGAGTACGGCCAGCCGTAGCTGCCGAGCGGTGCGGCGGCGCAGGTGCGTCGTTCAGGAGGCGGGGAGGAGCGTTCCGCCTCCGGGTCTGAGCACCTTGTCGAAGCTGACGACGGCGCCGCCGCTGCCGGGTCTGTTCCGGAATCTGACGTGGTCGGCGAGGGACTCGATGAGGAAGAGACCCCGTCCGTGCTCCGCGTCCCAGGCGACCTGGGCGCGGCTCGGCTCGGCGCGCGAGCAGCCGCGCGCCCCCCGCACGAACCCGGGCCCCGAGTCGGCGACTTCGATGCGGCACCGGTCGCCGTCGAGGTACGCGGAGACGCGGTAGGCGCCCGGGTCGTCGGTCTCCCCGTGCTCGACGGCGTTGGCGCAGGCTTCGGAGAGGGCGAGCGAAAGTTCGTAGGCGATCTCCGGGTCGACCCGCGCCGACTCCATCGACTCCAACAGCAGCTTTCGGGCGAGCGGCACGCTCGACGCCTCGCGGCGCAGACGGAGAGACCACCACAGGCTGCTCATGACACCCTCCAGGCTGTGGCTCGACGGTGGGCCACCATGCAGGCCGTCAGGCCATACCGAGACGTATAGCCGGGTCCAGCGGACGGTACTCGGCGTGGCGTTGATCCCGCCCGTTCGGCCGACCGGGCGCGGGGCACCGGACGGTGCGGCAAGTGCATCGGTGCAGGACACCTGTTGTATACGGCTGAGGCGCGCGGTGAGATGATGGCGCGGCCATGGCTGCCGGTTGGGGTCTGAGAGTGCTGCGGGCCGCGGTCTTCACCGCGGTCTGCGTCGTGCTGTCCGCCGCCGGGCACACCCTGGCGGGCGGCGGACACGTGCCGCCGGCGACGCTCGCCATCGGGTTCGCCGCGGTCCTCGCCGCCTCGACCACCCTTGCGGGCAAGGAGCGTTCGCTTCCGGGGATCGCCGCGCTCAGCGCCGTCGGGCAGCTCGGTCTGCACACGCTCTTCGCGCTCGGCGCGGGTCACAGTCCGCAGCCGGGCCCCGAGGGCGGGGCGCGGGATTTGGCGCAACGCCTCCTCTGCAACGAGCAAGCCGTCGGCGGGATGAGCCAGGCCGAGGCGCAACGCGTCGTCGAGCAGGCGGGGCTCCAGGCCGCGCCTGCCGCGCAGTCGGCCCACGCGGCACACGCCGCCCCGCTCGCCGGCGTCGACACACCGCTGGAGTGCCTGCGCAGCGCCGCCCGCGTCGCGCTCGGTGCCTTCGACGCGCCGATGCTCCTCGGGCACCTTCTCGTCGCGGTGGCCATCGGCTGGCTGCTGCGGCGCGGGGAGGCCGCGCTGTGGCGTCTGACGCGGCTGCCCGAGCAGGCCGCCCGCTTCGCCGACGAGGTCTTCGCGCTGCGGGCGCTGCGTGCGGCGCTCGTCTACGCCGGCGCACTCCGGACGGGCCTTCTCCTGCCGGCCGTCGGCCGCGCCCCGCGTGCCGAGCGGGCCGAACCTCCGCCGCGCTCCGTGCCGTTGGCGTACTCCGTCCACACCAGGGGCCCGCCCGAGGGCCGCCTGACCCTCGCGGCCTGACGCGGCCGGGGCGCGCGAGCGCGCCGTCCGGCACGTCGTGCATGCGCGGAAGGCGCGGGTCGCGGGGTCCGAGAAGTCCCCCAACCATCAGTGGACGCGCGGCATCCCGCCGCGGTGCGCCCTGCCGGGCCGGAGCCCGGCGGCCGCCGCGGTGCGCGGTGGTGCGCCGTCCGGGCAACAGGAGTGCCAGATACATGGAGAAGAACCAGGTCCGTAGCGCGCGGCGGTTCGCGGTCGTCGGTGCGGTGGCCGTCTCGGGCGTGCTGCTCTGCGCAGGTCCGGCCGCCGCGCACGTCTCCGTCGACCCCGAGGAGGCGGAGCAGGGCGGCTACGCCGTCGTCAACTTCAAGGTGCCGAACGAGCGGGACGACGCCTCGACCGAGAAGCTGGAGGTGCACCTGCCGACCGACCACCCGCTCGCCTCCGCGATGCCGCAGCCGGTGCCGGGATGGAAGGTCGAGGTCACCAAGGAGAAGCTCGACAAGCCGCTGGAGTCGCACGGCGAGAAGATCACCGAGGCGGTCAGCAAGATCACCTGGACCGGCGGCGAGATCAAGCCGGGCGAGTTCCAGCAGTTCCCCGTCTCGCTCGGCCAACTCCCCGAGGACACCGACGAGTTGGTCTTCAAGGCGCTCCAGACGTACGACAGCGACGAGGTCGTCCGCTGGATCGAGGAGCCGGAGGAGGGCGCCGAGGAGCCCGAGACACCGGCACCGGTGCTGAAGCTCGCGGCGGACGACGCCGCGGAGGGCGGCGCCGGCTCCCCCGCCAAGGCCGGGGAGACCGAGGCCGCCTCGGCCGAGAGCTCGGCCGACGGCGGCGCCGACACGGCGGCCCGCGTGCTCGGCGTCGCCGGCATCGTGCTCGGCGCGGCCGGGGTCGGCTTCGGCGTACTCGCCGGCCGGCGCGGCCGCGTCGGCCAGTAGCAACCACACCCGCGGTGCGGCGCCCCGAGCGTGCGGGCGCCGCACCGCCCGCAGAGAGAGATCCACGACTTCCATGCGCACCACCCGTACAGCAGCGGCCGCCGCCCTTGCCGTAGTCGCCTCGCTCACCCTCGCCGCCTGCGGCGGAAGCACGGAGGAGGGAGGCGGCGAGAGCAAGCCGGCGACCGTGGAGAAGGAGGAGAAGGGCGGTGTCGTGCTCCAACGGGCCTTCGAGAAGCCCGACCTCACCCTCACCGACACCGAGGGCGAGGAGTACGACCTCGTCGAGGAGACCGAGGGCCGGCCGACGCTGCTCTACTTCGGCTACACCAACTGCCCCGACGTCTGCCCGCTGACGATGAGCAACGTCGCGGTGGCCAAGTCGAAGCTGCCCAAGGCCGAACAGGACAAGCTGCGGGTCGTCTTCGTCACCTCCGACCCGGAGCGCGACACCCCGAAGGAACTCGGCAAGTGGCTCCGCGGGCAGGACCCGTCGTTCATCGGCCTCACCGGCGACTTCGACACCATCCAGGCCGGCGCCCGCACCCTCGGCGTCTCCATCGAGCCGAGCTACGAGAAGAAGAACGGCGACGTCGTCTCGACGCACGGCTCGCAGCTCCTCGCCTTCTCGCCCGAGGACGACAAGGCGCACGTCCTCTACACCGAGGGCAACGCCACGCCGGAGGTCCTGGAGAAGGAGCTGCCGGCGCTGATCGAAGGGCGCAACCCGTGAGCCCCCGGGGCGCCCGGACGGCGGCCGCCGCGCTCGCCGCCGTCGCCGCGCTCGGCCTCGCCGGCTGTGCCGAGGCGTCGCCCGAACTCCGCGTCACCGGCGCCTACGTCCCGGAGCCGGTGGACGGGCGGATGGCGGGCGGCTTCCTCACCGTGCACAACTCGGGCGAGGGCGCCGACCGGCTCACGTCCGTGAGCAGCCCGGACGCCGGGAAGGTCGCGCTCCACACCACCGAGGACGGGCGCATGGAGCACGTCGAATCGCTGCCGGTGCCCGCCGGCGGGAAGCTCGAACTGCGGCGCGGCGGCAGCCACTTGATGCTCACGGAACTCTCGGACAAGCCGGTGGAGGGCGAACGGGTGCAGCTCGTCCTCCACTTCGAGGAGTCGGACCCGATCGAGGTCGAGGCGCCCGTCGAATCCGCCACCCACGTACCGGACGCACAACGGAAGTGAGGAAAACAGGCGTGCTCTCCCCCACACCGCACAGACCGCGTGCCCGGCTGCTGGCGCTCCTCGTCGGACTGGCGTGCGCCGCCGGCGTGCTCCTGAGCGCCGGTCCGGCCGCCGCGCACGCGGCGCTCCTCGACACCAGCCCGAAGGAGGGCGCGGTGGTGCAGAGTGCGCCGAAGCAGGTGGTGCTCACCTTCTCCGAGGCGGTCTCGATGACCGAAGGATCGCTGCGCGTCCTCGACCCGGACGGCAACAGGGTCGACCGCGACACCGTCCGCGACGCCGGAAGCGGCGGCGAGGTGCAGCGGTCGGTCGGGCTCGAGCCGGGGCTGCCCGACGGCACTTACACCGTCGCCTGGCAGGCGATCTCCGCCGACAGCCACCCCATCTCCGGCGCCTTCACCTTCTCCGTCGGCGCACCTTCCGAGACGTCCGCCTCCGTCGACGGGGGCGAGCCGGGCGGCGGCTGGGTCGGGCTCCTGTACGACGTCGGCCGGTACGCGGCGTACGCCGGGTTCATCCTCCTCGTCGGCGGCTGCGGGTTCGTGCTGCTCTGCTGGCCGGGGGCCGCGCGCACCTCGGCGGTGCGGCGGACGGTGCGGGTCGGCTGGCTCACCCTCACGGTCTCGACGCTCGCGCTGCTGCTCCTGCGCAACCCCTACACCAACGGCGGCGGCCTCGCCGAGGCGCTCGACGTCTCCGCCCTCTCGGCGACGGTCGCGACGAAGCCGGGAGCCGTCCTCGTCTCCCGGCTGCTGCTGCTCGCGGCCGCCGCGCTCTTCGTCGCCGTGCTCTTCGGCCACCAGGCGCGCGCCGGCGCGACGGGTGCGCAGCAGGGCGGGGACACCGTGCGGCGCGACCTGCGGTTCGGGCTCGCGCTCGGGGGCGGCGTGCTCGCCATCGGCCTCGCCGCCGGCTGGGCGGCGGCCGAACACGCCTCGACCGGGATACAGACGGCGGTGGCGATCCCCGTCGACGTCCTCCATCTCCTCGCCGCCGGCCTCTGGCTGGGCGGTCTCTTCTGCGTCTTCGTGCTGCTGCGCGGCGTGTCCGCCGTGCCGCGCGAGGCGGTGCACCGGTTCTCCGGGCTCGCCTCCGTGAGCGTCGCGGTGCTCGCGGCGACGGGGGTGTACCAGGCGTGGCGGCAGGTCGGCTCCTTCGACGCGCTCTTCGGCACCGCGTACGGGCAGCTCCTGCTCGTGAAGACGGCGCTCGTCGCGCTCCTCGTCTGCGTCGGCTGGATCTCCCGCCGCTGGACGGCCCGGCTGCGCGAGGTGCCGGAGGACGCGCCCGACGACGAGGAGCCCGAACCGGAGCCCGTACCCGCCGGCGGCGACCCCGTGCGCACGGCCCAGCTCGCGCGCCAGCGCGCGGCCGTCAACGCGGCGCGGCGCAAGGGCGAACGGGAGCGGGACGCGGAGCGTTCGGGCCTGCGGCGCTCCCTCCTCGTCGAGACGGCGATCGCGGTCGCCGTCCTCGCCGTGACGACGCTGCTCACCACGACCGAGCCGGCCCGCACCGAGACGTCGGCCCGGAGCAGCGACGCGGCAGGCGTCACCGAGGAGTCGGGCCCGACGCGGTTGGAGATCCCCTTCGACACGGGCGGCAAGGGCGGGGAGGGCACCGCCGAGATCGCCGTCGAGCCCGGTGCCTCCGGGAAGAACGAGATCGCCGTACAGCTCGAAGAACCCGAAGGCGAACCGCTGGAGGCGGAGGAGGTGAAGCTCGCGCTGAGCCTCACGGACAAGGACATCGGCCCGCTCCCCGCGAAGCTCGCCCCGCTCGCCGGCGTCCCCGGCCACTGGCACGCGACCGGGGTGCAGATCCCCATGGCCGGCGAGTGGAGGTTCGCCCTCACCGTCCGTACCTCCGACATCGACCAGACGACCGAGAACGCACGAGCCCGCATCGGCTGACGCCAGGCCCGACGCCACGGCTACCGTGGAGCGCCCGGCGCGAGGGAAGACAAGAGCAGGACGACGAAGCAAATGAGCACTCATACGTCCACCGACACGGACGCGGCACGTCAACACCCCGTCGACGAGCCGCCGTCCGGCGTCACCCGGCGCCGTCTCCTCGGCACCGCGGGGGCCGCGGGCGCGGCCGGCCTCGCCGTCGGCGCCGGCGCGAGCGCCGGTTGGGCGGCGACGCGGAGCGAGCCCGAACCGCTCACCTCCCTCGGCGCCACCCGGGTCCCCTTCCACGGCACCCGCCAGCCCGGCATCACCACCCCGCTCCAGGCGCACGGCCACCTCGCCGCCTTCGACCTCGCGCCCGGTGCGGGCCGAACCGGCGCGGCGGCGCTGCTGCGCCGGTGGTCGAGCGCGGCGGAGCGGCTGATGGCAGGGGAGCCGTGGCCGGGCGAGCGGGCGGGCGCCGACGTCGGCAGGGACGCGGGGCCCTCCTCGCTCACCGTCACCTTCGGGTTCGGGCGGGGCTTCTTCTCCCGCACCGGTCTCCGCTCCCGTATGCCGCGCGAGTTGGCGCCGCTCCCCGACTTCTCCTCGGACGCGCTCGACAGGGCCCGCTCCGGCGGCGACCTGTGGGTGCAGATCGGCGCCGACGACGGGCTCGTCGCCTTCCAGGCGCTGCGCCTGCTCCAGCGCCTCGCCGGCGAAGCCGCCAGGCTGCGCTGGCAGTTCAGCGGCTTCAACCGCTCACCCGGCGCCACCGCGCACCCGACGACGATGCGCAACCTCATGGGCCAGCTCGACGGCACCAACAACCCGAAGCCGCAGGACGAGGAGTTCGACGAGCGCGTCTTCGTGCCCGGCGACGGCTCCCCCTCCTGGATGGCGAACGGCTCCTACGCCGTCTTCCGCCGCATCCGCATGCTCCTCGACGACTGGGACGCCGAGCCCCTCCGCGACCAGGAGCGCGTCATCGGCCGCCGGAAGTCCGACGGCGCCCCGCTCTCGGGCGGCGACGAGGACACCGCGCCCGACCTGGAGAGGCGCAGGGGCGGCTCGCCGGCGATCGCCGCCGACGCGCACATCCGCGTGGCCGCACCCGAGACCAACGGCGGCGCCGCCATGCTCCGCCGCTCCTTCTCCTTCCACGACGGCTTCCGCGACGACGGCGCCCCCGACGCGGGCCTCCTCTTCGTCGCCTGGCAGGCGGACCCGCTGCGCGGCTTCGTCCCCGTCCAGCGCAAGCTCGACCGCGGCGACGCGCTCTCCCGGTTCCTCCGCCACGAGGCGAGCGCCCTCTTCGCGGTGCCGGGCGGCGCGGCCGAGGGCGAGTACGTGGGGCAACCGCTCCTGGAGGGGTGAAGCCGCGAGGCGGGCGCCGCGGCTGGGGCTACGGTGTCCCCATGGCATCTGCGGCACCTGAGAACCTCCCGGCCAACCGGTACACGTACCTCGGCCCGGCCGGCACCTTCACCGAGGCGGCCCTGCGCACGCTCCCCGAGGCCGACGTGCGGCAGCTCGACCCGATGGTCTCGGTGCCCGCGGCGCTGGACGCAGTGCGCGACGGGGAGGCGGCCGCCGCCTTCGTGCCGATCGAGAACTCCGTGGAGGGCGGCGTCAGCGCCACCGTCGACGAACTCGCCGGCGGTCGGCAGCTCATGATCTACCGCGAGGTGCTGCTGCCGATCACCTTCGCGCTCCTCGTGCGCCCGGGGACGCGGCTGGAGGAGATCAAGACGGTCACCGGCCACCCCGTCGCGCAGCCCCAGGTCCGCAACTGGCTCGCCGCCCACCTCCCCGACGCGCTCTGGGAGTCGGCCGCCTCCAACGCGGACGGCGCCCGCCTCGTCCAGGAGGGGCGGTACGACGCGGCGTTCGCCGGTGAGTTCGCCGCCCCCACGTACGGCCTGGAGCCGCTCGTCAAGGAGATCCACGACGCGGAGAACGCCGTCACGCGGTTCGTGCTCGTGGGGCGCCCGGCCCGGCCCGCGGCGCCGACCGGCGCCGACAAGACGTCCGCCGTCTTCTGGCTGCGCGAGGACCACCCGGGCGCCCTGCTCGAGGTGCTGCAGGAGTTCGCGGCCCGCGGGGTCAACATGATGCGCATCGAGTCGCGTCCGACGGGTGAGGGGATGGGCCGGTACTGCTTCTCCATCGACTGCGAGGGCCACGTCCAGGACCGCAGGGTCGGTGACGTCCTGATGGGGCTGCGCCGTGCGACGCGTGCGGTGCGCTTCCTCGGCTCGTACCCGCGGGCCGACCGGGAGGAGCCGGCGGTCCGTCCCGGCAACTCGGACGAGGACTTCCTCTCCGCTGCCGACTGGCTCAACCGGTGCCTCGACGGACGGATCTGAGCGTCTCCCCGACGGGGACGGCGGTCGGCGTCGGGTGTCGCTCCGGCGTCCGCGGGCGGCTGACCTGGAGAGGCGACGGGGGCTTCGAGACCGCTGCTGTGGGGGCGGTGAGTTGTCCACAGGGTTTTCCACAGGTCGTTGCCGAGGGCTGTGCACAAGGGGGCGGGAGGAAACGGGCACTGTCGACAAAACCGCATGGAGATCTCAGAGTGCGCCAACCGGGAATGGATGCCGCCTCGTCACCTCAATTCTTTTGATCAATCCCTTGGGATGAGTGTGCGGCGTGCGAATCGGATCGAATCCGCGTGGTTTTTCCGTTTTGCTCCGAGAATTCTCCGCGCTTGGGCGGGGTCCGCGGAACGATCTCGTTCAATTTCCACAGGTGGACGCCGAGCCCTGTGGATAACCTCGTGGAGGAGTCCACGGCTGTGGATAAGTCCCTCGTCCACGGTCCTGGCGATGGCCGTGTTCGCCCTGTCGTCCGGCGTCGGCGGCGGCTCCGGCCGGTACGTCGACGTCGACCAGAATACGGGTCATGCAACCCAAAAGGCTTGAATAGCAGCCAATTTGGACAATTGCCCACGTTTCTGGTCCGAATATTACTTCGCCGTAGTCTGTGGGCCACCGGTAGGCTGGTGCTGTGATTGACCTTCGCCTGCTCCGTGACGACCCCGACCGCGCACGCGCTTCGCAGCGTGCCCGAGGAGAGGACCCGGCGCTCGTCGACGCGGTGCTCTCCGCCGACGAGCGGCGCAGGACCTCGACCGTCCGCTTCGACGAACTCCGCTCCGAGCAGAAGCAGCTCGGCAAGCGCATCCCGAAGGCGGAGCCCGAGGAGAAGGCGGGGCTGCTGGAGCGCGCCGGCGAGCTCTCCCGGGCGGTCAAGACGGCGGACGCCGAGCGCGTCGCGGCCGAGGAGCGGACGAGGGAGCTCGTCAGGCAGTTGGGCAACCTCGTGCATGCCGACGTCCCCGTCGGAGGCGAGGAGGACTTCACCGTCCTGGAGACGGTCGGCACGCCGCGCGACTTCGCGGCCGAGGGCTTCGCGCCCCGCGACCACCTGGAGCTCGGCGACCGGCTCGGCGCCATCGACACCGAGCGCGGCGCCAAGGTCTCGGGCGCCCGCTTCTACTACCTCACGGGCGTCGGCGCCCTGCTGGAGCTGGCGCTCGTCAACGCCGCCGTCGCGCAGGCCACCGCGGCCGGTTTCACGCCGATGCTCACCCCCGCGCTCACCAAGTCGCAGGCGATGGAGGGCACCGGCTTCCTCGGCCAGGCCGCGCAGGACGTCTACCAGCTGGAGCAGGACGACCTCTACCTCGTGGGCACCTCCGAGGTCGCCCTCGCCGGCTACCACATGGACGAGATCATCGACGCCGACCGCCTCCCGCTGAGGTACGCGGCCTCGTCGCCGTGCTTCCGCAGGGAGGCCGGCTCCTACGGGAAGGACACCCGCGGCATCTTCCGGGTGCACCAGTTCACCAAGGTCGAGATGTTCTCCTACGTCGCGCCCGAGGACTCGGAGGCGGAGCACCGCAGGCTGCTGGAGTGGGAGAAGGAGTGGCTCTCCTCGCTCGAACTCCCCTTCCAGGTCATCGACGTGGCCACGGGCGACCTCGGCGCCTCGGCGGCCCGCAAGTTCGACTGCGAGGCGTGGATCCCGACCCAGGGGAAGTACCGCGAGCTCACCTCCACCTCGGACTGCACCGAGTTCCAGTCGCGGCGGCTCTCCATCCGGATGCGCGACGGCAAGCACGTACGGCCGCTCGCCACCCTCAACGGGACGCTGTGCGCCGTACCCCGCACCCTCGTGGCGCTCCTGGAGAACCACCAGCTCGAGGACGGCTCGGTCTGGGTGCCGCCGGTGCTCAGGCCCTACCTCGGCGGCCGCGAGAAGCTGGAGCCGATCGCCAAGTGACCGCGACCAGCAGCGAGTTCCCCTACAGCCTCATCGCCACCGACCTCGACGGGACACTGCTCCGCGGCGACGACACCGTCTCGGCGCGTACCAGGGACGCGCTCGCCGAAGCCGGCAAGGGCGGCGCCACCCACCTCGTGGTCACGGGCCGCGCCGTGCCCTGGACGCGGCAGGTCTTCGACGTACTCGGATACGAGGGGCTCGCCGTCTGCGGCCAGGGCGGGCAGGTCTACGACGCCGGGGCGCGCCGGATGATCACCTCGGTGACGCTCGACCGGGACCTCGCGCGGCGCGCGGTGGCGAGGATCGAGGCGGAGGTGGGACCTCTGCTCCTCGCCGCCTCGCGGGACGGCGTCGACGGGGAGGTCGTCGTGGCGCCGGGGTACGCGGTGCAGGAGGGGCCGCTGCCGCACGTGCCGTCCACCGACCCGGAGGTGCTCTGGGCCGAACCGCTCAACAAGCTCTACCTCCAGCACCCTTCGCTCGGGGACGACGAGCTCGCCTCGGCCGCACGCCGGCTCGCGGGGGACCTCGTCTCCGTGACGATGGCGGGCGCCGGCGTCGTGGAGCTGCTGCCCTCGGGGCTCAGCAAGGCGCGCGGACTCTCGCTCGTCGCCCGGCGGCTCGGCGTGCGGAAGCAGGAGACGCTCGCCTTCGGCGACATGCCGAACGACGTGCCGCTGCTCTCCTGGGCGGGCCACGGCGTTGCGATGGCCAATGCGCACCCCGAACTCCTCGCCGTCTGCGACGAGGTGACCGCCTCCAACGAGGAGGACGGTATCGCCCTCGTGCTGGAGAGGCTCCTCGACGGCTGAACGCCCTTGCCGCCGCGGCGACTTCGTCGCGTACCACCTGTGACCGCACGGCTGTGCGCTCGTTGGGCAGGGTGCGCGGAGGCGACTGGAGTACGTGGCGACGAGAGTGCGTGAAGTGGCGGTTGCCGGTCCGAGGGCCGGTCGCAGAGTACGGGACGACATGAGCTGACCTCCGATCCTGGCTCCTGGATACGGACACCTGGCGAAGCCCCCCAGGCAAGCGGGGCGAGGCCGTCATGTCCGCAGCTCCCCCAGGAGGGATGGCTCGTGTACACCGAGTCCGTTCTGACGGAGTCGCGCAGTGCGCGCTCCGCGGTGGCCCACAGGGTCGAAGTCCTCGATCGCGTCAAGGCGTTGGCGCTCTCCCCGGACGGCGTGCGTGCGTCCACAAGGGACGTCGCCGCCTTCTTCGAGGTCGAGGTGAAGGTTGTGGAAAAACTCGTGGAGCGGCATCGGAAGGAGCTCCAGGAGAGTGGGATGGCCGTCGTGGTCGGCGGTGACCTGCGTAAATATCAGACCGACAATGTGTCGGTCTGTTCCGAGGGCGAGGTCGGTTATCCACAGGGAGGTTATCCACAGCGCCGTAAAAGCCTCATGGTCTTCACCCGCCGCGCCGTCCTCAACGTCGGCATGCTGCTGCGCGACAGCGAGGTCGCCCGCAGGGTCCGCCGGTACCTGCTCGAAGCAGAGTCGGCACGGCGGGACGGCGCCGCCGAGGCGGAGAGCGGTTGGGTGACGTGCGAGGCGCGGCTCGACCGCGTCGAGGCGGCCGTCCACGAAATCGGCGTCGCGCTGCGGGAGTTGGGCCCCGTGCTGGCTCGTATGTCGGGTCGGCTGGCGGGTCTGGATCGGCGGCTCGAAGGGGTGGAGCAGCGGCTGGACCTCCTCGACCACCGGGTCGCCGCCGTCGAGCTGCGCACCGCCCACACCGAGCAGCTGATCTGCGGCCTCAGCCGCAGGCTCGCTGACGGGCACTGAAGCACCGGCAGTTGGGTGGCGCCGAGCCGTGAGCCCGGCGCCACCTGCAACAACACGCGAGCTGTGGACAGGATGTGACGGTTATCCACAGGCAGCGACCGCTTGTGCATCCCCAAGTCCACGACCACAAAGCCCATTTCGCGCACTCCCACACACGCGCATCCGACAGGCACCCCAACCAGCCTCCGTACTCGTCCAGTTCACGCCCACCGCACCCCAGCCTGGCGCCACCCCCGCCCCGGAGAGAGAATCAACCCGCCGACAACCGGGGGGGACGGAGCGCGACGATGCCGAGGCAAGCGGAGGAGACCGGCCGTACGCCGGTGGAGCGCCTCTCGTTCGGCCGCGAGGACGCCGAACGCGACATGGCCGAGGGTCTGTTGCGCGACGGCTTCCGCCCCACCCCGGCCTACCGGGACGTCGTCGCCGGACGGAAGACGCTCGTCGTCGGCCGCAAGGGCACGGGCAAGAGCGCCATCTGCATGCAGCTCGCGGCGGGCGGCGCCGTCGCCGACGACGCGCCACCGGGCGCCGCCGCGCTCGCCCTCGCGCCCGACGACGCCGCCGGAGGCGAGCTGCGCCGCTTCGCGCTCCAGGGCCTCAACGGCGACACCGCGCGCTCCCTGATCTGGCGGTACGTCTTCGCCGTCCACGCGGCGAGGCACCTCGTGGACCATGCGCGGGAGGCCCACGGCCGCGGCGGCCGCGGAAAGGTGCGGAGCCTGCGCCGATTCCTCAGGGACAACGGAGAGCTGCGCGAGGCGAACCTGGTGGACCGCGTCGTGCACGGCGCGAAGGCGCTGCGGACCTCGCTGGCGCTGGAGGCGTTTGGCCTCCGCGCCGAGGTCCAGCGGGAGGGCGGCTCCGAAGGCGCCCGCGCCCAGCGCCAGTTGGAGATCGTCGAACAGGAGGTGGCCGGAGCCTTCCGGCGGCTCGGCTGCGCCGGTACGCACCCGCCGCTGCTCCTCCTCGTCGACCAGATCGAGCAGGTCTGGTCCTCCGACGAGGAGAGCAACTCCATGGTGATCGGCCTCCTCCTCGCGGCGAAGTGGGCCGCGGGCACGTACGCGCCGGCGCTGCGCTGCGTGCTCTTCCTCCGTTCCGACATCTACGACTCGCTCGTCTTCCCCGAGGGCGACAAGTTCCGCGGCGACGAGCTGCGCATCGACTGGAGCCCCGCCGAGCTCAGAGAGCTCGTCCGTACCCGCGCCGCGGCGTCGCTGGGCCGGGAGTTGAGCGAGCGCGAGCTGTGGGGCGACGTCTTCCCCGAGTCGGTCGACGGCGAGCCCACCGCCGAGTACCTTCTCGCGCGTTGCCTCGCGCGCCCGCGCGACGTCATCCAGTACACCACCAGCTGCCGCGACGTCGCGTTCCGCAGCGGTCACCTGGCGCGGATCGCGCCCGAGGACGTGCGGCGCGCCTCGGAGGAGTTCTCGCGGTGGAAGCTGAAGGACCTGGTGCAGGAGTACATCGTCGTCCACCCCTACCTCGACCCGCTGCTGGCGCTCTTCCAGAACCGCGAAGCCGTGGTGGGCAGGCGGGAGTTGGCGACGAGGCTGGAGCGCTCGGCCGGCTGGATACCGCGCGAGTACCCGTCCTACTTCGCCGCGTCCACGTTCACGCCCGAGAGGGTCCTCGGCATCCTCTTCGAGGTCGGCTTCCTCGGCGCCCGCCGCGGCGAGCCCCGCCGCGCCGTCTACGCCACCGCCAACCACCTGGGCGTCCAGCCGCACGACGACGAGTTCGAGGTCCACCCGTGCTTCCGCCCCGCGCTCGGCGTCACGCGCCCCCGCCAGCACGTGCGGCACGGTGCCGAGGAGCTGTCCACGTCGCGGAGCGTCCTCTACGGTCAGAGCGGGCGCGGCAGTTCACCGGTCTACCTCCTCCAGCGCGCCTCGGCGACCTGCCGGGGCCTCAGGGAGAGGGCGGAGGCGGCGGACGTCTCCGAGCGGGAGCGGGCGCTGGTGAGGGAGGCGGTGGAGGCCCTGGAGTCGCGCACGGCGGCGCTGCTGCGGGAGGTTCCCGGGCGCGCCGAGCAGTCGGCGCACCTCGGTCGGGTGGTGACGCGCCTGCTCCTGTGCGCCGTCGAGCTCGGCGGAGCGGAGGAGCCGTCGCGCGCCACCGCCTCCCTCGTCCGCAGCTTCCACGAGGCGGCCGACCACCTCACCCTGCTGCAAGGGGGCTCCTACGGCGGGAGCGGCAACTCCGGCTGAGCGCCCCGCGGCCGGTCACCCGAAGAGGAACGCGGCCGACGTCAGGGCACCCAGCCCCGCGCCCGCCACCGTCTGCGCGACGGTGTGGTACCCGAGCGCCACCCGCGACCAGCAGACGGCGAGCGTCATCGCGTACCCGAGGAGCCAGTACGGCGAGTGCACGGCGGCGAGCAGCGCGATCACCGAAGAGGCGACGGCCGCGTCGACGGAGATCTTCCAAGCGGTGTTGACGGCGAGGAGCACCACCGTCATCGCCCAGAGCGCCAGCATCGTCACGAGGATGCCGGTCGGCGCCGAGCCGAGGACCATCACGAGCGAACCGACGCCGATGGAGCCGAGGATGACGAAGAAGATGGGCGCGCGCTTCGTCCGGTCGACGACGTGCCGGTCGCCCCAGGTGCCGCGCTTGCGCTCCCACTCGATGTAGCCGGCCGGGACGATCCCGGCGCAGACGGCGCCCAGCAGGCCCCAGGGGATGCCCGTCCAGTCACCGGCCGCCGCGAGACCTATCCCGAGCATGCCGGCGAGGAGGACGTTGCGCGGCTGGAGTACGTCGGTGACGGTACGGGCCGTTGCGGTGGCGGTCGTAGGGGCTGCGGTGCTCACGCTGTCTGCTCCAGGGACTCGAGGACCTGCTCGGTGCGGGCCGGGGCGATCGTGCGGTACTCCCTCGCCACGCGGACGAGCCACGCTACTTCGTCGTCCTGGTCGCTGGCGTTCTTGGGCTCGACGGCCGCCGCCCGTCCGGCCTCGGCGCCGTCCCGGTGCGCGAGGAGGGCGACCTTGATCCAGTACGCGTCGGTGCGGGGCCCGGGGTCGGCGCCGGTCCCCTCGGTGTCGGCCTCGGCGGCCCGCCGTGCCGCGTCGAGCAGGTCGTCGGGCACGTAGTGCCGCAGCTTCTCCACGGCGTCGGCGATGTCCGCGGTCCACCGGTCGACGCGCAGGTCGGCGGGGGTGTCGAGGCGGACGAGGTCGCGCGTCCTGGAGCGGGGCGGCTCGAAGGGCTGGTCGGGGAAGGCCGTCATCAACTCCCGCCACAGCGGGTGGAGTCGGGCCTGCGCCCGCCAGAGCCGGGCGCGCCGCCAGCCGTTGCTGAACGCGGGCAGGGAGGCGCCGAGGGCGAAGAGGGCGAAGAGCACCACCTGCGCCGCCTCGGTCGCCCGGTCGAATTGGCTCGCGAACGTCGCGCTGGGGTTGTCGACGACGCTCACCCAGAGGAAGAGCGTCCGGCTCACCGTGTAGGCGACGCCGATGAACATCGCGCACGTCATCATCCCCAGCCCGATCCGCAGGTGCCGGCGGACGGCGCCGGCGGTGGCGAGCGCCCACTGGTACGCGCAGACCGCGGAGGCGGCGCCGAGGAAGAGGTAGAAGACGGACATGTAGAGCGTCGCGCCCCACTGCCCGGCGTGGTCGGAGACGAACCGGTCGGAGGGCACGGACCGGTCGACGACGGTGAAGAAGAGCACCGTCAGCAGCACCAGCGTCGCCAACGCGGCCTTGGCGACGACACGTTGGACCACCCGCGCGAAGCGCACGTGCCGGGGGACGGGGCCGCCGTCCGGGTACCGGCCGTAGATGGCGACGATGTAGCTGAGGATGGCGAGGATGGCGACGGTCGCCGTGTAGTGCTTGATGAGGACGGCGAGGTCGGTGACCTGGCTGTTGTTGAGCGCGGTCCGCACGGCCTCGGTCTTGGTCCACAGCGCGGCGGCGAACCCGGCGTAGCAGCCCCACAGGGCGCGGCGCCGTTTGTCCTCCTCGTCGCCCCAGAGCGCTGCCGGCATCCGCCAGAGTGCGACGGCGGTCATGAGTCCGGCTACCAGGTAGCCGGCGAGGTCGAGGGGGGTCACTTCGCGTGTCCTCTGGTCGGTGGGGGAGGGGCGGCGCCGGCGCGAGCCGTCAGGGGTCGCGGCGCCCGAAGAGGCCGCGGCGCCGGTGCGCCACGGGCCTGGAGAGCGAGTTGGCGAGGCGGCCGACCATGTCGTCGCTGGTCAACTCCCTTGCCATGCGCGGGATCAGAGAGGCGCCGAACTCGGCGACCCGCTCGTCGTGCGTGTCGTACTGGGCGCGGGCCTGGATCGGCCCCCCGCTCCGCAGCGCCCGGTCGATGTCGGGCGGGAAGGGGCTCGGGTCCTCCGGCTCCTCCGGCGGGGCCTCCTCGGGCGCGGAGAGCATCCGGGAGATCAGCGAGGTGTCGAAGACGGGGAGGAGCCTGCGGAGTTGTTCGGCGTCGAGGCTCGTTCCGTGGTCGAACCACTCGTGGCAGAGCTCGTGGAGGATGACGTGCTGCGTCTGGTACGCCGTGGGCCGGCGGCGGTAGAGGACGAAGCTGGTGGTGCCCGACTTCAGGCGCAGGCCGCAGGCGGAGTCGACGCTGGCGAGCCGGTCGGGGAGCTCGTGGAGGACGAGGGTGCGCCCCGCGGCCCGCTCCATGTTGGCGACCAGCTCGGGTATCCCGAAAGGCGAGGGGAGAGGCAGGTCGGCGAGACCCGCCTCGCACTCCCTCCGCAGCTCGCGTATGGACATGGATACCTCTTGATCTTCGTTCCACCTGTCCGCCTCGGTTGCCCGTCGCGGCTGCGGACGCCTTCCGCTACCCCTCCGGTTCCCCGCTGCGTTTCCGCGGCGTCCCGGAGCCGTTCTCCGCTTCGGACCCCTCCAGGAGAGAGAGTGCCAACTGCAGCAGCTCGGGCGGTAGTCCATTCTCCCCGACGCCGCGCCCCGCGAAGCCGCTGATCTCTCCGGTGCGCTGTTTCGCGAGGAACTGGAGTCCGGCGACGACCTCGTCGACGACCTCGGACTCCTCCTTGAAGAACCGCCAGTCGACGCCGAAGCCGAGGCCGAGCGCCTTGAGGATCTCCTCCGAGGGGTCGGTGACCTTGCCGGCGAGGATGTTGGAGAAGTAGCTGTGGGAGAGCGATCCGCCGCGCTCCCGCACGAGTTCGGAGAAGTACCGACCGGAGATCCGCTCGCCGGGGAAGGTCTTCTCGACCATGTACGCGACCTTCTGCTGCAGCGTCCTGAGCTCGGGCGTCTGCTCGCCGCCGTCGTCCATCCTGGCCCCCACGTGCACGTCCGCCGCTTGCGCGGTGCGGCGCCGCGCGGTCATCCGTCAACGGGCTCGTACTGTAACCGACTCCCCGGTCGGTCCTCTGGGACGCAGATCACCCCGTGGGCAAGTGGGTTGAATCGTTGCGGAGTCGAGCCCGGTCTTCGTCCGGGCTTGCGTAAGAACTCTACGTCACTGTTAACTCGAAAAAACACGGACAGGGGACCGCGAGGGGAGTCCCCTGCCCGTGTACGACTTCGCCGTATTCTGGGGGTAAAGGGCAAAACGGACGTCAAGTAGCCGCAGCGGCGCGGGGATCGGGCTCGACCGGGGTGTGTGCGTTTCGCCACACCTCCGGTGCTCCGCGGCGGGTGGCAGAGGTGTAGCCCTTCACGACGGGGGATGCGTGAAGGGCTACCCGTGCATTATGACACCTCGTCACCCGCTCCCGACAGCCGTCCCGGATACTCCTCTGCGACTGTCGTCCGCAGGAACGGACTCACCCGCCTGCACTGGCCCACATCCCGGTAAAGACCCCTATAACTGCCTATTTTCTCCTTACCGCACCGCGTCAGGGAGAGGACAGGGCTGCCATGCCGACGCCGCCGGACCGCACCAGACCGCTGCGGGGAGCGCTGGCCGCACTCCCGCTCGCCGCCGCTCTCCTCGCCGCCGCGCCCACGCCGGACGCGGACGGGGCGGGCGCCTACCGCGCCACGGCGCACGCCCCGGCGGTGGCGGCCACGGTGGCGGCAGTCGAGGGCCGCAGCCGTCCGGCCGGCCGGATCGCGTACCGCATCCGCTACTCGTGCTCCTCAACCACCGCCCCCTGCAAGGGAGTCCGCCTCACCGCCGCTCCGCCCGACGACGGGAGCCCGGACGGCGGCGTCGTCCCCGGTTCGGGCCGCGGCACGGAGAACCCCGACACCCGGTCCGTCACCGGCGGCGGCCCCGTCGTCTTCGACCTCAGGGACCTGCGCGGCGGCACGACGGGCGAGGTCGAGGTGGACTGGCGTCTCCCCGACCGGGCAGAGCGCACGGCCTACCGCCAGACCGTCCTCCTCACCGCCGACGGCCGGCCCGACGCCCACCTCACCTCGGACGCCGCCACGACCGGCGCACCCCGCCTCGCAGCCGCCCTCCGACTCGTCGACCCGCCCCACTCGGCGAGGGCCGGCGAGCCGGCCACCTACGAACTCCACGACTGCGCCCCGGCGCACGGCCACCGCGACCTGCGGCTGCGCGTCGCCCTCCCCCGCGGCACCGCGTTCAAGTCGGCGACGGACGGCGGCACTTGGGACCCGGCCTCCTCGACGATCACCTGGCACGCGCGACGCCCCGCCCCGAACGACTGCGACCGCCCGCGCCGCACCTACTCGTTCCAGGTCGTCCATCCCCCGAGCGACCGCCCCGGACCCTCCGACGTCCGCCTCGACGCCACGGCCACCGCCACCGCCCCGGACGGCCCCGCGACCGCCGAGCGCACCCTCGTCCACGCCCTCGACGACCGACGAGCCCCCGAGCGGCCCCGTCCGCGGACGGGGCACGGCTCCTCCGCCGTCGCCGACCTCTTCGTCCGCACCCGGCAGACCCCGGAGTGGAGCAGGCACGCCCGTCTCCCCGCCGCCTCGGACGCCGGGCCGATCGACCACCGCGTCCGGGTCACCGACCGCGGCGGCGGCCGCCTCGGCGACCTCGTCCTCTACGACGTACTCGCCGGCGACGGCGACACCGCGTCCGGCGCCCGGCCCCGCTTCGCGCGGACCACCGACGTCCCCGCCGGGGTGCAAGTCGCCTACTCCACCTCGGAGAACCCCTGCCGCCCCGAACTCTTCCCCGACGGCCAAGGCCCCTGCGAGAACGACTGGGCGACCGCGCCCCCGCCCGACCCCTCCCGCGTACGCGCCCTGCGCTTCGAGGCACCCGCGCTCCCCGACGGCGGACGCCGCCCGCTGCGCATCGACTACCGGACGACGGCCCCCGACGACCCCGCCGGAGCCGGCCCGGGCACGGCCCACACCGGCATCGCCTGGCACGCGACCCGCCGCGACGCCTCGGGCGCGACCCACCCGCTCCTGCCGGCCACCTCCCGGGCCGCCGCGCTCGACCGGTACGACGGCCGCGTCACCGGCCGGGCCTGGAGCGACGCCGACCGCGACGGCCGCAGGCAGCCGGACGAACGCCCCCTCCGCGGCGTCGAGGTGACCCTCCTCGACGCGGAAGGCACCGAGACCGCCACCACCCGCACCGCCGCCGA
This sequence comes from Streptomyces xiaopingdaonensis, assembly GCF_000262345.1. Taxonomy (GTDB): domain Bacteria; phylum Actinomycetota; class Actinomycetes; order Streptomycetales; family Streptomycetaceae; genus Streptomyces; species Streptomyces xiaopingdaonensis. The sequence continues at coordinate 58,925 of NZ_AJTQ01000062.1, read as the reverse complement.
CGGCTCCTACGCACTCGCCGCCCCCTTCGGCCGGTACACGCTCTCCTTCGCCCACCCCGAGGGACGCGCCTTCACCCGCCGCGCGGCGTCCGGCGACCCGGCCGCCGACAGCTCCGTGCACCCGCGCACCGGGCGCACCACCGCCGTCACCACCCCCGACCGGCCCGAGGCCGTCGCCAACGCCGGTCTCCTGGAGCCCCGTTCGGCCGGGAGCGCGGCCCTCGGCGGCCCAGGGCAACAGGAAACAGCACCCGAGAGGACGGGCTTCCCCGTCCTGGAGCCGGCCCTCGCTGCCGTGGCCGCCGTCCTCCTCGGACTCGCCACCCTCGCGCGGCGCCGGCGCCGGAGCGAGCCACGCGGCGAGGGCTGAGCCGAGGGGATGCGCCGCTCCGGTGCGTCGGCAGGGCGACTTCGGCCATGTCGTGCGCGAGCGCGGTACGGGCGCCGCGGATGCTGGTGCGCAGACCGGCGCGCGTCCGCCGGCCTGCACGACGCACGACCCCGCGGGTCACCGGGCGAGGCACGCCCGGCGCCCCGACCGACCCGAGAGACGGGAGCACGCACCATGAGCGAACGATCCGCCCTCCATGCGACGTTCACCCTCGAACGCGACTACCTCGTACCTCCGGAGCGGACCTTCGCGGCCTGGGCGGACCCCGTCTCCAAGTCCCGTTGGTTCGCCGGCGTCGACTCGGGCCACACACTCGACTTCCGCGTCGGCGGCCAGGAGGTCACCCGCGGCACCGGCCCCGACGGCTGGGAGCTCACCTACACCTCGACCTTCCACGAGATCCTCCCCGACACCCGCATCGTCTACAGCTCGACCCTCTACGGCGGCACCTCCCTCGCCACCGTCTCCCTCACCACCGTCGAGTTCCACGCCACGGACGAGGGCACCCGCCTCGTCCTCACCGAACAGGGCTCCTACCTCGACGCCCACGAGGACCCGTACTGGCGGGAGCGCGGCACCGCAGACCAACTCGCCGCCCTCGCCACGACGTTGCTCCGTCCGGACGAGGAGTGACCCGGCCCGTGCGCCGGCAGGGGTGACGGAAGTCACCTACCGCCGGACGCTCGAAGCCGCGCTTCCCCCCTGCGTCCGGGAATCCGGGGGCTCTCCCGGGCGTTGGCCCGATCGTCCGCGCCCACCTGCACGGAGTGGTCCTCCACTCGCACCGGCCCGCGGACGTCCGGCGTACGCACGGTACGCAGCGGTGGCCAGAAGGGAGAGGAGAGCTGTGCGGCGCTGCCCGCGCACATGCCGAAACCCGGAGGCGGAACCGCCCCGGGACGTTCAATAATCGGACGAGTGACGAAGCTTCGGGGGAGGAGACCCGTCATGCGTACGGCGTGCAGGACCGCTCCGCGGAGACGCCCGGAAGGCGTTGCCGCGGCCGGCGGCGAGCCCCGGTAGCCGCCTCCGCGGTTCCGCCCGAGCGCGAGGAGGCCCTGCCGCCCTGCCCTCCTCCGTCCAGCGGCAGCGGCACCCTCGCGTGAGGCGTGCCGGAGGCCGCACCCCGACCGACCAACGGTCCCGGCGCACGCCGCGGCCGACCGCCACCAGCCTGTGAGGAATGCCCCGCCGTGACCGAATCCGTGACCTCAGTGGGCCCGGACTCGCCCCGCGCCGAGACCCCGGCGCGCGCTCCCGTACTCATCGCCGTGCTCGTCGTCTCGGCCTTCGTCATGATCCTCAACGAGACGATCCTGAGCGTCGCGCTGCGCGACCTCACCGTCGACCTGGGGGTCTCCACCACCACCGTCCAGTGGCTGACCAGCGGCTTCCTCCTGACCATGGCCGTGGTCATCCCCATCACCGGCTTCCTGCTGGAGCGCTTCACCGCGCGGCAGATCTTCCTCGTCTCGCTGACGCTGTTCAGCGCGGGGACGCTGATCAGCGGGCTCGCCCCCGGTTTCGGAGTGCTCCTCGCCGGGCGGATCGTCCAGGCGTGCGGCACGGCCGTGATGCTGCCGCTGCTCATGACCTCGGTGATGCGGCTCGTCGCGCCCTCGAAGCGCGGCGCCACGATGGGAACGATCAGCATCGTCATCGCCGTCGCGCCCGCCGTCGGCCCGACCGTCGGCGGGGCCGTGCTCGCCTCGCTCGGGTGGCGCTGGATGTTCTGGATCGTGCTGCCGCTCGCCGTCGTCGCGCTCGTCTTCGGCGCGATGTGGATGCGGCTGGACGGCGAGACCCGGCAGATCCCGCTCGACCTGCTCTCCGTGCTGCTCTCCGCCGTCGGCTTCGGCGGCGTCCTCTACGGGCTCGCCTCCATAGGCGAGTCGGGCGGGGGCGAGCACCCCGTGCCGCCGTGGGCACCGATCGTGGTCGGTCTCGTCGCGCTCGCCGCGTTCGTCTGGCGCCAACTCCGGCTCCAGCGCGAGGATCGTGCCCTGCTCGACCTGCGCCCGTTCGCCATCCGCACGTTCAGCGTCGCGCTCGTCCTCTCGGCGCTGCTCTTCATGTGCCTGCTGGGCGTGGGCTCGATCATGCTGCCGCTGTACCTCCAGACGGTCCTGGACACCAGCACGTTCGTCAGCGGCCTCGCCGTCCTCCCGGGCGGTCTCCTGCTCGGACTCCTCGGGCGACCGGTGGGGAGCCTCTTCGACCGCTTCGGCGCCCGTCCGCTCGTGATCCCGGGCGCGCTCGCCATGGCGGTCTCGCTCTGGCTCTTCACCCTGCTCGGCACCGGCTCCCCGCTCGCCGCCGTCATCGCCATCCACCTGCTGCTCATGGGCGGCCTCGGTCTGATGATGACGCCGCTGATGACGGAGTCCCTCGGCGCCCTCCCCGACCACCTCTACTCGCACGGCAGCGCCATCCTCTCCACGCTCCAGCAGGTGGCCGGCGCCTTCGGCACCGCGGTCTTCGTCACCGTCGCCTCGCTGGGCGCGGCCGCCGGCTCCTCGGTGCCGGACGCCGCGGGGCTGCGTACCGCGTTCATGGTCGCGGGCGTCATCGGCGTGCTCGCCTTCGCCGCCTCCCTCTTCGTCAGCCGCAGCCCTCGCCCGTCCCGCCTCCACGCCTCGGGGCCCGGGGCGACGGAGCCCGAGCGCGCCCCCGCGCCGGCGGCTCCCGAGGCGTAGTCCTGCCGCACGACCGAACCCCCGTCCCGTGGGCGGGGGTTCGGTCGGTTCATGTCACCTGGCGCGACGGCGCCGTCAGTCCGGCGGTGACGAAGGCGACGACCGTCTCCGTGGCGGGGAACGCCCAGGACTCCGCGGGCATCTTGGCGAGGGGGCGGCCGTAGGTCTGCATCACGAGGTCGAAGGCGAGGCGGCAGCGCTCGGTGACCTCCTGGGGCGACAGCCCGGGCAGCGCACGTCCGACCAGTACCTCGAACGGTGCGGGCGTGAAGAGGCTCGGGGCGCCCGGAAGCTGTCCCGTCGGCAGGGCGGTACGCGCGAGGAGGTGGCAGAGCACCCGGCCGTCGCGGGTCCCGACGAGCTCGGCGAAGGGCTCGGTGAGCGCGGCGGCCATCTCCCGCACCGCGACCTCCGTACCGGAGTTGCTCGACAGCGCCTCCAGCCGCCCCGCCCACAGCGGCCGCAGTTCCCGTTCGAGCAGTGCGGTGACGAGCCCTTCGCGGGAGCCGAAGTGGTAGTGGACCGCCCCCGGGTTCACTCCGGCCGCCGCGTTGACGGAGCGGAGCGAGACCTGGTCGGCGCCCTTCTCCAGGAACAGCTTCTTGGCCGCGGTGAGCAGGCGGTCCCGCGTGGAGACCTCGTGCTGGCTCATGCACGCCATTCCACCACAGGGCGGGGACACGGCACCTCCGGTTCAATCACTGATTGATTTATGCTTGGAAACAGCACCGCACGTACCACGGCAAAGGAGAACCGATGGGCACCCACGTCGTCACCGGGTCCGCTTCGGGCATGGGCGCCGCGAGCGCCGCCCGGCTCCGCGAGGCGGGCCACCGGGTCATAGGCGTCGACCTCGGGGACGCCGACGTCGTCGCCGACCTCGGCACCGAGGACGGCAGGCGGCACGCCGTCGAGGAGGTCCTCTCGCTCAGCGGCGGCACCCTGGACGGAGTCGCCGCCGTCGCCGGCGTCGGACCGGACATGCGGGACGCCTCGGCCGTCGTATCGATCGACTACTTCGGTCCTGTCGGCCTGTTGGAAGGCCTGCGTCCGGCTCTGGAGCGCTCGGGAGCGGGGCGGGCCGTCGTGATCAGCTCGAACTCCGCCACCACCGTCCCGGTGATCGACGACGCACTCGTCGACCTGCTGCTCTCCGGTGCGGAGACGGCCGCCCGCGACCACGCCGCTGCAGCGCAGCGCGCCATGTCCGCCGAGGCGCCGGAGGCGTCGCCCAGCATCTCGGCCTACGCGACGTCGAAGCTCGCCCTCGCCCGCTGGGTCCGGCGCACCGCCGTCGCGCCGGAGTGGAGCCGCCGCGGCGTGCTCCTCAACGCGATCGCACCCGGCGCCGTCGTCACCCCGCTGATGACGGGGTCCACGGGCGTCGCCCCCGACCCGGACGCCTTCCCGACGCCGATGCCGCTCGGCCTCTTCGGCGAACCGGCGGACATCGCCTTCTGGATCGAGCAGTTCCTGCGCCCCGAGGCCCGCTTCACCACGGGCACGCTCCTCTTCGTCGACGGCGGCACCGACGCCGCGATGCGCACCGACGCCCAGCCCACGGCGATGCGTCCCTGAGCGCGGGGGCGGCTCGCTGCGGCGCCGGGCCGCCCTTTCCCGTGCCGTCCGCCGCGACCGTCACCCCGCGGTCGGCAGGGCGTCGGCCCCCCGGGGGCCGCGTCCCCGGGCGATCAGCACGAGCACCACGCCGAGGAGCACCCACCCGCCGAGCACGAGCGCAGGCGCGCCGGCCCCGGCGCCGTCGAAGAAGGCGTTCGCCCGCAGCAGGCTGCCGGAGGCCCCCGGCGGGAGGGCCTGACCGAGCGCCGCCCAGCCGGCGGGCAGCCAGTACGGCCCGGTGGCGAGCCCGGAGAGGGGGTTGCCGAGGAACATCATCACGGCGGCCCCGAGGCCGAGGCCGACGAGTCCGAAGAGTGCTTCGAGCCCGACGAACGTGATCGAGAGCGCCGCCACGCCCAGGCTCAGACCCAGCGCCGTGAGCCGGTAACCGCCGTCCAGGGAACCGGTGCCGTACTGGAGGACGGCGGCGACGGCCGCCCCCGCCACGAGCGAGAAGAGGAGCGCGCCCGCCAGCCGCGGCCCCAGCCCTTTTCGTCCGCGGAAGAGGCGCCCGAGGAGGGCGGCGGGGAAGACGCCGCCGAAGATCAACGGCAGCGCCGCGGACGAGAAACCGGCCCCGCGCGGGTCGTCCTCGGGGAACGGCACCAGGTCGTGGACGGTGGCCCGGACGTCCTGCCGGGCGGCGAGGCCGTCGCCCACGGTGGTCAGTGCGCCGGCCGCCATCGGGCCGCCGGCCGTGGCGGTGTAGACGTCCATGCCCCCGGCGCTCGCGGCGAGCCCGCCGGCGATCTCCCGGTCCCCGACCGCGGACTTGAGTGCCTCGGGACTGTCGTAGACGGTGACGTCCCATGCGTCGCCTGCGAGCTTCTGCTCGGCGGCCCGGGTCACCTGATCCGGCCCGGCGACGCCGATCGGCACGTCGTGGGGACCGCCGTTGACGCCCGGCAGCGCGAAGGCGCAGAGCATCACGGTGACGAGAGCGGCCATACCGAGGACCACGGCCACCAGCTTCGCCCCCGCGCCGCGGGCTCGGGTGCTCGTCTCGACGTCGGTTGCGGGAGGGCTGGACATGGTGACCTTCTTCTGTCGGGAGGCGCCCGGCCCCGGCGCACAACTGACGGAGCCCGCCGCGCAGTCGGCTGGACTGAGTAATGAGTACAGGCTAGGTTTATCGCTGTGTCAACGCATGATGAAAAAACTGCACGCGGTTCCGTACCCGCAGAGCTCGTCGAGGCCGCCCTGCGCGTCGCCGAAGCCCGCGGTACCTCCGTGGCCGGCGTACCGGCGCTCGCGATCGCCCAGGAGGCGGGCGTCTCCCGCAGCACCCTGATGCGCCGGCTCGGCGGATCCCGCCGCGCGTTGGACGAGGCCGTACGCGCGAGGGGCGTGGACCCCGGAGGCCAGAAGTCCGTGCACGACCGTGCGGTGGACGCCGCGGCCTCGGTGATCGGCGAACACGGCCTCGCCGCTGCGACGTTGGAGCGGGTGGCGGAGTCCGCGCAGTGCTCGGTGCACAGCCTCTACGCCGTCTTCGGGAACCGGGACGAACTGCTGTTCGCGGCCTTCGAGCGGCACAGCCCCATCCTCGACGTCGAGGAGGCGCTGGCCGTCCCCGGCGAGCCCCTGGAGCAGCGGGTCCGCCGCATCCACCACCTCGCGGCCGAAGCGCTCGACCGCGAGCCCCGCGTCCTCCCGGCCATACTGGCGCAGGTGCTCGCCCGGCCCGACGACCCGTCCGTACAGGACGTGGCCGCGCGGATACTCCGCCGCATACTCGACGGCGTCGGCCGGTGGCTCGCCGCCGAAGCAGCAGCCGGCCGCGTCCGCGACCTGCCTCCCCTTCTGCTCCTCCAGCAGATGATGAGCCCGCTCCTCTTCCACTTCCTCCTCCGCCCGGCACACCGCTCCGTCCCCGAAGCGGAACTCCCGACCACGGAGGCGGCCGTGGAAACCTTCACCCAGGCCTTCCTGCGCGCCGTCGCGGCACCTGAGCGCTGACGGCGGGGGCGAACGCGCGTCCACGGTGCGGCAGTTGGGCTTTCCTGCGCGTCCGGAGGGGCGCTCGGCCGCACGTCGACGACCCTTCCCGGCGCCACGGCGCCTGCACACCTACCGCGCCGGCCGACGGGTCGGCACCGGTGGGTGTGCTGCGACCGCAGGTGAAGTGCAGCTCTGCGGCGAACTCCTGAGCCGCGAGTCCGGACAGCGCGAGGTTGCTCCTCGGCTCGTCGTCCGTGGGCCGACGTGCGCCTCAGTCGGCGACGATGTCCCCGGACCGCGAGGGGACGGCATCGAGCGCGGCGAGGGTCTCGCCGTCGAGGGCGATCTCGCCTGCCGTCACGTTGGCCTCCAGGTGCTCGGGGTTGGCGGTGCCCGGGATGAGAAGCACGTTGGGGGCGTGGTGGAGCAGCCAGGCCAGCCCGATCTGCGAGGGGGTACGACCCAGGGACCGAGCGGCGGCGAGGACGGCGGGCTCGTCGGTCACCTTCGGCATGCCGGGGAAGGCGCTGCCGAGAGGGAAGTACGGAACCCAGGCGATGTTCTCGGCCAGGCAGAGCCGGAGCATGTCCTCGTCGTCGCGCGAGACCAGGCTGTAGGCGTTCTGCACGCAGCCCAGACCGACCGGGAGCGCGCAGCGCAGCTCGTCCATGCCGACGTTGCTGATCCCGATCGCGCCGATCTTGCCCTCGTCGCGCAGGGCGGCCATCTCGGCGAGCTGGTCGTCGATGTCGACGAGCTGCTCACCCTCGGCGCGGAGACCGGGGCCGTGGACGGCGCGGCGCAGGTTGACCAGCGGGATCTGCTCGAGTCCGAGACTGGCGAGGTTGTCCTCGACACCGGTGCGCAGCTCTTCGGGCCGCTGGGCAAGACGCATCGGGTACGGCCCGCCGGGATCCGGGGTGGCGCCGACCTTGCTGACGACGAGAACACCGTCCTCGTCGCGTACTGCCTCGCGGATGGCCTCGTTGGCGAAGCGGTTTCCGTAGAACTGGGCGGTGTCGATGTGGTCGACACCGAGCTCGACCGCACGGCGCAGGATGCCGAGGGCGGCGCCGCGGTCGTCCTTGAGGCGTTCCAACTGCATGGCCCCGAAGCCGACGCGCGAGACGGTGCGGCCCGCGAGCAGGCCGGCCCCGCCCGCGCGGGACGCTCCGGTGGACGTGGACTCGGAGTGAGAGGTGGAGGACATCATGAACTGCCGTTCTCGTGAGACGCTGAGACAAACGGAGGAGCCTCCGTTAAGCGGCCCAGACTACCGGAGGAGCCTCCGTTTTGAGTACGACCGAGCCACCGCCTTCCGCTCGCACACCCGGCCCGGGCGCCCCCGCCCGGGCCGACGCCCGGCGCAACCGCGAGAAACTCCTCACCGCCGCCCGCACCGTGTTCGCCACCGCCGACGACACGGTCGCGCTGGAGACCGTCGCCCGCGAGGCCGGCGTCGGCATCGGCACCCTCTACCGCCACTTCCCCACCCGCGAAGCACTCGTCGAAGCCGTCTACGCCGCCGAGTTGGACGACGTCACCACCAGCGCCCACACGCTGCTCTCCGAACTGCCGCCTCCGGCCGCACTACGAGCATGGATGGACCGCTACGCGGCGTTCGTCACCACCAAGCGCACCATCATCGCCACCCTCCGCGCCGGCTGGTCCGCGGGCACCATCGCCACCCCGGCCACCCGCGAACGCCTCACCGCCGCGATAACGACCATCCTCACGGCCGGAGCCCGAACCCACTCGCTCCGCCCGGACATCGACCCCGACGACGTGACCACAATGCTGCTCGGCACCTTCCTCGCCACGGCCCCCGGCGACGACCCGGACCGAACGGCTCGCCTACTCGACCTGATCACCGATGCGCTTCGGCCGCTGGTGGGCGAGCACACCGGTACTGACACTGCGTCATAGCCGTTCGTGGCCCACGCTGATCCGGGAATCCCCGTACGCAGTACGCTCGGTGACCGGCTGGCCCACCGAGACGGCAGTTGCGCGCACATCCCCTGGGGCGCCGACTGCCAGGTGCCGACAATTGCCCGGCCGCCCCACGACACCGATCGCCGTACCCACGCCACGGAGAGCCTCCCGGCCTGCGAAAAGGCCGGTGGTCACCTCACTGATCAGCGGTCTGTCGAATGCCTCGGGAGCCGGTGATATCCCAGGCCATGCGTGCGACTGGGGGAAACGCCGTACCGACCCCGGAGGCCAGGCGCCCCATCGCGGGCCACCGGGAAGGTGGAGGCGGATGCGCGGAGGTGCGCAGGTTTTACCGCAGGGTGTGGAAGGCGGGGGAGTTGAGGTCCTTGTGGACTGCGCGGGCGATGGTCTCGATGCTGTCGATGCCGTCGTCCATCGTCTTGTTGTCCTGCGAGAGCACGGAGATCGTGTAGTCGTGGCCGGCACCGGTGAACGCCCCGAGGCTGTGTACGCGCCAGCCGTTCGAGTCCCGTTCCAGCCAGCCGTTCTTCACGTGCGTCTCGGCTTCCTCCGGAGCGCCTGCCGGGGTGCCCCAGCGCTGGGAGGGGATGACAGCGCCGGTGAGCTTGAGGATGTAGGCGCGTGAATCGTCGCTGAGCACCGGGTTCGCGTGCGTCACCAGATGCAGGAGCTTTTCCTGTTCGTTGGCGTTGACCTGGGTGAGCCCCCAGGCCAGGTCGGGGTCGAGGGTCGTGTTGGTCATGCCCGCGGCCTGGAGGAATCCGTTGATCTTGTCCGGTCCGAGCTGCTTCCACAGTGCAGTGGTGGCGTCGTTGTCGGACTTCGTGATCATTTCGGTGGCGAGCTCCTTCTCCTTCGCCGTCAGGGCGCGGCCGTCCTTCTGCGCGTCCCACAGCAGCGTGGAGAGGACCGCCACCTTCACCGTGCTGGCGGAGTCGTAGTTGCGGTCCGCATCCACGGTGCAGGTGGTGTTCGTGGTGCGGTCGTGGAGGCTGACCGACGTGGTGTTGGCGGAGTCCTCCAGCGCCGAGTTGATGTCCTCGGTCAGCTGCTCGGCGAGTTCCGGACTGTCCGAGGTGCAGACCGCGGCCTGCGGGGTGGCTGCGTGGGCCGATCCCACCGAGGCGATCGTCGGTATGAGAACCCCCGCGGCAAGCACTGCCTTCGAAGTCAGCGCGCTGCGCGAGGTGTTGGTTATTCGTCGGTGGCGACCCATGGTGCGCTGTCCGTTCTTCGCTCGTGCATTTCGTCACACGGGCGCCTGCACTCGGCTGGATGAATCCGCGCTCTTGCTCCCGTGTTCGTGTCCCGTATGACGCAGCTATGGCGGTGAAGGTTCAAGAACACGTCGAGTCAAACAGATTCGTTTCGATTTGCACACAATGCTTTTCTCCCCTGAAGGTGCATATCGGACGATTCAGTTCATGTGGTGGCGCGAGGCGTGGGAGACGTTCGGCAGCCGCAGTGTCGGCGACTGCGTGAGCAGTGGGCTCGGTTGGAGAGGTTGCTGCCGCAAGGCATCAAGCCGGGCTGTCCGGCGGTGTGGACGCGGCGGCAGTTGATGGACGGCATACGGTGGCGGACCCGGACTGGTGCTCCCTGGCGGGATGTGCCGGAGCGCTACGAACCGTGGGACCGGGTCTACGACCTGTTCCGGCGGTGGCAGCGGAACGGCACCTCGGCCCGGATCGACACCCAACTTCAGGCCCAGGTTGATGCGAAGGGCCTGATCACCTGGGACGTGAGCGTCGATGCCACCGTCTGCCGGGCCCACCAGCACGCCGCCGGAGCGGTGAAGAGGGGGACCTGCAAAAGGAGCCGCCGGGAGGGATTGCCCTCGAGCCGGCCGACCACGGACTCGGACGCTCCCGGGGCGGGCTGACCATCAAGGTTCACCTGGCGGTGGAGCAGGGACAAAAACCCCTGCCAATCGTGATCACAGCCGGGCAGCGCGGCGACTCCCGCAGTTCGAGCCCGTCCTGGAAGCGGTCAGGGTGCCTCGGCCGGGACTCGGGAGGCCGCGCAAGCGTCCGGACCGGGTGCGGGCGATCGCACTGTGTGCCCAGGAGAGGTGCTGGGTTTGCGGGCAGCGGCGCATCCGTGCCTGAGCGATGTGTGCGTGGGTACACGGCTGCCAACGTTCTCGGTTCGGCAGAGTGCTCGGAAGGCCAGCCTCCGCAGGGGCTCCCGGGGGCCCCGTGGAGGCGACGCGGTTCTCGGATCGCGCTGGTTCGCCGGAGCGGGCCGAGAACCGGGGCGACAACGACCGGTGGGCAGCTACCGGTGTGCGGCGGCGAGTTCGGGGACCACCCCTGTGGTCTTGCCGACCAGTGCGGCGGCGATGCGGTGGTCCACGCCGGGGATGCGGGAGAGCTTCATCATGATGTGGCGTGCCCGTAGCTGGAGTGGGGAGGCGGGCAGAAACCAGCGGGCCCCGCTGCGTGCCACCTGCTGTTTCTCCTCCGCTATCGGGCGCCACGTCCGCTCGTACGCCTCCAGGCCCTGGTCGAGGGTGGCGTGGCGGGCGAGCTGTTCGGCCAGGACGTAGGCGCCGGCGATGCCGAGGGAGGCGCCTTGGCCGGCGAGCAGGGAGACCGCGTAGCAGGCGTCGCCGACCAGGACGGTGCGGCCCCGGCTCCAGTGGGGCACGGTGGTCTGGGCGACGTGGTCGTAGTAGACCTCCTGGTGCGGCGGGCAGTTGGCCAGGACGCGGGGCACTATCCAGCCCAGGGTGCCGTATTCGTGCCGCAGCGCCTCGCGGGCGTCGCGGGGCAGCGTGGTCTCCTGCGTGCGGTGTACGGCGAAGGCGGCCACGAGTCCGTCGCGCAGGCCGTAGAAGCCCATCTGCCGCCCGATGGTGTCGGTGAGGAAGAAGCCGCCCCGCACCCGCTCGTGCAGCTCTGGGTCGCGGAAGGTGAAGGCGGCGGTGTGGAAGCCCAGATGGCGCAGGTAGCGCTCCTCGGGCCCGAAGGCCAGCTCGCGCACGGTGGAGTGGATGCCGTCGGTGCCCACCAGGAGGTCCGCCTGCAGTGCGCTGCCGTCGCTCAGCTCCACCCGTACGCCCTGGCCGGTCTCGGTGAGGGCCGCGGGTCCGGTGGAGAAACGCAACTCGACGCTGTCGCTGAGCTGTTCGCGCAGTGCCTGCTCCAGGTCGGGGCGCATGATGCTGAACATCCTGCCGCCCGTGACCTTCGTGAACTGACCGTACTTCAACCCGGCGCGGCGCCTGCCCGTCGCATCGAGGAAGCTGGCCTCCTCGATGCGGTAGCTGCTCTTCTGTACCCGCGGCAGCAGGTCCATGGCCTCCAGGGCGTCGTAGCCGGGGCCGAAGAAGTCGATCATGTAGCCCTGGGTGCGGGGCCCGGGCGCCTTCTCCAGCACGGTCACCTCCCAGCCCAGGGCATGGAGGCGGTGTGCGAGGGCGAGTCCGGTGATTCCGGCTCCGCAGATCACGGCCTTCATGTGCGGTGCCTCTCTTCCGTTGCATGCTGCTTTCCGGGCGGTTGCCCGGCTGGTGTGTGGAGGGTGCGGGCGAGTACGGGCAGGACGTCCTCGGCGGTGAGGCCGGGGTGCAGGGAGCGGTAGAGCATCAGGCCGTCGAGGGCGGCGAACAGCACCGTCGCCGTCTCCTCAGCGGCGGGCACGCAGCGCTCGGCCAGCCACCGCGCCAGCGGGGCGGCGGCCTCGCCCATGACCTCGCCGAGGGCGCGGCGCAGTTCCTCATCGCGGGTGGCGGCCAGGTACGCCTCGATGAACAGCAGCGAGTCGGGGTCCTCGGGCGCGTAGCCGAACAGCGCACCCACGATCCGCTCCAGGCCCTCCTCGGGTGTCCCGGCGTCATCGAGCAGAGCGGTCAGCTCGCCCGTCAGTCTGCGCATCACGCCGACCGTCGCCTGCCTGAGCAGGTCCTGGAGGGAGTCGAAGTGGTAGTGCACCAGTCCGGGGCCGACTCGGGCGCGGCCGGCGACCGTGCGGGTGCTGACCGCGCCCCAGCCGAGCTCGGCGATCAGCTCGGCCGCGGCCTCCTGCAGCCGTCGGCGCACCTCCTGGCTCGTACGGGGCGCGGTGGGCGGTGTCATCGGGGCTCCTGCCGTGCGGCGGGTTTGGGCGGACGTATGGGGCATTCGCATTGGGCAACTGCCCAAACAGTAGCGCGACAGCACTCCCGTGCCCAGAGGTCGGGGAGCGGCATGTATCCGGCTTACTTCTTGCGTGCGCTGCGCTCGGCGGGTTCCGGAGAGGTGTACCGGCTCTCAGGGGGCGGGGTATCACCCTGTCCGCCGGTGGAACGGACGGGAAGGGGCGCCTCAGGTGCTCGGCACTACCGGGTCGTCCCAGCCCATGCAGGTCGCGGCCGCCGTGCGGGGCGGGCATCTCGCCGCCCGCCTCGGAGAAGGCGGTCGGCGCGTCGACGAGGGAGCCGCGCTGTGCCGCGGACATCCGCGCCACCACGGCGGAGATCTCCGCGCGGCGGCGGACGGTGACCTCCTCCACGATGCGGTGCCCCGCATCGGTGAGCCGCACCAGCCGCTCGCGCCGGTTGCCCGGGTTGACCTGCTGGTCGGTCGGACCGACCGGGGTGAGCCGGGACATCATCCGCATCGCGGTGGACGGGTTGACACCCGACCTGCGCCTTGGGTGGCTGAGCTGGGCCGATGCGGGGTTCGCGGGGTGACGCCGGGCCGTCGTGGTGTCCGCCGTTGACCGCTGGTCACCGGCCGTTCTGGTGCGCTGTGGTGCAGCAATGGCCGACAGTTCACCTTCTGTCTGCAGGCTGGGCATGGGCCGGTCAGCGATGGTCCAAGCGGTCCCGACTGTGGTGTCGACGGCTACCGCAGTTGGTGGGGTTGCTGTACTTCACTACTGCACTGCACCTGCCGCTGAGTGCGAGGGCCATCGCACGCCCTGGAGACTGTGGCACTACACAGGGGCCGCTGCAGGTGGTTACCTTCGGCCCAAGCCATGGATGAAGAGTGATCTCCCATCAGTTGCCTCGGACCGATCCGGCATGCGCTGGCGGTGATCATCCTCCACCTTTCTGCTGCTGTTCCTCATGCCTGCCATCCCGATGCAGACTATGCTTCAAGTCGGAAACACCCCTATCCACGAGGGAGTAGTAATGGCTAGGCGAGAGTTCACCGCTAATGCTTTAATTCCGCACGGCCACCACCAGAACTGGAAGCTCATCGAGGAAACGATACGAGAAGTTGAGAGAATTACAGATCAGTGGCTATATGCGGAAACCGCAATTCGCGTTGAGGGGAAGCGTGATCTGTACGGTAGCTACAATTCTCTGATCGATGCAAAGATTGAACTCGGGGAAGACCAGCGAGACGTAACGGAAGTGGACATCTCGCGCACTGAAAACGATGACGACAGCTCAGAGCAGTACGTGTCGGTCACCTTTTCAAAGAACGAAAGGTCGACTTCATGGGTATTTGCTTCGGGGCCAGTGAAGCGAGCCTGTGAGGATCTCGTCCGCGGCCTACAGTCATTCATCCTCCAAGCGATTAACCATCCGGAATCGGCTAGGATTAATTCGGCTGAAGGGGGTGTATTCGAGACACAGTTGCAACACCTGCATCCCGCCGTGAAGCCGGGAGCGTTGGTGCGGCTAGCAAGCGGGCACGGCGATGAAGCAGTTGAAGAAGCATGTAAAAGTGTGGGGGCTCGCCTTCGAAGCCTAACAGGATTGGATCAAGACGGCACATCCCTCGTGACGAACACGCTAGGCGGCCAACCCCTGATCACGCTGAATGAGGGGAAGACGCAGTCAGGCGAAGACGAGCAAAAGGGGTACATGCACTTGGGGATGGCACTGTACATGGCAGCTCGAAACCCTCGCGCGCACAGGCCGTCTGATCCGAATTTCGACTCCAACGAAGTTATTGAATGGCTGTCCGTGGCGAGTGCACTGCACCGAGCGCTGGACAGGGCGAGCCTCACCCGCGGGAAGGAATAGCTCAAGTTCAGAGGCTGGGGCCTTCCCGATCTCTGACTCGCAGACGCCTCCGCTGTGCCCCGGCCGGCCACTTGGCGATGGCGGGACTAGTCTGCGGACCGCGAAGAGATCTGGGCGTCGTGCCACTGGCCTGGCCGGTGTGCTTTGCCCGGCGGTACAGAGGCATCAGGCTCGACGCCTGGTCGTGGCGGTGCTGGCGCATGTCTGCTGGTGGGACGAGTCGCGCTGGGCAAAATGATCCGAAGTCCCTGCTGCGCAAATGGGGTTACTGTTCCGGGCTGCGCGCTGAGTGTGCCCGGGCCGGCGCCGAGCACTAACAAGGCGGCCTCGCCACTATCGGGCACGGGACACGTAACCCGCCCCGGCAACAAGCAAGACCCAGGTCCCTGACCTGGGTCTTAGTCATGGAGCGGGCGACGGGAATCGAACCCGCGCTCTGAGCTTGGGAAGCTCATGTTCTACCATTAAACTACGCCCGCGCAAAGCCGGAGTTGTCCGGCTCGGCCTTCGATACTCTACCCCATGCCGGTCCCTCGCTGCACAGAGCGAGGGGCCTTCTCGTTGTCGGGGGAGGCGTGGGCGGGTGTGTTCGGCGGTGTCCCTGGGCAGGGTGAACGGCCGCCCGGAGGTGCGGAGTCGGTGGTGGTTGCCAGGGTGGGGCGGGGGTGTGTGAGGGTGCGGGGCGGGGTGTCCGTGCCGTTGTTTCGGGGGGAGTCCCGAGGCGTACGGTGGAGGCGGAGCGCCGCCTCCAAGGTGGTCCGGAGCATCCCCTAATGTGGCATTTGTCGTCCACGTACTTGGGGAGAGGGTGCCGATGGAGTCCACCGTTGTGGAGTGCGCCGAAGGGCACGTGTTCAAGACCTCGACGTTCCCGATGCAGAACCTCGGCGCGAACCGGATCGGTCCCGGTCGGCTGCTGAGATGTCCGCGCTGCGGCCGACTGCGCCAGGCCGTCCCCGTGGCGCACCGCAAGCGCTGAGGGAGCGGTGCGGCCGGGCCCGCCGTGGCGACCGGCTGGCGAACGGCGGGCGCCGCAGCAGAAGTCGGGGGTAGCCGACAGTGCCGTCGGCGGTGCGCCCCGTCACGGGGTCGGTCCGATTGGGCCGGCCCCGTTTCGTACGCGTACCCTCGGTCCGTGCTTCTCTCAGACAAGGACATCCGGTCCGAGATCGACGACGGCCGGGTGCGGATCGAGCCGTACGAGCCGACGATGGTCCAGCCGTCCAGCGTCGACGTCCGGTTGGACCGCTACTTCCGGGTGTTCGAGAACCACCGCTACCCGCACATCGACCCGGCCGTCGAACAGCCCGATCTCACGCGGCTGATCACCAGCGAAGAGGGCGAACCGTTCATCCTCCACCCGGGCGAGTTCGTCCTCGCCTCGACGTACGAGGTGGTCACGCTCCCCGACGATCTCGCCTCGCGCCTGGAGGGCAAGAGTTCCCTCGGCCGGCTGGGTCTGCTGACGCACTCCACCGCGGGCTTCATCGACCCCGGATTCTCCGGGCACGTCACGTTGGAGCTGTCGAACGTCGCGACGCTGCCGATAAAGCTCTGGCCGGGCATGAAGATCGGGCAACTGTGCATGTTCCGGCTGACGTCGCCGGCCGAGGAGCCGTACGGCTCGCCGCGGTACGGCTCCCGCTACCAGGGGCAGCGGGGCCCGACACCCTCGCGTTCCTACCTGAGTTTCCACCGCACGCAGGTCTGACGGCCAGAGCGAGAGGCAGCGGAGAAAGCCCGTGAGCGACGAGCGAGAGAACCTGACGTACCCCCTCTTCGGGCAGGCCGTCCGGGAGTTGGCGCAGAGTGTCGCCGACGACGGTTACGAGCCCGACATCATCCTCTCCATAGCACGCGGGGGCCTCTTCGTCGCCGGCGGCCTCGGATACGCGCTCGGGGTCAAGAACCTCCACGTGATGAACGTGGAGTTCTACGAAGGGGTCGGCAGAACCCTCGACGTTCCGATAATGCTCCCGCCACTGCCGAACGCCGTCGACTTCTCAGAGAAGCGCATCCTCGTCGCGGACGACGTCGCCGACACCGGCCGGACGCTCAAGCTCGTCTACGAGTTCTGCGAGGGCCACGCGGCCGAGGTCCGCACCGCCGTCATCTACGAGAAGCCGCAGTCACTCGTCGGCTGCCGGTACGTCTGGAAGCGCACCGAGAAGTGGATCAACTTCCCCTGGAGCGTGGAGCCTCCGGTCGTCCCGCGCGACGGGCAGGTGCTCGACGCCTGAGGGGCGCGGTGCGCGTCGACGCAGCGTGACCGGGGCTGCTCGATGTTGGTTCTCGCGCGTGCGGGACACCCGGGGACGTGAGGCTTCCGCGTCAGTACATCCCCGGAGCGTGAGCGATGGAGACACTCGTCCAGGTCGGTCTGATCGTGTTGATGATCCTGGTCGCGGCGACAGTGATTCACCTGGTGAACGCGCAGACCGTGGGCAAGCAGGCCGCGCCGCACCTTGTGCACCACAAGTCCGAGCACCACCTCGGGCCGTTGCCGCGTGAGACGCCGCGGCCCGACCCCGTGGCTCCGCCGCCCGATCGGCTGGAGAGGGAGCACGAGGAGCGCGAGGAGGCGTACGAGCAGTACGGGTATCCGGAGCACTACCACGGGGAGCGGCGGTCGGAGGAGTAGCGGCGCGGGTTGCCCGGGGGGTGGGGGTGGCAACCGCGGCTGCTCGTTTCTTTTGGGCGTGATGTCGCCCCGCTCAACGTGTTTGACGGAAATCGTCGTTCGTGGTGTGAAGTCTTCCCTTCGCCGTCTACCTGCCGGTAGAAACCGCGGGTAACCGAAGACGCAGCCGGAGGGGGACCACCTCATGGCACGTGCGAGAAAGGCCGTCGCGACCGCGGCGGCCCTGGTGATGGCGTGTAGCGGACTGGGCCTCGCGACGGCGCAGAGTGCCGGAGCGGAGGCGCAGCGGGCGGCGGGCGAGCGCGGGGCCGCACAAGCGGCCGCGCTGCCACCGGAGTTGGAGAAGATCAGGGCGGCCGAGGCGGAGGAGCTCTACGGCGACCCGGCGGAGCGGCCGATGGGCGAGCGCAAGACCTCGCTCGTCTCCATCGGGGACTCCGAGATATCGGGCGAGGGCGTCGGCACGTACGAGCCGGGCACCGACGGGCCCGACAACTGGTGCCACCGCTCCCCCGACTCCGCCGTGCACCGTACGGGGATCGGTGCGGAGGTCACGTACAACGTCGCCTGCTCGGGCGCCAACACCGAGAACGTGCGCATCGGCGGCAGCAAGCAGTACGACGACGAGCTGGTGCAGTCCGACAGCCTCGCCGTCAAGGCGCGCAACACGCGGCTGGAGCAGATCCAGGTCTTCGTCGGCGCCAACGACGACCTCCAGTTCGGTCCCGTGCTGACCGACTGCGTCGTGCGCTGGTTCACCCTCCAGGGCCCGTGCCGGGCGAAGTACGAGGACGGCTGGCAGGACCGCGTGGACGCGCTCGTCCCGAAGGTCGAGCGCACGCTGGGGGACCTGCGCACGGTGATGTCGGAGGCCGGATACGCCGACGACGACTACCAGTTGGTCCTGCTCGGCTACCCGAGCCCGATCGGCCCGGACGTCAAGGACAACCCGGACTTCCCCGGCAAGCTCCCCGGTGGTTGCACCGGTTACACGAGCGACTCCGGCTGGGGCAGGGACGGCGCCGTCCCGCCGTTCGAGCGGGGGCTGCGCGAGGCGGCGAAGCGGGCCGGCACCGAGTACCTCGACCTCTCGCGGCTGATGCAGGGGCACGAGGTCTGCATGGAGAACACCTGGGTCCGCGGTCTCCATGTCGACCTGAGCAACCCGTTCCCGCCCGACGAGAACTCGGTCCGGCAGTCCTTCCACCCCAACGAGCGCGGCCACGGCGCCTTCGCCGCCTGCCTCACCGCGATGTACCGCACGGAGAGCCGCGAGGCGTCCTGCGCCGACCCCGACGGCTCGGGCACCCCGCGCCTGTACGACCTCGCCTGGGACGACGTCTTCGCGCCGCTCACCAACGCGGCCACCGGGAGCTGCCTCGACGCCGACGGCGCCGAGTCCGCCGTGGGGACGCAGGTCCGCGGCTGGTCGTGCGGCGAGGACCAGCGCAACCAGGGCTGGTGGTACGACGAGGAGTCCCGCTCCCTCTACACGCAGCTCACCCATGACAGGTGCGTGCAGGTCGAAGGCGAGGTCGCCGAGGGCGCGGGCCTCGTCCTCGGCGACTGCGCGGCGGACGCGTCGGCGCAGCGCCTGGTACGGGAGGACGGGACCTTCCGTCCCGCCGACGACACCGGCCTCTGCGTGACGCTGCCCGGCACCGAGGAGCAGGCCCGCCTCGCCGCCTGCGACGGCTCGGAGAGCCAGCGGTTCGCCTGAACCACCCCCCACGCACCGGGGCCCCGCCGCCGTGGCGGGGCCCCGGTTGCGGGCCGGGGTCAGAAGGTGCCGAGCTTGATCAGGAAGAGCAGCGCGAGGAGTTGGATGGCGGAGGCGCCGAGCGCCTTGAGCCAGGGCAGGTCGTGCGAGCGGCTCACCATCGAGGTGAAGAGGAAGCCCGACGCGATCCAGGTGAGCCAGCCGAGCAGCTGCACAAGCGAGGCGTCGCCGCCGAGGAAGAGCGCGAAGACGAGCCGCGGCGCGTCCGTCAGCGACATGATCAGCATCGAGAGGCCGACGGTGGGCGCCCACGAGCCGACGCCGCCGAGCTGCCGGGCGAGGGTGTGCGTGACGACGCCGAGGAGCAGCCCTGCGATGACCATCGCGATGCCCGTCGTGAGGACGTACGGGATGGCGCTGGAGATCGTCGTGTTGATGGCGTCCTCGCGGGCCTTGTCGAAGCCGAAGACCGCGAGGAGGCCGTAGAGGAAGGTGACGAGGAGCGCGGGGCCCCAGACCGGGTAGTCCCGCATCTGCCAGAAGGTGCGGTTGGGCCGCAGGACGACGCCGCTCAGCAGCTCCTTCCAGGACAACCGCGGACCGGGCGGCGGCTCGGGAGGGCCGTCGTGGTAGCCGCCCTGCCCGTACGGGTCCTGGACGCTGAACGACTGGGTGTGGCCGGGGTTGTTGGCGTACGGGTCGCCGCCTTGCGGGGGGCCGAAGTACTCGGGCTGACCGGGGCCGCCCGGTGGCTGCGGCGGGCCCGGGTACTGCCCCTGGCCGGCCTGCGGCCAGGCGCCGGGCGCGGGCTGCTGCCCGTACGGGGGTTGCTGCTGCCCGTACGGGTACTGCTGCTGGGGGTACTGACGCCCTTGTGCGGAGCCCGAATCCCGGCCCCGTCCGCTCCTGAAACCAGCCACGCCCCCGAACGTACCGCGTCGCACGACGGCCCAGGCCGTCCAGCGGAGACGAGACCGGATATCGCTGCTGACCTGTGACATCCCGGCGGTCGGCCGCCCCGGCTCACTCGCCGGGGCGCCCGTCGTCCCATCCGCGCTCCTTCTCGCCTCCGGGAAGGCGCATCACGAGGGTGACGACGGAGCCCGTCGGCTCCTCGCCGCCGCGCGGCCAGCCGGTGGCGGTCACGGCCGGGGCGACGGTGAGGCCGTCGGTGACGAGGCGGGCGAGCCACAGGCCGCGCCCCGTCGACGCGCCGTCGAGCCCCGGCAGCACCTCGGGGATCACCTCCTCCGTGAACCCGGGCCCCGAGTCCGTCACCTGGCACTCCAGCTCGTCCCCCAACTGCCGCAGCAGCAGCCGCCCTTCACCGCCCGCGTGCTCGACGGCGTTGGCCGCGACGGCGTCCACGGCGACGACGAACTCCCCGCGCCGCGGCTCGTCGAGGCCGGCCCACGCGGCGCAGCTGTCGACCTCGATACGGACGCGTGGCAGGTCGCGGAGGGTGAAGTGGAGGCGGCAGAGGAGTTCGGGTGTCAGCATCGGCGCTCCTCTCCGTGCGCGGTGCGCAGGGTCAGCGAGGGGATTCCGGCGGCACCGAGCCGGCGCAGTACACGGTCCTGGATCGTCGTGCACACCACGTCGACGGCTCCGGCGGTGGAGGCGAGCCGCAGCAGCAGCGCGGCGCACCCGGCGCCGAGGAAGTGCAGCCCGGTGAGGTCGACGCGGAGGGGCGGTGCGGGGTGCTGCTCGCGCCGGGCGAAGGCGGTGTGCAGGGCGGCGGCGAACTCCTCCGCCGTCGCGATGTCGGCCTCGCCGACGAGGCGGACGGCAGGGTCGCCCGTGTCCGTCGCGGTGTGCGTGGCGAGGAGCGTCCCGATGTCGCCGAGGAGGTGGACCGGGTGCAACTCGTGGGCGGCGCTGAGGACTTCGGGCGCGAAGGTGTTGACGTCGTACGCGCAGACCTCGCTGTAGGCGCGCCCGGCGAAGAGGTGCCGGGCGCCGTGCTCGCATGCGACGACGTCGGCCGCCTCGGTGCCGAGGTCCGCGACCCAGCCCATGTCGATGTAGGCGCGGGCGGCGGAGTAGCCCTGGTCCACGGCGAGTCGGGACTCCTCGGCGAGCCGCTGCCACTGCCGTGCGGTGGTGAACCGGCGGTGCGGGTGGAGCAGCGCGCGCATCGAGGTGAGCTCCAACTGGCCGCTCCGCCAGGCCCGTCGGAGGTTGCCGCTCTCGGGGCCGATCCGGTCGAGGAGCTCGTCCGCCGTGACGGCGGGGTCGAGCAGGGCGAGCACCTTCTCGCCCTGGGCGAGGCCGTGGTGGACGAACGCGCCGAGCAGCGCCCACTTCGCCGCCTCGTCGCGGTACGCCGCGAAGGCGTGGTCGCCGGGGCGTATCCGCTGGACCGGGATGGTACGGACGTCGGGACCTGGGCGGTCCGCCACTTGGGTCGCCTCCTCGCGCTGTCGCGGCTTCGCTGAGGGGAGGCTAGGCGCGGGGCGCGGCTGTCGGTATCCCACGGACGGGGATTGGCGTGAGCTGCCCACATACTGATCGGATCTGGCCACGCTGCTACAAGAAAAAGCCGTGGCCGGAACCGTAGAGACGGTTCCGGCCACGGTCGCTCAGGCGCCGCGGCGGGGTGTCAGCCGGCAGGCGTCGGCTCGGGCTCGGGTGCGCCGGCTGCGTCCTCGTCGCCCGCGGGGTCGGTCGGTGCCTTGACGGAGTCGAGGAGGAGCTGGGCCACGTCGACGACCTGGAGGTTCTCCTTGGCTGCTCCGTCGTTCTTCTTGCCGTTGACGGAGTCGGTGAGCATCACGAGGCAGAACGGGCAGGCGGTGGAGACGATGTCGGGGTCGAGGGAGAGGGCTTCGTCGACGCGTTCGTTGTTGACGCGCTTGCCGATGCGCTCCTCCATCCACATCCGGGCGCCGCCGGCGCCGCAGCAGAAGCCGCGCTCCTTGTGCCGGTGCATCTCCTCGGTGCGCACGCCCGGCACGCTGGCGATGATCTCGCGCGGGGGCGTGTAGACCTTGTTGTGCCGGCCGAGGTAGCAGGGGTCGTGGTAGGTGATCAGGCCCTCGACGGGGGTGACGGGCACCAACCTGCCCTCGTCGACGAGGTGTTGGAGAAGTTGGGTGTGGTGGATGACCTCGTACTCGCCACCGAGCTGCGGGTACTCGTTCGCCAGGGTGTTGAAGCAGTGCGGGCAGGTCGCCACGATCTTCTTCGACGCCTTGGGCTTCTTCGTGCTCTCGTCCTCGTCGTCCTCGCCGAAGGCCGCGTTGAGGTTGGCGACGTTCTCCTCGCCGAGCTGCTGGAAGAGGAACTCGTTGCCGAGGCGGCGGGCGGAGTCGCCGGTGCACTTCTCGTCGCCGCCCATGATCGCGAAGTTGACGCCGGCGATGTGCAGCAGCTCGGCGAACGCCTTGGTCGTCTTCTTCGCGCGGTCCTCCAGGGCGCCGGCGCAGCCGACCCAGTAGAGGTACTCGACCTCGGTGAGGTCCTCGATCGTCTTGCCGACGATCGGCACCTCGAAGTCGAGCTCCTTCGTCCACTCCAGCCGCTGCTTCTTCGCCAGCCCCCAGGGGTTGCCCTTCTTCTCCAGGTTCTTGAGCATCGTCCCGGCCTCGGAGGGGAACGCGGACTCGATCATCACCTGGTAGCGGCGCATGTCGACGATGTGGTCGACGTGCTCGATGTCGACGGGGCACTGCTCGACGCACGCACCGCAGGTCGTGCACGACCACAGCACGTCCGGATCGATGACGCCGCCCTCTTCGGCGGTGCCGATCAGCGGGCGTTCGGCCTCGTCGAGCGCGGACTGCGGGACGTCCGCCAGCTGCTCGGCCGTGGCCTTCTCCTCGCCCTCCATGGTCTTGCCGCCGCCGGCGAGGAGGTAGGGCGCCTTGGCGTGCGCGTGGTCGCGCAGCGACATGATCAGCAGCTTCGGCGAGAGCGGCTTGCCGGTGTTCCAGGCCGGGCACTGCGACTGGCAGCGACCGCACTCCGTGCAGGTCGAGAAGTCGAGCAGGCCCTTCCACGAGAAGTCCTCGACGGCCGAGGCGCCGAACCGCACCTCTTCTGCGTTTTCGTCGTGCCCCTCGTCCAGGGCGGTCTCGAAGTCGATCTCCTTGCCGCCCGAGACCATCGGCTGCAGCTCGCCCAGTGCGGTCCCGCCGCGTGCCTCGCGCTTGAACCAGATGTTGGGGAAGGCGAGGAACCGGTGCCAGGCCACGCCCATGTTCGTCTTCAGCGCGACCGTGATCATCCAGATGAACGAGGTGCCGATCTTCACCATCGCGACGAGGTAGACGAGGTTCTGCAGCGCCCCCGTGCTCAGCCCGTCGAAGGCGGCCACCAGCGGGTAGGAGAGGAAGTACGCCGCCGTGTACCCGTCGACGTGGTGGAGGGCGCCCTCCAGGCCGCGCAGCAGCATGATGCAGACGCCGATGATCAGGATGACGGCCTCGACGAAGTACGCCTGGCCGGTCTTGGAGCCGGCGAAGCGGGACTTGCGCTCGGCCTTGCCGGGGCGGTTGAGCTGCCGGATGACGATCAGGGTGAGGATGCCGAGCGTCGTCATGGTGCCGATGAACTCGATGAAGAGCTCGTACGGCAGCCAGCTCCCGAGGATCGGCAGCACCCAGTCCGCCTTGAAGAGCTGGCCGAGCGCGTTGATGAGCGTGAGCACCAGCGTCAGGAAGCCGACGGCGACGAACCAGTGGGCGACGCCCACGATCCCCCACCGGTTCATCCGCGTGTGCCCGAGGAACTCCCGGAGGAGGGTGACGGTGCGCTGCCATGGCTCGTCGGTGCGCGAGCCCGCTGGTACAGGCTGCCCCAGCCGTACGGCCTGGAAGATCTGCGCGACGGCACGGGCGAACAACGCGACGCCCACCACGGCGAGTACCAACGACACGATGATCGCGGCGAGTTGCATGGACGGCTCCTCGGGCCTCGAGAGCGGGTGCTTCGGGCGAGCTTTCGGGGTGCACGTGAGCGGTCGGCGGCCGCACCCTCAACTGCGCTTACTAAGCAGTAACTTAACCCATCCCGTCGAGACTACTCACTCGCTCCTGCGCACAGTAGGCGGCCGAGCGGTGATCTGCGTCGCTCGCGCGGGCGTTCACGCCGTGGTGCGCGATGACCGTACGGGGTCCTCCCCCGCCCCTGCGTATGTGGGCCACAAGAGGGTTGAGTGTCCTACGCTCATGTCTTTTGACGCACGGCTCGTAGTGAGGCACTCTTGAGTCAGCTTCACTCAACAGATTCATGGAGGAACCCGAAATGGCTCGTGCGGTCGGCATCGACCTGGGTACGACGAACTCCGTCGTCAGTGTTCTCGAAGGCGGTGAGTCCACCGTCATCACCAATGCCGAGGGCGCCAGGACCACGCCGTCCGTCGTCGCCTTCGCGAAGAACGGCGAGGTGCTCGTCGGCGAGGTCGCCAAGCGTCAGGCGGTGACCAACGTGGACCGCACCGTGCGCTCGGTCAAGCGCCACATGGGCACCGACTGGAAGATCAACCTTGACGGCAAGGACTTCAACCCGCAGCAGATGAGCGCGTTCATCCTGCAGAAGCTGAAGCGGGACGCGGAGTCCTACCTCGGCGAGAAGGTCGCGGACGCGGTCATCACGGTCCCGGCCTACTTCAACGACTCGGAGCGCCAGGCCACCAAGGAGGCCGGCGAGATCGCGGGCCTCAACGTGCTCCGCATCGTCAACGAGCCGACGTCCGCCGCCCTCGCGTACGGGCTGGAGAAGGACGACCAGACCATCCTCGTCTTCGACCTCGGCGGCGGCACCTTCGACGTCTCGCTGCTGGAGATCGGCGACGGCGTCGTCGAGGTGAAGGCCACCAACGGCGACAACCAGCTCGGCGGTGACGACTGGGACCAGCGCATCGTCGACCACCTCGTCAAGCAGTTCCAGGCGGCCAACAACGTCGACCTCTCCAAGGACAAGATGGCGCTCCAGCGCCTCCGGGAGGCCGCGGAGAAGGCGAAGATCGAGCTCTCCTCGTCGACCGAGACCACGATCAACCTTCCCTACATCACCGCCTCCGCCGAGGGCCCGCTCCACCTCGACGAGAAGCTGACCAGGGCGCAGTTCCAGCAGCTCAGCCAGGACCTCATCGACCGGTGCAAGACCCCGTTCCACAACGTCATCAAGGACGCGGGGATCGAGCTCTCGCAGATCGACCACGTGGTCCTCGTCGGCGGCTCGACGCGTATGCCCGCCGTCGCGGAGCTGGTCAAGGACCTCACCGGCGGCAAGGAGGCGAACAAGGGCGTCAACCCGGACGAGGTCGTCGCCATCGGCGCCTCGCTCCAGGCCGGTGTCCTCAAGGGTGAGGTCAAGGACGTCCTGCTCCTCGACGTCACGCCGCTCTCCCTCGGCATCGAGACCAAGGGCGGCATCATGACGAAGCTGATCGAGCGCAACACCACGATCCCGACGAAGCGTTCGGAGACCTTCACCACCGCGGAGGACAACCAGCCCTCGGTGCAGATCCAGGTCTTCCAGGGCGAGCGCGAGATCGCGGCGTACAACAAGAAGCTCGGCATGTTCGAGCTCACCGGCCTCCCGCCGGCCCCGCGCAACGTCCCGCAGATCGAGGTCACCTTCGACATCGACGCCAACGGCATCATGCACGTGGCGGCGAAGGACCTCGGTACGGGCAAGGAGCAGAAGATGACCGTCACCGGCGGCTCGGCGCTGCCGAAGGACGACATCGACCGCATGATGCGCGAGGCCGAGCAGTACGCGGACGAGGACGCCAAGCGCCGCGAGTCCGCCGAGACCCGCAACCAGGCCGAGCAGCTCGTCTACACGACGGAGAAGTTCCTCAAGGACAACGAGGAGAAGGTCCCTGCCGACACCAAGAGCGAGGTGGAGTCCGCCGTCGAGGAGCTGAAGACGCAGCTCAAGGAGGAGGGCGACAACACCGCCGCGCTCCGCGAGGCGAGCGAGAAGGTCGCCGCGACGAGCCAGAAGCTCGGCCAGGCGCTCTACGCCGACGCGCAGCAGGCGCAGGCGGGCGGCGCCGAGGGCGCGGAGGCCACCGGTGAGCAGGCCGGCGGCAAGGCCGAGGACGACGTCGTCGACGCCGAGATCGTCGACGACGACCAGCAGAAGCCGAAGGACGGTGCCGCGTGACGGAGGAGACTCCGGGTTTCGACAAGAAGGAGCCCGACGTCCCCGCCGAGCCCGGACCGGCGCAGCCGGACGAGCACGAGACCTCGGCGGCGCAGCCCGCCGGGGCCGGCCCCGGGCAGGACGGGGAAGCGAACACAGCAGGCGAGGCAGCCCCCGAGCAGGAGGCGCCGCAGAGCCCCGAGGCGCAGGAGGCCGCAGCACTCACGGCCCAGCTCGACCAGGTCCGCACGGCGCTCAACGAGCGCACCCAGGATCTCCAGCGGCTCCAGGCGGAGTTCCAGAACTACCGCCGCAGGGTCGAGCGGGACCGCGTCGCGGTGAAGGAGACCGCGGTCGCCAACCTGCTCACCGAGCTGCTCCCGGTCCTCGACGACATCGGCAGGGCACGGGACCACGGTGAACTCGTCGGCGGCTTCAAGCAGGTCGCCGAGTCGCTGGAGACCGTGGCGGCCAAGATGGGCCTGATGCAGTTCGGCAAGGAGGGCGAGCCCTTCGACCCGACGGTCCACGAGGCGCTGATGCACTCGTACTCCCCGGACGTCACGGAGACGACGTGCGTGCAGATCCTGCAGCCGGGGTACCGAATCGGCGAGCGTACGATCCGCCCCGCCAGGGTGGGTGTCGCCGAACCGCAGCCGGGCGCACAGCAGTCGGCGGGTGCTGCCGAGGGCGAGCGCGCGGAGGAAGAGGAGCCGGGTGGGCCCGAGGAGGGCTGACCGCAGCCCGTGCCACAGGCTGAGCCGGGAGGAGGGACGTCGGGGATGAGCACCAAGGACTTCATCGAGAAGGACTACTACAAGGTCCTCGGCGTCCCTCGGGACGCCACAGAGGCCGAGATCAAGAAGGCGTACCGGAAGCTCGCGCGGGAGAACCACCCCGACGCCAACCGCGGCGACGCGAAGGCGGAGGAGCGGTTCAAGGACGCCTCCGAGGCGTACGACGTTCTCGGCGACGCCAAGCGCCGCAAGGAGTACGACGAGGCGCGCGCCCTCTTCGGCAACGGCGGCTTCCGCGGTCGCCCCGGCCAGGGCGCCGGCCAGGGCGCGGGGAGTTACAACTTCGACCTCGGCGACCTCTTCGGCGGCACGCAGCCGGGGCAGCAGGGCGGAGCCGGCGGCTTCGGCGGCGGCCTCGGGGACGTCTTCGGCGGCCTCTTCAACCGCGGCGGCGCCGGTACCCGCACCCAGCCGCGGCGCGGGCAGGACGTCGAGTCCGAGGTGACGCTGAGCTTCACCGAGGCCGTCGATGGCGCGACGGTGCCGCTGCGGATGTCCAGCAGCGCGGCGTGCAAGGCGTGTTCGGGTACCGGCGACAAGAACGGCACCCCCCGGGTCTGCCCGACCTGTGTCGGCACCGGGCAGGTCAGCAGGGGCGGTGGCGGTGGCTTCTCGCTCACCGACCCGTGCGTCGACTGCAAGGGCCGCGGTCTCATCGCCGAGGACCCGTGCGACACCTGCAAGGGCTCCGGTCGGGCGACGAGTTCGCGCACGATGCAGGTGCGCATCCCGGCAGGCGTCAGCGACAACCAACGCATCCGCCTGCGCGGCAAGGGCGCGCCCGGCGAGCGGGGCGGGCCCAACGGCGACCTCTACGTCGTCGTGCACGTCGACCCGCACCCGGTCTTCGGGCGCAAGGGCGACAACCTCACCGTGACCGTGCCGGTCACCTTCGCGGAGGCCGCGCTCGGCGGTGAGGTCTCGGTGCCGACCCTCGGCGGGCCGCCCGTGAAGCTGCGCATCCCGGCGGGTACCCCGTCGGGACGCACGATGCGGGCGCGCGGCAAGGGGGCGACGCGCAAGGACGGGTCCCGCGGCGACCTGCTCGTCACCGTCGACATCGCGGTGCCGCGGGAGTTGGGCGAGGAGGCCAGGAAGACCCTGGAGTCCTACCGTGAGGCGACCGCGGAGGAGAATCCGCGGGCAGCGCTCTTCGAGGCAGCGAAGGGAGACTGAAGTGGACGGCCGAGGCGGACGAAGGCAGCAGTTCACCGGCGGTCCTGCGTACGAGCTGACCGAGGATTCGCCGGTCTACGTCATCTCGGTCGCCGCCCAGCTCTCCGGCCTGCACCCGCAGACGCTGCGGCAGTACGACCGCCTCGGCCTGGTCTCCCCCGACCGGACACCGGGCCGGGGGCGCCGGTACTCGGCGCGGGACATCCAACTCCTGCGCCAGGTGCAGCGGTTGAGCCAGGACGAGGGGATCAATCTCGCCGGCATCAAGCGCATCATCGAGCTGGAGCACCAGGTGGCGGCGTTGCAGTCGCGGGTCGCCGAGCTCCAGCAGGCGGTCGAGGGCGCGGCCGT
The DNA here is from genome assembly GCF_000262345.1 of Streptomyces xiaopingdaonensis. Classification (GTDB taxonomy): domain Bacteria; phylum Actinomycetota; class Actinomycetes; order Streptomycetales; family Streptomycetaceae; genus Streptomyces; species Streptomyces xiaopingdaonensis. The sequence continues at coordinate 30,579 of NZ_AJTQ01000062.1, read as the reverse complement.
CGCGATGCAGCAGCGCGAGGCCCAGGTGCACGCCTCCTACCGGCGCGACCTCGTGCCGTACGAGGACGTGCACTCCTCCAGCGCCCTCGTCGTCTGGCGCCCGAAGCGCGGCGGCAACCGCTAGCGGAGGCGCGTACACCGGGCGGCCGACTACCCGGCCGCTCCGGCGGCTTCCCGCCCGTTTGCGGGGCGGGGCCTTCCGCTCTTCTGCGGGCGGACGTCCGAGAGTTCACCGAGAGCGGAGCGACAACCCCTTCTCCCCGGGAAGGAAAAGTGTCGCCGCAGAGTTGAGCAGAGTAGACGCAACTTGCTGCATGGCAGGAGCGGCAACCCGCCCCGCGGGCAGGGGAGATCGCCGCCGTGCGGACCGGACAGCAGGAACAACAGAACCCACAGGAGGAGCGCAGCACCGTGGACGCCGAGCTGACCAACAAGAGCCGGGACGCGATCGGGGCGGCAGGTCGCCGCGCCCTCTCCGACGGCCACCCCGACATCACCCCGACCCACCTCCTCCTCGCGCTCCTCTCCGCCGAGGAGAACGAGAACATCCAGGACCTCGTCGCCGCCGCAGGCGCCGACCAGGCGGCACTGCGCTCGGGCGCGGAGCAGCAGCTCGGCGCGCTGCCCACCGTCCAGGGCTCGACCGTCGCCAAGCCGGAGCCCGACCGCGACCTCCTCGCCGCGCTCGCCGACGCCTCGCAGCGCGCCAAGGACCTCGGCGACGACTACGTCTCCACCGAGCACCTGCTCATCGGCATCGCGGCCAAGGGCGGCCAGGCCGGCCAACTCCTCACGGAACAGGGCGCCGACGCGGCGAGCCTCGCCGACGCGTTCCAGTCGGCGCGCGGCTCCCGTCGCGTCACCACGCCCGACCCGGAGGGCGCGTACAAGGCGCTGGAGAAGTTCGGCACCGACCTCACCGCCGCGGCGCGGGACGGCGGCCTCGACCCGGTGATCGGCCGCGACCAGGAGATCCGCCGCGTCGTGCAGGTCCTCTCCCGGCGCACCAAGAACAACCCGGTGCTCATCGGCGAACCGGGGGTCGGCAAGACCGCCGTCGTCGAGGGCCTCGCGCAGCGGATCGTCAAGGGCGACGTCCCTGAGTCGCTGCGGGACAAGCGCCTCGTCGCGCTCGACCTCGGCGCGATGGTCGCGGGCGCGAAGTACCGCGGTGAGTTCGAGGAGCGGCTCAAGACGGTGCTCTCGGAGATCAAGTCGAGCGAGGGGCAGATCATCACCTTCATCGACGAGCTCCACACGGTCGTCGGCGCCGGAGCCGGCGGGGACTCGGCGATGGACGCGGGCAACATGCTGAAGCCGATGCTCGCCCGTGGTGAGCTGCGGATGGTCGGCGCGACGACGCTCGACGAGTACCGCGAGCGGATCGAGAAGGACGCCGCGCTGGAACGCCGCTTCCAGCAGGTGCTCGTCGCCGAGCCGACGGTCGAGGACTCCATCGCCATCCTCCGCGGCCTCAAGGGGCGCTACGAGGCCCACCACAAGGTGCAGATCTCCGACGGCGCGCTCGTCGCGGCCGCCGCCCTCTCCGACCGGTACATCACCTCGCGGTTCCTCCCCGACAAGGCGATCGACCTCGTCGACGAGTCGGCCTCGCGGCTCCGCATGGAGATCGACTCCTCTCCGCTGGAGATCGACGAACTCCAGCGTTCCGTCGACCGATTGCGCATGGAGGAGATGGCGCTCGGCAACGAGACCGACCCGGGCTCGGTCGAGCGGCTGGAGCGGCTGCGTCGCGAACTCGCCGACAGAGAGGAGGAGTTGCGCGGTCTCACGGCACGCTGGGAGAAGGAGAAGCAGAGCCTCAACCGCGTCGGCGAACTCAAGGAGCGCCTCGACGAGCTCCACGGCCAGGCCGAACGCGCCCAGCGCGACGGCGACTTCGACACCGCGTCGAAGCTGCTCTACGGCGAGATCCCGGGCGTGGAGCGCGAGTTGGCCGAGGCGTCCGAGGCCGAGGAGGCCGCCTCGCTCCGCACCAAGCAGACCATGGTCAAGGAGGAGGTCGGCTCCGACGACATCGCCGACGTCGTCGCCTCCTGGACCGGAATCCCCGCGGGGCGGCTGCTCGAGGGCGAGACGCAGAAGCTGCTGCGCATGGAGGACGAGCTCGGCCGGCGGCTGATCGGCCAGTCCGAGGCGGTACGGGCCGTCTCCGACGCGGTGCGCCGCAGCCGTGCGGGCGTCGCCGACCCGGACCGCCCGACGGGGTCCTTCCTCTTCCTCGGCCCGACCGGTGTCGGCAAGACGGAGCTGGCGAAGACCCTCGCGGACTTCCTCTTCGACGACGAACGCGCCATCGTCCGCATCGACATGAGCGAGTACAGCGAGAAGCACTCGGTCGCCCGCCTCGTCGGCGCTCCCCCCGGGTACGTCGGGTACGAGGAGGGCGGCCAGCTCACCGAGGCGGTGCGGCGGCGCCCGTACAGCGTCGTGCTCCTCGACGAGGTGGAGAAGGCGCACCCGGAGGTCTTCGACCTGCTCCTCCAGGTGCTCGACGACGGCCGGCTCACGGACGGGCAGGGCCGTACCGTCGACTTCCGCAACACCCTCCTCGTGCTCACCTCCAACCTCGGGAGCCAGCACCTCACCGACCCGTTGGAGAAGGAGGAGTCGAAGCGCGAGTCGGTGCTCGCGGCCGTGCGTGCCGCGTTCCGGCCCGAGTTCCTCAACCGCCTCGACGACCTGGTGGTCTTCACCGCGCTCGACACCGAGCAGCTCGGGCGGATCGCGGAACTCCACATCCGCGCCCTCCAGAGCAGGCTCTCGGAGCGCAGGCTCACCCTCGACGTCACGCCCGCGGCGCTCGGCTGGCTCGCCGTGGAGGGCAACGACCCCGCGTACGGGGCGCGTCCGCTGCGCCGCCTCGTGCAGACGGCGATCGGCGACCAGCTCGCGCGGGAGCTCCTCTCGGGCGAGGTGAAGGACGGCGACACCGTCCGCGTGGACCACGTCGAGGGGTGGGACGGGCTGATCGTCGGCGCGGCGACGGGCGAGACGGCGGACTGAGCTCCGGGCGCGCGGGGCGGTGCGTGCCCGCGCGCCTCCAGGGTTGCGAGTACCTGGCCGGGATGAGGGAGGATGGCGGAATCCGTACGAAGGGAAGTCCACGTTGAGCATCGACCCGTCCTCGATCCCGAACTTCGGGGGACAGCAGCCCGAGGAGCAGCCCGAGGAGCAGGGGACCGGGCCGAGCGGCCCGATCGTCCCCGACCAAGAGCTGGTCAAGCAGCTCCTCGACCAGATGGAGCTCAAGTACGTCGTCGACGACGAGGGCGACCTCGCTGCACCGTGGGAGGAGTTCCGCACCTACTTCATGTTCCGCGGCGAGGAGGAGCAGCAGGTCTTCTCGGTGCGTACGTTCTACGACAGGCCGCACTCGATCGAGGAGAAGGCCCGCATCCTGGAGACGGTGGACGACTGGAACCGCCGCACCCTGTGGCCGAAGGTCTACACCCACACCCACGACGACGGCTCCGTCCGCCTGATCGGCGAAGCCCAGATGCTGATCGGCACGGGCGTCTCCCTGGAGCACTTCGTCTCCAGCACGGTCAGCTGGGTCCGCGCCTCGATCGAGTTCGACAAGTGGCTGCTGGAGCAGCTGGGCCTCGGCAAGGACGTCGACGACTCGGCCGACCCCGGCGAGGAGTGAGCGCACCGCACCACCGCTTCCCCCGGCCCGTGCCCACCTGAACTCCGGTGGCGCGGGCCGGAGTTGTGCTCGTGGCAGCGGCGGCCCGGTTCCGCCGTGGCACGCGCCGGCAGGGCTTGGTAGCTTGACGGCTCTGCGCCGGGCAGCGGGGTCTTTTACGTGAGACAGGGGCGGGGAATATGTCGTTCGAGCAGGAGTGGGCGCAACTCAAGAGCGGTGCCGCCGGGAAGACGACGGCGACCCGGCTCAATCAGCTTCCCGCGTCGCCCGGTGGCGGCGGTCAGGACGGCCTCGTCGTCAACCAGGACGATCTCGGCGCCGTCGGCAACGACGCGTACACGCTCCACAACAAGCTGCGGAAGCGTGCCGACATCGCGGGCGCGGGCAGTGAGGACAGCGACGACGGGGAGGGCAGCACCGCCCTGGCGGCCCGCGAACTCACCCGGCGCAACTTTCGTCTGGGCGGCGAGTTGAGCACCGCGTTGAGTGTCTGGGAATCCCAGGTGAAGACCGTTCGCCAGATGTGTGCGCACATCTCCAACCACTTGGATTACTCAAAGGCCCGGCACGCCGAGGACGAGGACCACATCGCCGCCGCGATGCGCGACCGGAACGGCGAGCCGATGAGCGTCTCCCGGATATCCGGGCTCGTGGACTGAGGGCGGGCGGCGATGGGGCATCTCACTTTCACCGATCTCGTCGAGGTCGATCTGACGAAGCTGGCCACGGCTGTCGGCGACTGGAAGCAGGTGCGCGACGACCTGGAGACCCTGGCGCAGGAAGCCAGGGACGGCATGCTGGCCAAGTCCGAGAAGGCGCGATGGGCCGGCGTCAATGCTGAGGTCACCCGCGGTTTCGTGGACAAGACGGCGAAGGAGTTCGGGGACCTCGCCGGCGAAGCGGACAGCATTTACAGCACTCTCAGCGATGTCCGCGCGGAGTTGGCCGCGCACCAGTCGGCGGTGAAGGGCGTCGTGCGGGAGGCGCACGAGGCGTCCTTCCGCGAACAGGACAACGGCGACGGGACGGTCTCCTTCCACTACGCGGGGGACACCCCGCGCGGCGCGATCCTTCCCGAGGACCAGCAGGCCCTCAACGAGCAGGGGCGCGGCTACGCGAAGCGGGTCAACCCGCACATCGAGAAGGCCGCCGGCCTCGACATCGACATCAAGCGGGCGCTGAAGAAGGCGCACGGCGGTGACGCGTACAACGCGGGTCATGCGGAGTACTCCTCACTCAACGAGGCCCAGGCCGAACGCGCCGCAGAACTCGCCGAGAAGGGCGACGAGATGTCGCCCAAGGAACTGTCCGAGCTCAACAGGCTGCTGGAGCAGAACGGCCGCGAGAAGAACGGGGAGTTCGCCACCAGGGTTTACGAGAAGCTCGGGGGTCCGGAGAAGGCCCTGGAGTTCTACGCGCAGATGTCCGTCCAGGGCACGGGCGACGACGCGAGCGCCACGCGCCTCGACGCCGTACAGCAACTCCAGCGCAACATGGGCCACACGCTCGCCAACGCCACCGAGCCGGACGCCCCGCAAGGGCTCGACGGCCGGAAGTACCACCTTCCGGCGAGCTGGGGCGAGGAGTTCCGCCGACTGGGCACCCAGCCCATCGAGTGGCAGCGCGGCATGACCAATCGCCCTTACGGATACCAGGTGTTGGGCGGCCTGCTGCGGTACGGCAACTATGACCCCGGCTTTCTGAACCCGATCGCGGAGCACGTCACGCAGCTGCATCGGGACGATCCGGGGCGGTTCCTCACCAACTCCCCGGCCGGTAGCGACGACCGGTACGGCTTCAACCCGTCGGGCAAGCTCGGCTCGGGGAACGACCCGCTCAACAGCGTGCTGGAGGCCCTCGGCCACAGTCCCGACGCGGCCGAGAAGTTCTTCACCGAGCCTCCCACGAAGTACAACGAGAACGGCACGGTCGACCAGGGCGGAGACGCCGGATTCGCGAGCTACCTGGACGAGTTCACCAAAGAGGACTTCCACTGGAACATCGACCGCAACGCCTTCAACCTCGTCGGCCACCCGGACGCCGAGCAAGCACTCAACGAGGGGCCGAAAGCCCTGGGGCACGCCCTGGAGGCGGCCACGACAGGCCGACCGTACGACAGTGACGCGTCGGCGGACGCGGTGCGGCACACGCCAGAACGGGCGGAGTTGGCGCAAGAGGTGGTCGAGAGATTCGGGAACAATCCCGAGTTGATCCGTCACAACGAGAACGGCGATCTGGACGAGGAGAGCGGTCCACTCCACGCGATGCGGGGAAGCCTCGGGGACATCGCAGCGGAGTACATAGGGGACTTCCAGAGGACGGTCTCAGGCGAGGAAGTCTCCAGCGATGTGTTCCCGTCCTTTGGGGAAGAGGCCGAGTTCAAGAGCGGCGATGCTGTGCGGTTCCTGGCTGAGGTCGGTCAAGACCCCGATGCGTACGGATCTATTACCGCCGCCCAACAGGCATATACAAGGGACGTTGTCGACGGCGTCATCAACGGGGACAGCGAGTCGAATGTGGACCTCGGAGAGAGGGTGCGGGCAGCGACTGAGCCGGGTGGGGTAGTCGCCGGAATTATGAGCGAGGCCCGCGCCGACGCGGTGTTGGACTACCACGCGGCCAGTGATCAGGAGTTCAACGACGCTGCTGACGAGAAGCAGAAATGGGTGGATCGCATCCTGAGCATGGGAACAGACCAGGTTGCGGAACGGGTGCCGATCGCTGGTGACGTCATTGGTTGGGTGTCGGAGGACATCCAGTCCAGTGTTATGGACAGCGTCTACCGTGACTCTTCCGACCAGGCTGAGGGCGAGGCGAACCGGCAGTACACGGAAGGTCTCGACGCGGCCAGAGATTCGGCGAGCAACGCGGTGAGCAACGCGACCCTCAATAGCGATCTCAACTACGACACCATTGACGACCTGAAGCGTTCCGCGCGAAGTGGTGCACAGTCCGGTCACACCGCGGGATCTGCCTGGGAGTCTGCGGGGGACAGTTCGTGAAGTCCAAAGTAAAATTGGCGTTCTTGGCCGCTGCCCTCTCGTTCAGCGTTGCCGGGTGTGGCTCGGAGCGCGGGTATGAAGTTCCGAACTCGCTTTGTGAAGTTCCCGTTCCGGCCGAGTACTTGGAGCCTTTGCTTACGTCAGGAGAAGAGCTCGAGCAGCAAGAGAGTGGGTTCGGCGCCAACAGGGGACTCGAAGGGTGTGAGGTCCTCGTCGACGAAAAAGTCGCCATCAGCACCCGTGGCGAGTGGCACAGGGCGGGGGAGACGGCTGCGGACGCGGCAGGCAACCCAGCGCCGAAGCCTTTCGGCGACGGCCAATACACGGTGTGGGACCGCGGCGCTTCAGCGGCCATACCCTGCCGAGCTACCGGTGAGGAGGTAGTGGCCTCCGACGGCGGCGGCCAAGGTGCCGAGGTCTTCACCCTGGAAGTGCACGTGCCGACGCCTGACGAGCACACCGAGGCGGCGATGAAGAAGCTCATCGTGCCGTATGCGAAGGCGTATCGGGAGAAGTTGACGTGTGAAGGACGGTGAATCCGGGCTTCCGTGTGTGCCACCTGGGCTCCGCCCGTCGCGGCTCCTCAGCCGTGCCGGAGCGCGGAGGTGAACGCGGTCCAGGTCTGCGTGGAGAACGTCAGAGGCCGCAGCCCCGGTTGCTTGCTGTCGCGGACGGGGACGGTGCCGTGGAGTGCGGAGGAGGGGGACCACTCGACGCAACTGCCTCCGCCGTTACCGCTGTAGCTGGACTTGACCCAGTCGGCCTGGGTCACGCCGGGGGTGGTGCTCATGTCGGTAGTTCCTCCATTACGGACCGGATGAATCCGGCCGAGTCCTTGGGGGACAGGGCGGACGCTCTCAGCAGATCGTAGGCGCGCTGACGGTCCGCCGCGACGCCGAGGTCTTCGAGGAGCGTGCCCGTCGAGATGCTCTCCTCGTAGGCGACTCGGGAGCCGTCCTCCAAGGTCATCAGCGTGAGTGTGCCTCCCAGCAGAGCATGTCCCCCATGGGCGAACGGGAGAACCTGTACTACGGATGTCGGTGTGAGCGACAGGTCCACGAGACGCGCCAACTGCGCCCGCATCGTTGGTGCGTCGCCGAACGAGCGCCGTAGTACTGCCTCGTCCAGGATCAGGGACAAGTCCGGGGCCGAGTTGCTGCTGAGGAGCGACTGCCGGCTCATTCTGGCCGCGAGCAGTTGCTCGATCTCTTCAGGCTGCGCCTTCGGGCCGGAGACGACGAATTGCGCTCGTGCGTAGTCGGGCGTCTGAACGAGGCCGGGCACGATCTGCCCTGCGTACTCCTCGATCAGCCGTGCGCGGGCTTCGAGTTCCATTCTCCTCCGGAACTGATCCGGATGGATCTCCCTGCTCGCCAGCGCATACAGCTCCGCGAAGATGCCGTCCGTTCCGAAGGCCGCGTCGAGCGCGGCGGGCAGGGAGGGCGGCGGCATCGCCTCTGCCGTCTCGATGCGGGAGAGGTGGCTGCGGCTGATGTTGACCACCTCCGCGAGTCCTTCGAGGCTTATGCCTGCGCGTTCCCTGTGCGTGCGCATCTTCGCGCCGAAGAGGTGGCGGGCGCCGCGGTCCGGGGTGAGCTCGCGTGGGCGTGCCGGCATGTGCGTCTCCTCTCCCCAGCAAGTGTCGGGGAAATGAAGGGCTGTCGGTCGGCCGTGGAAAGGCCGATGCTCGGAGCCTGCAAGGTAATGCGTACAGGGTCGGGAATGCAGCGGATCGGGGAGAGTGCAGCCGATGGTGGCAACGCAGCGGGAAGAGGGCGCGGTAGAGGCCGAAGCGGCGTGCGAGGAGCTCCGGGAGGCGCTGCGGGGGAGCGGGGTCACGCTGCCGTCGCTCGCGCCCGATCCCGCGCCGGAGTCCTCGCTCGTGCGCGTGTCCCTGGTGGACCTGGGACGGTGCAGCCCCGCGACGGCTCGCGCCCTCGCGGGCGCGGTACGCGCGGGGGCCGGAGCACGGAAGGCGAGCGGCGTACGGTGAGCGAGTCCGACGTGCCGCACGAGCGGGAGCCCGCGCCCCGCAGGGACGAGGCCGACGGGCAGGGGCCGGCCGACAGCGACGAGTTGGGCAGGCGCGTCGCGCAACTGCGCCGGGAGATCGAGCAGCACCTGCGGGACCTGTGGGACTCCGCGGGCTGACGGGAGCGCCCAACCCGCCCGAGCCGCCCACGAGTTCGCCCTACCCCAACGCGAGCAACCGCTCCGACGCCTCCTCCAAGACCTCCCGCTGCTTGCAGAAGGCGAAGCGCACGTACGGGGCGCCCTCCTCGGCGTGGTCGTAGAAGACCTGGTTGGGGACGGCGACGACGCCGCAGCGCTCAGGAAGGGCGAGGCAGAAGGCGGGGCCGTCGCTCTCGCCGAGGGGGCGGATGTCGGTGGTGACGAAGTAGGTGCCGGCGGACGGGAAGACGCGGAAGCCGGCGTCGGCGAGGCCCCGGGAGAGGAGGTCGCGCTTGGCGCGCAGGTCGTCGCGGAGGTCGTGGTAGTAGGCGTCGGGCAGGCGGAGCGCCTCGGCCACGGCGTACTGGAAGGGGCCGGCGGAGACGTAGGTGAGGAACTGCTTCGCGGAGCGGACGGCGGTGACGAGTTCGGGCGTCGAAGTGACCCAGCCGACCTTCCACCCGGTGACCGACCACGTCTTGCCCGCGGAGCTGATGGTGACCGTGCGCTCGCGCATGCCGGGGAGGGAGGCGAGCGGGAGGTGCGAGCCGCTGTAGACGAGGTGCTCGTAGACCTCGTCGGTGACGGCGAGGAGGTCGTGCTCGGTGCACAGCTCGGCGACGGCGCGCAGCTCGGTCTCGGTGAGGACCGAACCGGTGGGGTTGTGGGGGGAGTTGAGCAGGATCAGGCGGGTGCGCGGGGTGACGGCGTCGCGGAGTTCGTCGAGGTCGAGGTGGTAGCCGTCCTCCGCCGGGCGCAGGGTGACCGGGACGCGGCGGCCGCCGGCCATGGCGATGCCGGCCGCGTACGAGTCGTAGTACGGCTCCAGCGCGATGACCTCGTCGCCCGGCTCCAGCAGTGCGAGGAGGGCGGCGGCGAGTGCCTCGGTGGCGCCTGCGGTGACGAGCACCTCGGTCTCCGGGTCGTAGGAGAGCCCGAGGTGTCCGTAGAAGCGGTGCTGGTGCTCGGCGACGGCCTCGCGCAGCTCCGGGACGCCGGGGCCCGGCGGGTACTGGTTGCCCCTGCCGTCGCGGATCGCGCGGACGGCGGCCTCGCGGACCTCCTCGGGCCCGTCGGTGTCGGGGAAGCCCTGGCCGAGGTTGAGGGCGCCCGTCTTCGCGGCGAGCGCGGACATCTCGGCGAAGATCGTGGTGCCGAAGCCGGAGAGGCGGCTGTTGAGGAGCGGACGAGGGCTTCCTGGTGTACGGGACATGCAGCTCATCCTCTGCGACCTCGGGGCGGAGCTCAACACCGCTCGGGCGGCCGGTGCGCCGCGAAGCTCTGGCTTTCCTCAACTCCCTTTTGCCGTACGGCGGCAGGGGAATAACCGACGTACGGCGGCACCGGTACGGAGCCGCTTCGCCCGCCGGGGTGACGGGCGAGAGTCCTTTCACGGGGGTTCGTGATGGCAGTTTTCCTCTTCCTCCTGCTCGTCCTCGCAGTCGCGGGGATGGTGATGACGGTGGTGCGCACCGGCTCGCACGGGAGCGGCTCCGGCGCCCGGGTGCCCGAGCCGGCCGCCCGCCGTCGCCGCAGTGGTGGCGGCGGTGACGACGGCGGCAGCGGTGGCGGCGACGACGGCGGCAGCGACGGCGGTGGCGGCGGCGGGGGCGAGTGACCTCGAAAGATCCACCGCTGCACGGCAGTTGAGGCGCAAAAGCCGCGCTCCGCCGCAGGACGCGCACGCCCCGGGAGGCCCGCTCGGCTCCCGGGGCCTTGCTGTTCCGGCAGCGTCGAACCGCAGGGGAGAACATCTGAGCTGACCGTCCCCTGGGGGATGAATATGCTGAGAAGTTGTGCAAAACCCCTGAGCGGTACGGCAGTTACGTGGTTGCGTAATTACGCCTCCCCGGTCGGCGCAGCCCCGGCTGATGCGGTCGAGGGTGCGGGCAGGGGGCGGCGTTCGCGCGGTCCTGGCTCCCTGCGCAGGAATGCCCAGGAGTCGAGCCGCTCCACACTTCCTGCCTGCCAGCGGAGCCACCATGCTCACGATTCTCGAAACCGCCTACACCGATACCTGCGCCGGCGACCTCGCCTGGGCGCTGGGGTGCGAGCCGCTACCTGCGCTCGCCTCGCTCCACCTCGAACTCGGCGGTGCCTCCGTCGAGTTGCGCCTCCTCGGCGCCTCGCACCAGGTCCTCCTCGACGAGGAGTACGGCCGCTGCTCGGAGACGGTCGCCTGTATGCCGGGCAGCAGCACACCGCTGCCGCTCGGGGTCTCGCGCCGGCTCGACTGCCTGGAGTACGAGTTCGCAGCCCGGGTGGAGCGCCTGGGCGAGGGCTCGTTCGCGGGCCGGGCCCAGGAGCTGCTGGCGCTGGTGGCGGAGCATCCGCACGGCCTCGCGGGGACCTTCCCCGGGGACCCGAACGCCTTCACCGCGCTCCTCGTCCAGCGCTACGAGGGCCAACTCCGCTGGCGCACCTGGCATTCCTACCCGCAGGAGGGGTGCCTCGTCGCCACGCGGACGCGTGTCGGCCTGCATCCTGCCGGTCGCCGTACCGGTTCCGTCGAGGTGGCGCCGCTGGCGGTGACCGGCTGAAGGCGGGGTGTGGCGTCTCAACCGGGCTGTGCGCGCGCGGACTTCGCATCGCGCGGCGGGCTGTGCGCCCGGCGCCCCCGTACGGAGTCCGCCTCTGCCGGTGCCGCCCAGTTGCTCCGGCGGCCCGACTGAGTCAAGGGCGGCCGCCGGAAGTTGGGCATCCCCATGCGCGAACTCGGTGCGGGCATCAGGTACTTGGCGGGCCGCTCTGCCGCCGAGGTGTCGGTCGTCTTGTCGCCGAGGGGCTCGCTCGTCGTCGGCTCCGGCTCCTGGTGCACCGAGGCGCGCTCGTGGGCGGTGGCGCGCGGAGCCGCGGACGGTGGGCGACCAGACGCCGCCGAGGGCGACCGCCGCAGGCCGTCAGGGTGGTGCTCTTCCCGACCGGCTCTCCTTCCCCGACCCGCATCGCCCAAGCCCTCTGACGCGCAAGCCGTGTTGGCGCCGCGGACGCGGCGCCGTCGTCCGACCGTGCGGAAGGTATGACCGCATGCGCACGGAGAGTGTCCGGAACGACCCGGACGGTGAGGATTTCCCGGCGGCGCGCGGAGAGATGGTGCTCAGTCATATGTGTGTGCGGGGCCCGGGTAATAGGCTCCCCGTCATGGAGCACGAGGTGTACGTACCGTTCCCCGCCGACTCCGTACGTGCCGCGCTCGCCGAGCGGGAGCGGGTCGCGCGCTGCCTCCCGGGGCTGCGTCCGGACGCGGTGGAGGGTGAAGAGACGGCGCGCGGCGGCCGGTTGAGCGGGCGGCTGCGGCTGCGCGTCGGCGGCTCCACCATCACCTACAGGGGGAGTCTCGAGTTCTCCCCTCGCGGGGGCGGCTTCGCCGTCGAGGGCGAGGGGACGGAGGCGCGCGGCGACGGGACGGTGCGCCTCTCGCTCGTCGTCGAACCGCGGGACGCGGAGGACGCGCGGGGGAGCTGGCTCGTCTGCTCCGGCTCGGTCGTGCGCGACGGGCGCCTCGCCGACCTGGAGGAGCACACGGCAGCCGCGGCCGGAGTGCGTCTGCTGGACCGTTTCGGCGCCGCCCTCGCCGACAGCCTCGCGGAGGAGGGCACTCCTTCGCCCGCTTCGCCCGCTTCGGGCGGCATCGGCGAACCCGACGACAACGAGCCGGCGATCCCCGGCATCCCCGGCCCCGAGAGCGGCGCCGCGCGTCCGGAGGGCGAGCCCCCCGGCGCCCAGGAGCCCGCCGAGGCGCAGGAGCCGCCCGAGCGCGCCGAGGAGCCGGAGCAGGAGGAAGGCCCCGCGGGACCCGCGTCCGAGGAGCCGTCGGCCGCGGAGGAGGGCGTCGAGGGGTCGGGCCTCTTCGAGGCCGAGATCCCGCCGTCGTCGCTCGATCCCGTGGAGGAAGGGGAACGCAAGGGGGCCGGCGAGCCGTCGGCGGCCGAGGCGGGGCACGCACGCCGCACGATGATCGGCCGCAGCGCGGAGGAGGTCGACCACGCGCCCCCGCGCGGCCGTTACGCCCCCGTCCCCGTCCCCGAGGCGAGCGGCGCGGCCGACACCTTGCGCTGGGCGGCGCCCGCGGCTGCCGCCGTCCTCGCTGGCGCGCTCGTCCTCGGACGGGCCTGGCGCCGGCGCCGCTGAGCGCCTCCGGGCTGCGCCTCTCGCCGGCTTTGCGCACACTCGTCACAGTGGCAGCGGGTCCGGCGTGCCGGGCCCTCCCGAGCGAGAGGACTCCGATGGGTACTGGCACGGTCACGACCCGGGACGGCGAGAAGCTCTTCTACAAGGACTGGGGCAGCGGCCCCACCGTCGTCTTCGTCCACGGCTGGCCGCTCAACGCGGACGCGTGGGAGGACCAGATGAAGTACGTCGCGGAGAACGGTTTCCGCGGCATCGCGCACGATCGCAGGGGCCACGGCCGCTCCACGCAGCCGTGGGAGGGCTACGACTTCGACACCTTCGCCGACGACCTCAACGACCTGCTCACCGCGCTCGACCTCCAGGACGTCACGCTCGTCGGCCACTCCATGGGCGGCGGCGAACTCGCCCGCTACGTCGGCAGGCACGGCACCGACCGGGTCTCCAAGGCGGTCCTGCTCTCGGCGATCCCGCCGCTGATGAGCCAGTCGGACAGCAACCCGGAAGGCGTACCGGCGCAGGTCTTCGAGGAGATCAGGAACGGCATCCGGAAGGAGCGCTCGCAGTTCTGGAAGGACACCGCCGAGAGCTTCCTCGGCGGCAACCGCCCCGGCAACCAGGCGACGCAGGGCAATCGGGACGCGTTCTGGCTGATGGCGATGGCGCAGAGCATCAAGGCGGGCGTCGACTGCGTCACGGCCTTCGAGCGGACCGACTTCACCGAGGACCTGAAGAAGTTCGACGTCCCCACGCTGGTCGTGCACGGCGACGACGACCAGATCGTGCCGTTCGAGGCCACAGGCGAGAAGACGGCCCGGATCGTCCCGGACGCGACGCTCAAGGTGTACGAAGGCGGCTCGCACGGTATCGCCGTCGTCCCCGGCCACAAGGACAAGTTCAACCAGGACCTGCTCGCCTTCCTCCGGAGCTGAACCCCCGTCGACGAGCGCGCGCGGCCGCGGCGACGCCGACCGCGCCGCCTCCGTGCCCTGTCGGCAGTCGGGGTGCGGACGGTTAGGGTGCGGCGTATGACTGAGCTGACCCCCACGGAAGCCACGGGAGCCGCGGACGCCGGGGACGCCGAGGAGCAAGTCGTCCTCCGGGCAGGGGACGCGGAGTTGACGATCCAACCGGCGCGCGGAAGCCGCATCAGCTCGCTCCGCGTCGGCGGCACCGAGCTGCTCCGGCAGGGGGAGCGGTACGGCCTCTTCCTGATGGTGCCCTGGTGCGGACGGGTCGACCGCGGCCGGTTCCGCAACGGCGGCGAGCTCTACCAACTCCCGGTGACCAACGGCCCGCACGCCATCCACGGCACCGTGCGCGACACCGCCTGGGAGGTCGCACGCCGCGACACCCGCTCGGCGGTCCTCACCTGCGAACTCACCGACCCCTGGCCGTGGGAGGGGAAGGTCACCCATACCGTGGAACTCGCCGAGGACGGCGGCTCCCTCCACCTCGGCCTCGGCGTCGAGAGCCCCGAGGCGACGTTCCCCGCGCAGGCCGGCTGGCACCCCTGGTTCCGCCGCACCCTCGACGGCGGCGAGGAGGCGAGGCTCGACTTCGCGCCGCAGTGGCAGGAGGAGCGCGGGCCCGATCACCTCCCGACGGGTCGGCGCATCGATCCGCAACCCGGCCCCTGGGACGACTGCTTCGGTATGCCGGACGGCGTCGAGGCGACGCTCACCTGGCCCGGGGCGCTCGAGCTCACGGTCGGCAGCCGGATGGAGTGGCTCGTCGTCTACGACGAGCAGCCCGAGGGGATCTGCGTCGAGCCGCAGACCGGACCGCCCGACGGCCTCAACACCCACCCCGGCCTCGTCACGCCGCTGGAGCCGCTGGAGGCCGCGGCCACCTTCACCTGGCGCCGCCCGTAGCCGACTCCCCTGCGGCGCACGTGTGTCGGGCGGCTTTCCGGTCGCGCCGCCCGCGGCCGAGCCGCCGCCCCGTAAGCTCGTGCCCCATGAACGACGTACGCGGCGAGCTGCTGCAGCAGATCAAGGACAAGGCCGTCGTGCACGGCAAGGTGACGCTCTCCTCTGGGCAGGAGGCGGACTTCTACATCGACCTGCGCCGGATCACCCTCGACGGCGCGGCGGCGCCGCTCGCGGGCCAGGTCCTCCTCGACGCCACGGCCCACCTCGACTTCGACGCCGTCGGCGGCCTCACCCTGGGCGCCGACCCGGTCGCGACGGCGATGCTGCACGCCGCGGCGGCCCGCCGCCGGCGTCTCGACGCCTTCGTGGTCCGCAAGACGGGGAAGGCGCACGGCATGCAGCGCCGCGTGGAGGGCCCGGAGATCGCGGGGCGCCGCGTCCTCGTCGTCGACGACACCTCGACGACGGGCAACACCCCGCTCACCGCGGTGGAGGCGGTGCGTGAGGCGGGCGCCGAGGTGGTGGCGGTGGCGACGCTCGTCGAGCGGGGCGCGGCTCCCGCGTTGGCGCGCGCGGGGCTCGACTACGTCCACGCCTACGACCTCGCCGACCTCGACCTCGACTGAGCGCAGGCCGACGCGCCCCGCGTGCGCTGCCCGTCGTGCGCCCCGTCCGCGTTCCGGCGGGCGATCCCTTTGCGTCACCCGCGAGTTGTGCACTCGTGAACCGGTGGCCCGGGCGTCCGGAACGTCTGGGAAGATGGCATACGACGATGCCGTCGATCCGTTGAGCCCGACCCGACTTCGCGCAGTCGTCGCAACCTGCTCGAAGACGTCCGAGACAACCACCCCTTAGGAGCGGACAGATGCCCATCGCGACCCCCGCGGTCTACACCGAGATGCTCGACCGGGCCAAGGAGGGCAGGTTCGCCTACCCGGCCATCAACGTCACCTCCTCGCAGACCCTCAACGCCGCGCTGCGCGGCTTCGCCGAGGCGGAGAGCGACGGCATCGTGCAGATCTCCACGGGCGGGGCCGAGTTCCTCGGCGGCCAGTACAGCAAGGACATGGTCACCGGTGCCGTGGCGCTTGCCGAGTACGCGCACGTCATCGCCGCCAAGTACCCGGTGAACGTCGCCCTCCACACCGACCACTGCCCCAAGGACAAGCTCGACGGCTACGTCCGTCCGCTCATCGCCCACTCCAAGGAGCGCGTCGACCGCGGCGAGGGGCCGCTCTTCCAGTCGCACATGTGGGACGGCTCGGCCGAGACGCTCAGGGACAACCTGGAGATCGGTCAGGAGCTGCTCGCACAGGCCGCCGCCGCCAAGATCGTCCTCGAGGTCGAGATCACCCCCACGGGCGGTGAGGAGGACGGCGTCACCCACGAGATCAACGACGAGCTGTACACCACCGTCGAGGACGCGATGCGCACGGCCGAGGCGCTCGGCCTCGGCGAGAAGGGCCGCTACCTCCTCGCCGCCTCCTTCGGCAACGTCCACGGCGTCTACAAGCCGGGCAACGTCGTCCTCCGCCCCGAGCTGCTCAAGGACCTCCAGGAGGGCGTCGCCGCGAAGTTCGGCAGGTCGGGGCAGCCCTTCGACTTCGTCTTCCACGGCGGCTCCGGCTCCAGCGAGCAGGAGATCGCGACGGCGCTGGAGAACGGCGTCGTCAAGATGAACCTCGACACCGACACCCAGTACGCCTTCACCCGGCCCGTCGCCGACCACATGTTCCGCAACTACGACGGGGTCCTGAAGGTCGACGGGGACGTCGGCAACAAGAAGGTCTACGACCCCCGTAGCTGGGGCAAGGCCGCCGAGCAGGGCATGGCCGAGCGCGTCGTCCGCGCCTGCACCAACCTCCGCTCCACGGGCACCCGTCTGACGTGACGCCGCCACCGCACGGGGCCCGGCCGCCGCGAGGCGGTCCCGGCCCCGCGCGGTCCGGTGCCCGCCGTCCGGCCGCGCTGCGGGGCGCCCAGTCCCGTACCGGCCGGTCGAGCGACCGTGCAGACTGGAGGTATGGCCATTCACGAGAACCTGCTGGGGGGACCACCCCCCACCCACCTGCCCGACGATCCGGGCCCCCGCGAGCTGCTCGCCGCGGGCACCGCGCCCTCCGAGGTCGCGGCGCGCTACCCGACCTCCTCGCTGGCCTGGGCGCAGCTCGCCGACGAGGCGTTCGAGCGCGGCAGCACCGTCGAGTCGTACGCGTACGCGCGGACCGGCTACCACCGGGGCCTCGACGCGCTCCGCAGGAGCGGCTGGAAGGGCCACGGCCCGGTGCCGTTCGAGCACGAGCCCAACCGCGGCTTCCTCCGCGCACTCCACGCACTCGCCCGCGCCGCCCAGGCGATCGGCGAGGAGGAGGAGTACCAGCGGTGCACGGAGTTCCTCAAGGACAGCTCCCCGACGGCTGCGGCGACGCTGAGCTGAGCGCCCCGCCTCGACCGAGCGCCCCCGCCCACCGGCGACGAGCCGGCGAGCGGGGGCGCGGTGCGTCCGGAACCGTCAGGGGCGCTGCCCGGACTCGCAGATCGGCGGGGCCTTCTCCTCGAGCCCGGTGAGGCGGAAGTAGTTGCCGCCGAGCGCGATGCCGCGGAACGCCTCGTCGCTCAGGTCGCGGTTGATCCGCGAGGTGACCTCCAACTCCTCTTCGTAGACGGCGAAGTCCTTGTCGTCGGAGGCGACGAAGTCGGTCCCGGGGATGACCCTCGTCGGGTGGCGGTCGAGGAAGTCGACGTAACGGCCGCGGATCTCGGGGTCCGAGAAGTACTCGTCCCAGAGCACGCGCCAGGAGATGTCGAGGGTGAGCTTCGGGTACTTGTCGAGCAGGCGCCCGAGGATGCCGAGGTGTTCGTCCGGGCCGATCTCGGTGAGCTCCTTGGAGAGCCCCGCGTGCGCCCAGACGATCTTGTTCTCCGGGTAGCGCTCCAGCACGTGCTCCATGAGGTGGAGGTACTTCGTCGGGTCCGCGTTGTTGCCGAGGTCGGAGTGGAGGGTGAGCGGGATGTCCCGCTCGCGCAGCTCGCGCATGAACGGGGCCCAGCCGTCGATCGCCTTCTCGCCCGCGGCCTCGTGGCCGTTGGGGAGGAGCGCCTGCTTGATGACGTTGACCTCGCCCATCCAGCGGAAGAGCCCGGGGTAGTTCTCGTCGAGGAGTTCCATGCGGTCGAGGACGCCCTCGGGGTGCGCGAGGTCGGGGAAGGTCATCGACATCGTCAGGTGGACGTCGTCCGGGGGCGGGTCGGCCGCGTAGGAGGCGGCGTTGGCGAAGTCGTTGCGCATCGAGGGGGTGACGGGGGTGCCGGGGCAGTCGAGGTAGTAGGTGCAGCTCGAGTCGTACGGGAGCGTCTGGCCGATGCCGTAGACGTTGGCGTACTCGACGCCGCTCTTCTGGAGGTACCCGAGCATCTCCTCCCAGGGGATCGGCTTGCCTCCGAAGGGGCGGAAGTGCAGGTGCGAATCGACCTTCGAGGTGTACGGCTCCTTCTCGCGGTCGAAGCAGTCGGCGGCGGCCGCCTGGGCTCCCGGAGAGGCGGCGAGGAGCGTGCAGGCGAGGACGGCGGAGGCGGTGGCTGCGGCCAGCCGGGCCGTGCGGTGGCGGGTATGAGTCACCGGAACAGGGTGTCGGGTGCGGGGTGCCGCGCGCGTCATTACGGGCAACATCTCCCCCGTGCGGGGGACTTCGCGTGGACGCGCCGGGGTGCGAGCCGGATCGGTCGGCGCGTGTGCGCCCCTCCGGGCGTTTCGTGCTCTGCTCTTGCCGTCGGCTCGTGCCCCGGCCGATGATCGCCGCAGAAGCCCGGCGACCCCGGCCACACCACGAGGGAGGCACCACCATGCCGACGCGTCCGTCCGCCGCCCCCCAGGGCGAGGAGACACCCAACCTGGACTTCGAGGCGGCCACGCCGTACGAGGAGTACGTCCGAGCCGAGGTGCTCACCCACCTCCAACGTCCGCTCTCCGACGACCCGGGAGAACTCTCCTTCCTCGTCACCACCCAGGTGATGGAGCTGTGGTTCACCGCGCTCGTCCACGAGTTCTCGACGGCGGCGGCAGCCCTCCGCCGCGACGACCTGCCCGCCGCGCTCGCCGCACTGCGCCGCTCGACACGCGAGCTCGCCGCGCTCAACGCGTCCTGGGAGCCGCTGGCGCACCTCACCCCCGCCCAGTTCAACGCCTACCGCGGCGCTCTCGGCGACGGCTCGGGGTTCCAGTCCGCGATGTACCGCAGGCTGGAGTTCCTGCTCGGCGAGAAGTCGATGTCGATGCTGGTGCCGCACCGCGGATCGCCGCGTGTGCACCGCGAGTTGGAGGAGGCGCTCCACCGCCCCGGCGTCTACGACGAGGCGCTCGCGTACCTCGCGCGGTGCGGGGCGCCCATCCCCGAGGAGGTGCTGCGGCGCGACGTCAGCGAGGCGTACCGACCGCACCCGGGCGTGGAGGAGGCATGGGCCGCGATCTACGCCGACGAGCGGGCGGAGGCCGAGGGCGCGGCGGGCGACGCGGGCGTCGTGGCGGCCCCGGAGTCCGGGCGGGGGCCGCTGCGGCTCGGCGAGGCGCTCGTCGAGGTCGCCGAGCTCGTGTGGCGATGGCGCAACGACCACCTGCTCGCGACGCGGCGGGCGATGGGCGCGAAAACGGGGACCGGGGGCTCGTCGGGGGTCGCGTGGCTGGAGAAGCGCGCCGCGAAACCCGTCTTCCCCGAGCTGTGGACGGCGCGCAGCCGTGTCTGACCCGGCGGACCGCCTCGCCGAGGAGGCGGCACGGCTCGACGCGGAGGACCGACTCGCCGCCAAGCGCACGGAGTTCGTCCTCGACGACACCGTCTACCTCGACGGCAACTCGCTCGGCGCGCTCCCCGCCGCCGTGCAGGGAAGGCTCGCCGAGGTGGTCGCCCGGGAGTGGGGCGAGCTGCGCATCCGCTCCTGGACCGAGTCGGGTTGGTGGACGGCGCCCGAGCGGATCGGCGACCTGATCGCACCGCTCGTGGGCGCGGAGCCCGGGCAGCTCGTCGTCGGCGACTCCACGAGCGTCAACGTCTTCAAGGCGGTGGTGGCCGCGGTGCGCCTCGCCCGCGGGGAGGACGCCGAGCGGGACGAACTCCTCGTCGACGAGGGCACGTTCCCCACCGACGGCTACGTCGCCGAGTCCGCGGCACGGCTCACCGGCGTACGGGTGCGTCCGCTGCCGGCGCACCGGATCGCTGCCGCCTCGGGCCCGCGCACCGCGGCCGCCCTCGTCAACCACGCCGACTACCGCACGGGCGAGCTCCACGACCTCGCGGCGACGACGGCCGCCGTGCGCGCCGCGGGGGGCCGCACCGTCTGGGACCTCTGCCACACCGTCGGCGTGCTCCCCGTCCGACTCGACGCGGACGGCGTCGACTTCGCCGTCGGCTGCACGTACAAGTTCCTCAACGGCGGCCCCGGCGCCCCCGCCTTCCTCTACGTCCGTCGCGCGCTGCAACCGCGGTTCGACTCCCCGCTCCCCGGCTGGAACTCGCACGCCGAGCCGTTCGCGATGGCCCCCGCGTACGTTCCTGCGCAGGGGCCGGCGCGCGGGCGGGTCGGTACGCCGGAGATCCTGTCGCTGCTGGCGCTGGAGACGGCCCTCGGCGTGTGGGAGGGGGTGGACGTCGAGGTGGTGCGCGCCAAGTCCCTTGCGCTCACCGACTTCTTCCTGCGGTGCCTCGCCGTCCACGTCCCGCCGGCGCGCGCCCACGTGCTGACGCCGCTGCCGCACGGGCGCCGCGCGGGGCAGGTCTCGCTGGGCTGGCGGCCGGCGGAGAGCGCCGAGCGGGTACTCCAACTCCTCGGTGAGCGCGGCGTCCTGGCGGATTTCCGGGCGCCCGGAGTGCTCCGCTTCGGCTTCGCGCCGCTCTACACTTCGTTCTGCGACACGGAGCGTGCCGCGCGCGTCCTCGGCGAGGTGGCGGGAGGGTCCGTTGAGTGACTCCGAGCTCAGTGCTCTCCTGGAGGCCGGCCGCGTCGCGCCGGAGCGCACCGAGGCGTACGGGCCGCATGAGGACCAAGTCGTCGATTTCTACGGCGAGTCGGGCCCCGGGCCCGACATCGCCGTGGTCCACGGAGGCTTCTGGCGGCAGGAGTGGGACCGCGGCCACCTGACGCCGTTCGCCTCCGCGCTGGCCGCGCGCGGCATGCGCGTCGCGCTCATCGAGTACCGCAGGGTAGGGGACGGCGGCGGCTGGCCGCAGACGGCGGAGGACGTGCAGGCCGCGCTCGACCTGCTCGGCGCCCCGCCCGCGGTGCTCCTCGGCCACTCCGCAGGCGGCCAACTCGCCCTCCACGCCGCGGCCGTGCGGGAGCGTGCTGCCGCGCGCGTCCTCACCTACGGCGCCGTCGCCGACCTCCAGCGGGCCTGGGAGCTGCGCCTCAGCGAGGGCGCCGCGGCGGCGTTCCTCGGCCGCGCGGCAGGGCCCGAGACGTGGGCGGCGGCCGACCCGATGCGGCTGCTCCCCCGGGTCCCCGTCGAGCTCCTCCACGGCACCGCCGACACCGACGTCCCGCTCGAACTCTCCCGCAGGTACGCCAACAACTGGGGCGCACGGCTCCACCTGCTCCCCGGCAGCGGGCACTTCGCGGCGCTCGTTCCGCACACCCCCGCGTTCGGGGTCCTCGCGCGCATGCTCGCCTGACGGGAGCGGGGGGCGGCCCGGTGCGCCCGGGCCGCCCGCTCCGGCTCAGAGGAAGGGGTTGATCTGCACGGTCTCGTCCCGTCCCGGGCCGACGCCGACCGCGGAGATCGGGGCGCCCGACATCTCCTCCAGCGCCTTGATGTAGGCCCGCGCGTTGGCCGGGAGGTCCTCCAGCGTCTTCGCCTTCGTGATGTCCTCGCTCCAGCCGGGGAGGTACTCGTAGATCGGCTTCGCGTGGTGGAAGTCGCTCTGGCTGTAGGGGAGTTCCTCGACGCGTTCGCCGTCGATCTCGTAGGCGACGCAGACGGGGATGCGCTCCCACCCGGTGAGGACGTCGAGCTTGGTGAGGAAGAAGTCGGTGAGGCCGTTGACGCGGGTCGCGTAGCGGGCGATCACCGCGTCGAACCAGCCGCACCTGCGGTCGCGGCCCGTGGTGACACCGCGCTCCCCGCCGACCCGGCGGAGCGCCTCGCCGTCGTCGTCGAAGAGCTCCGTGGGGAACGGGCCCGCGCCGACGCGGGTGGTGTACGCCTTGAGGATGCCGATCACGCGGTCGATCTTCGTCGGGCCGACCCCCGAGCCCGTGCAGGCGCCGCCCGCCGTCGGGTTGGAGGAGGTGACGAAGGGGTACGTGCCGTGGTCGACGTCGAGGAGGGTGCCCTGGCCGCCCTCGAAGAGGACCACCTTGCCGTCGTCGACGGCCTCGTTGAGCACGTAGGCGGTGTCCGCGACGAAGCCGCGCAGCTCCTCCGCGTACCCCAGCAGCTCCTCGACGACCTGCTCGGCGACGATCGCGCGGCGGTTGTAGAGCTTCGCCAGCACCTGGTTCTTGAAGTCGAGGGCGGCCTCGACCTTCTGCCGCAGGATCGACTCGTCGAAGAGGTCCTGCACGCGGATGCCGACGCGGTTGATCTTGTCCGCGTAGGCGGGGCCGATGCCGCGCCCCGTCGTGCCGATGCGGCGCTTGCCGAGGAACCGCTCGGTGACCTTGTCGAAGGTCGCGTGGTACGAGGTGATCAGGTGGGCGTTGCCGCTGACCATCAGCTTCGAGGTGTCGACGCCGCGCTCGCCGAGTCCGCTCAGCTCGGAGAGCAGGACCGACGGGTCGACGACGACGCCGTTTCCGATGACGGGCGTGCAGCCGGGGGAGAGGATCCCGGAGGGGAGAAGGTGGAGCGCGTAGGTCTGGTCGCCCACGACGACCGTGTGGCCGGCGTTGTTGCCGCCCTGGTAGCGCACCACGTAGTCGACGGAGCCACCGAGCAGGTCGGTGGCCTTTCCCTTGCCCTCGTCACCCCACTGAGCACCGAGCAGCACAAGTGCGGGCACAGGCGTACACCCCTTCCGGGCGGGGCATGTCCCACGTGCGCGGCGCTGCTGCCTACGCGAGAGCCGTGGTCCGGTGCCCCAGATAGTCGAAGCCCCTGACGCAACAGCGACAGGGGCTCTTGCACCGAGAGATTACCGAACATCTCTGCCGGGCGACGAACGGGCGTCTCGCGTCCGCACCGACGCACGCGGGGCGAACCCCCGTGCCGGCGGCGGGTGCGCGGGATCAACCGGCCGGGCGTCCTCCGGCGCGCGACCGCCGGCCCCACGGCGCCGAACCGCGCGGGCCGCGTCCCCTGGCGGGGGCTGCGCCGCGTGCCGGCGGCCGGGGGCGTACGCCTGCGTGCGCGGCGCCGGTGGAGACTGTCCACTGAGACGGCCTGACGAATCCGAGGAAGGACCGAGGTGTCGGCTCCAGATCCCGCGAGGCCACCCCATGATCCCGTCGCTCCCGGCGGCCCCGTCGGCGACCGGTGCGCACCGCCCGGCTCCGCCGTACCGGACGGCGGCGAGCACGAACCGCCCAGGGTGCCGCAGCAGCGCTCGCCGCACCCGCCGGACGCCGGGGAGCCGCTCCTCGTCGTGGTGGACCCGCTCGCGCGCCGGGTGGACATCGAGTCCGTACGCATCGCGCGCGACGTACTGCGCGCCGGCGCACCGGGCGTGAAGCTCTGCCTGCCCGAGGAACCGGAGGAGACGGCCGCCGCCCTCCTCCGCCACGGCCGTCGCCGCCCGGTGCTGGTCGGGGACGACGCCGCGCTCCAGCGCACGCTCGGCGCGCTGCACGCCGGCGGCGAGCTCGCCGTACCGCTCGCGTTCGTGCCCGTCGGACAGCCGACGCGGCTCACCGTCGCCGGCGGGCTCGGGGTGCCGCTCGACGCCGTCACGGCGGCACGCGCCGTACTCCGCGGCGCCGAGCGGCGGTTGGACCTCCTCGCCGACGACGCGGGAGGGGTCGCGGCCGGCGCCCTCCGCATCCCCGAGCCGCCTTGCCCGCCGGCGCCCGCGCCCCCCGGGACCGCGTTGCTGCGCGCCTGCCGCTCCCTCGTACGGCGACGCACCACCGCGCCCGCTCCGCGGCTGCGCGTGGAGGCCGACGGCGAGCCGGTGGTACCGCCGGGCGCCCCCGCGGCCGAGGTCGCGATGGTGACGGGCGCCGGGGGCTATGCGGACGTCACCGTGCGTGCTGCGCCCCGCCGCGGTCCTACGGCCCCTGCGGTCGGCGGCGAGTGGCCGACCGCCGCCGACGGCGGAGGCGAACTGCGCGTACGTGCCCGGCGCTTGGCGGTCGAGGTGGGGGGCGAGGGGTTCCGGTACCGCACCGGTGCCACCGTCGACGGGCCGGTGCGGTTCCGTGCCTGGCGGGTGCTGCCGGCGGCGTGGGGGCTCGTGCTGCCGCGAAGCTGAACGGGGCGTGCGGCGTCGGTTGCCGGTCCGGGGTTTCCTCAAGTGCGCGTGCCGGTCCGGCTGTTGGACGCCTGTCCGTTCGGCGGAGTTCCCGGTGGCCGGAGCGGTTCGGGCGAGGGCTGCGTGCGTCGCTGGGGGCGTCGGCCTGTGCCTGCCGGGACTGCGGGGCCGGCGGTCGGTCGCGGCCGGTTCCGTTCCCGGGCAACCGAGCCGGTTGCT
Organism: Streptomyces xiaopingdaonensis; assembly: GCF_000262345.1. GTDB lineage: Bacteria > Actinomycetota > Actinomycetes > Streptomycetales > Streptomycetaceae > Streptomyces > Streptomyces xiaopingdaonensis. The sequence continues at coordinate 6,116 of NZ_AJTQ01000062.1, read as the reverse complement.
CGTGGTCCGGTGCGGCTACTCTCCCGACGTGTGCGCCGAGCAGGCGGCCGAGACCGGTTCCGCTCGACGTGCACGCCGCTCGGTGAGGGCGGCCCGTGCTCGTCGGCGGCTCGCCCGGCATGCGGGGGCGGTCCGGCCGGTACGGGCCGGTTCCGTCGATCGGCTCGGCGCTGCGGTCGATGGTCCGGGGGCGAGGGGCGTGCGGTGTGGTCGGGCTGAGGGAAGCAACCGAAGGGTGTTTCGGGCGGCTTGACGTGATGGGTGGGCCGGGGCTTTGTCGTGGGGTCGGTTCCGGGCGTTGAGCGTGCTCTTCCCCGTGAGGAGCGGCCGCGGAGGGCGGCGTCGCTTGCGTGTGCGTCCGGGCGTGCGACGTGGCGGACGGTGGTGGGGCGCCCGCGTACCCATGCGATCAGGGGGGTTGGTCACCCCGCAGGGCCGACCGCCGAGCCCGGCCTGCTGCCCGTCCGGCCAGCGAACACTCGGACGGCTCGGCATCCGGGCGCGCAGCCGCCCGGATCGCGCGCTGCCCTCCCGGACACCGGCGTGACAACGCCCCCGTTGACCCACCACGCCCTCAACCTCCGTGCCGCCGGAGCCACTCGCCCCGCGAGAGGGCGTACTCGACGTCACCGTGCTCCGAGCCGTCGATCCGGTCCGGCCACTCCTCGGTGAAGGAGCGCACGAAGAGGAGCCCCGCCTTCTCCAGGACTCGGCGGGAGCGGGCGTTGACGGCCATGGTGTTCGCCGTCACCCGCTCGACGCCCAGTTCCGTGAACGCCTTGCGGAGCAGTGCGCGCGCCCCCTCGGTGGCGTAACCCCGGTTCCAGGACGCCCTGTTGAGCCGGTAGCCGAGCTCCACCTCGGCGGGCGAGTCGTCGTCGAGGGGACGCAGCTCGAACCAGCCGAGGAAGGTGCCGCCGCCCCGCGGTTCCGCGGCCCAGAAGCCGGGCGTGCCGAGGCACGGGTACTCGTGGAGGAGACGGGGCAGCACTCTGCGGCGTACCGATTCGCGGGTGGTGGGGCGGCCGCCGTTGAGGTAGCGCATCACCTCGGGGTCGGCGTCGAGCGCGACGAGGTCGTCGAGGTCCGACGCAGTGACGGGCCGCAGGACGAGGCGTTCGCTCTCCAGGAAGGCGGGCATGCGGCGATGGTGGCTCGGGACGATACCGAGCGCCAGCGGTTTCGCCGCGTGCCGGGGCAACTCCGGGCGGCCGGTGGGCCGTCGGCGGGAGCGGCCCGCACCGCGACGGTGCTCGGGCCCGCGCTCAGCGCGTGTAGGTGCGGGTCGTCCCGTCGGGGAAGGAGCGGGTCAGCTCTCCGTCCCCCACGGTCAGCGCGGAGCTGGTGCCGGGGCGGCAGCCGTCGTCGGAGGCTTCCGAGTCGAGAGCCGGCGGGGCGAGACGCAGCGGCTCGCCGTCCCCGTCCGGCGAGAAGACCTGCGCCTTGGCCACGCAGTGCTGCTCGGGGCCGTCCGAGACCAGCCCCACGCCGCCGTCCTCGGTGGAGGACTCGCGGACCGTCAGGTGCTGCACGCCGCCGCCGGGCAGCGGGCGCTCCCACGTGCCGAGGAAGTCGGCGCCGATCCGCTCCGGGTGGGGGAGGCGCTTCAGCACGGAGCTCCGACTCGCGGCACGCCAGTGGAGGTTGCCGTCCTTGTCCAGGCGCAAGGTGTGCTCCCCGAGCGCGGTGCAGAGCCCCTCGGGGAGACTGCGCACGACCTTGGTGTCGAGACGGAGGCCGCCCGAGCCGCTCGCCTGGATCAGGCGGCCGTCGCTCCAGCAGCTGTACTTCTCGCCGAGCGTGACGCTGTCCACGACGACGTCGCCCACGTTCCCCTTCGTGATCACGAACTTCCGGTAGCCGCCGGTCCGTCCGCCGCCGACCTCGATCGGGCCCGTCCAGGTGCCGAGGTACTCGCTCGGCACGTCCGACGCCTCCGACTCGGCGTCGGCGCTGTGGTCGGCCGACTCGCCGACGCCCGTGAACGGCACGTGCGCGGAACCGGTCGCGGTGAAGCCCGCGTAGAGCGCGACGCCGACGACCGCGACCCCGGCGAGGGAGGCGAGCGCGCGATGGCGTCCGATCCGTGCGCGGAGTCCCCTGCGGCGGGACGGCGCGTCGGCGGGCGCCTCGGTCGGCGCCGACTGCGCCGCGCTCGGTTCGGCCCCGCCGGTGTGCTCCGGAGCGCCCTCGGCGGCCCGCTCGCCGTGCGGCTCCTCTGCCGTCTGCTCGCCGGTGCCGGAGGGGAGTTGGACCGTCAGCGGTTCCGGCGCCTCCTGCGGCGCCGACTCGGCAGGGCGCACCGAGAACTCCCGGCCCGCGGGCTCCTCCTCGTGCGCTCCCTTGCGCTCCGTCGCGCCCGACGACGACGGGGCGACGCCGGTCTCCGGCCAGGCGGAGGCGCGCGAACCGTCGGGAGGGGTGTCGGTGTCGAGCAGGCGGACCGCCTGGCGGCCCAGGTCGGCGAGGAGCCCGGCAGGCAGCCACAGCGGTGGCGCCGCGCCCTCGCCGAGGGGCTCGACCTGCTCCCGCGTCTCGGCGGGACCCGGGCGCAGCGCCGGTTCCTTGGCGAGACAGGTGGCGATCAGGCCCCGCAACGGCTCCTCGACGCCGCCGAGATCGGGCTCCTCGGCCGCGACGCGGAACATCACGGCGTGCACGCCGCCCGTCCCCGCGCCGTTGCCGAACGGCGGACGCCCCGTCGCCGCGTACGCCAGCACCGAACCCATGCTGAAGACGTCGGCGGCCGCGCTGAGGCCCTCGCCCCGCAGTTGCTCCGGCGACATGTACGCCGGTGAACCGACGACCATGCCCGTACGCGTGAGCGTCGCCTCGGAGACCGACTCCAGCGCGCGGGCGATACCGAAGTCGATGACGCGCGGGCCGTCGATCGTCAGCAGGACGTTGGAGGGCTTCAGGTCGCGGTGGACGAGGCCGGCGCGGTGGATGTCGGCGAGCGCCGAGGAGAGCCCGTACGCCAGCATCCGCACCGACTCGGCGGGGAGCGGCCCGTACCCGGTGCCGCCGTCCCTCGAGCCGGAGACGACGTGCTCCAACGAGGGGCCCGCGATGTATCCGGTGGCCACCCAGGGGGTGGACGCCTCGGTGTCGGCGTCGAGGACGGGGGCCGTCCAGGTGCCGCCCACGCGACCGGCCGCCTCCACTTCCTGGCGGAAGCGGACCCTGAACTCCTGCTCGGCGGCGAGCTCCTCCTTCACGAGTTTGACCGCGACCGTTCTGCCCCCGCCGGAGCGAGCGAGATACACGCGGCCCATGCCGCCCACGCCGAGCCTGCTCAACAGGCGATACCCGCCGACGAAGCGCGGATCGTCGGCCGCCAGCTCTGCCATCTGCCTTCCGTCCCCCGTCGGTCAGTCCTGCCCCTCGCCCGGTCACCCCTTCCGGAACGGTGGTGTTCCGTTCTCTCATACCGGTGATGCCCTCGGCACCGCCGGTTGGAGCGCCCGGTCTTCGCGTCCTCGGTCGGGTGACCGAGAGGTGTCCGCGGTTCCCGGAACGGTCGGCCCTTCCGGGAGCGTAGTGGCCCTGCCCACGGCGTTGTTGGGTCCTAAGACCGTATCGGAGGCCGCCGACGCGACGTACGGGTGCGGCTCTCCTGGCGCCCCGTACGAGGCCGGCGCGGGCGGTTGTGTGCTCGAAAGCGCGAGGAAAGCGTGGGCGACGGAGGGAAGTTGTGGTCCTGTGCGGTGGGGCGTCGGACGCCGTGCGGGAAGCTTTCGGGGCGCTTCGTTCGGTGGGCTCGGGGGCCGGGACGAGGTGGTGCGCTCCGGTCGTTGCGGGTCGTCACGGGGCCCACGGGACGGATGGAGTGAGAGTGATGGGGAGATGTGGGGGAGGCGTGTGAAGGCTGTCGTGCCGTGCGGCGATCGGCGGCCGTGTCCCGAACCCGCAGAGGGACCTACCTGGTGCCTGCTTCCCTGCCGGTGCGTCGGGCGGCCCGGCGCGCGGCGCCGCGGGCTCGTCTCTCCACGCCACGGACCGAGCGTCGCCTTGTCGTCGACGCCTTGAGGCGGACGTGGGCCGCGGGCCGGTCCTGACGTCCGTCCGGAGTCTGCCGGGCGGGGAGCGACGTCCCGACCGCGGCCTGCTTGCGGCGACGTCCAGGCGAAGGCCCGGCCTCCGTACGGGAGTCCTGTGGTGCATATCACCGACTCCGCACGACGAGGGTCGTGCCCCCGCCCCGCTTCTCTCCGCGGCAGTCCGCGAATGCGCGCGCGGTCGCGGGCGGCCCGATCGGGCGCGTCCCGGGCTGTGCCTTCGGCCTGTTCCGCACCTGATCCACCACGCCCGGCAGGCTTTAGGCTGGGGGTGACCACCGCCGCCGTGGGGCGCACCGCACGCACACGAGCGCAGCCAGAACCGAGGGAGCATACGTGACCACCCCCCACTGGTCCGTCCGGACTGCCCTCCGCGTCGCCTACTCGCCAGTAGAGTTCCGGTCACACGAACATCCGTGCGCGAGGGAAACGCTGCTCCCGCCGCGTGGCCGAGAAATCGAGGAGATGCCGTCCAGGTGATCCGTCGCAGCACCCTGCGCGAGCAGATCACCACCGCGCTGCGCGACGAGATCCTCGCCGGACGCCTCGCCCCAGGCGCCCAGTTCACGGTCAAGGAGATCGCCGAGCAGTACGGTGTCTCCGCGACGCCCGTCCGTGAGGCGCTCGTCGACCTCGCGGGACAGGGCCTCCTCGACGTCGAGCAGCACCGCGGCTACCGCGTGCACGAGTTCGGCCGCGACGACTACTTGGCCATGTGCGAGGCCCGCACCCTCGTCGTCGAGGGCGTACTTCAACGCTTCCCCTGGACCGCCCCCACCGCACCGGCCCGTCCGCGCACGGAACCCACCGCCTCCAGCACGCCGACCGCCCCTGATTCCGAACGCGCTCCCGCGGCCGGGGCGAGGGGCACCGTTCGTCCCCCGGGCCCCACACCCGACGGCATCCCCCTCCAACTCCGCGACTCCGTACCGGATTCGGACGGCGTCTCTCCCGCGTGCACGCATCCCGCGGCGGACTCGCAGCCCCGCCCGTCCGAGCCCACGTGCCCCCGTACCCCCGGCAACACAGGGGCGGAGGGCGGCATCGACCCCAGTGCGCCCGCAGCCGAGGGGTGCCCCTCAACCAACCCCGCAATCCCACATACGGCGGAGACCGACCCGCCAACGCCCGCCGCACCGAGAGCACTTGACGGGCTCTCCGAAAACAGCAGCAACGCCCGACCCGCTGCGAACCCGGACACCTCCTCCGGCGTGCGAGGCGCCCTCGGGTACCCCGGCGCCGGAGCCACCCCGGACGAGAGCAGGCGTCCCGCCTCGACGGGCGGTCCAGCCGGTGCCGAGCAGGGAGGGCTGATCACCCGGCACGTCGGTCGGCAGACCCTCACCTCCATCAGGCGCCGTGCCGAGGCGGCAGGCCGTGCCGCCCGGGCGGGCGACCTGGACGTACTGATCGCCTACGACCTCCGTTTCTGGCGGGAGTTGGGCGGCGTACTCACCAACTCCTACGTATGCGAGTTCCTCGACCGCCTCCGGGTGCAGTGCTGGGCCTATGTCGTCCCCCGCCTGCGCCACCAGGAGCCGCTCGCGGGGAAGCTCTGGGCGGACCACGGCGCACTCGTCGAGGCGGTCGAAGGCGCCGACGCCGACGAATCCCGGCACATCATCGGCGACTACAACACCCACGCGCTGACACTCGCCCCCGACCCCGGCGACTGACCGCTCGGACCATGACCCACGACATGCCGCGGTAGTTGAAGGACCTGTGCGACCGCCCCCGCGGCCCCCGACCCTGCGGGACGATGTCCCCTGCGAGCGCTTACCGCACGACCGCCCCCTCATGACCTCTCGCCCGCTTTCTTCCCTCGCGACTGCATTCCCCGCGAGCGCTTTCCGAGCGGTTACCTCTCGCCCGAACACGTCGTGTGCAGATGCTTCCTGCGCAACCCTTCTCCTTGCGAGTCCCTGCCTCACGGTTGTCTGCCTTGCGATTGCCCCGGCGACTGTGTCCGCGACTGCTCCTCTCGCGATTGAGTCCCTCGCAACCCCTTCCGGACACCGAGACTCCGCAACCGAGCCCGGGCGACGGGCCTCACGATCA
>NZ_AJTQ01000061.1 GCF_000262345.1 Streptomyces xiaopingdaonensis | reverse complement strand
CCCCCACCCGCCCCGACCCGCCCCGCCCTGACCGTTCCCGAGCCTTCCTCCAGACCGTCACCCCTGGACATCCGCCCCGCCCAACTGCCCGCTCCCCGCAAGGAACCGACGGCCAACTACTTCCAGCCCCTGAGGCATGCCCCTCCCTGTCTCCCCGCCGGCTGCCACACCGACGAACCCGCTCGCTCTCCGCCCTCCCGACACGTTCGAGCCGCGACCCGAGCTGACACCGACCCAACCGACCCAACCGACCAACCCTGGTCCACCGCCGCGACCCCCTACGCCCGCCAGTCCCTCACCTCGCCTCCCCCCAGCAACCGCCTGACTTCGCCGCTCGGCTTGTACCGTCGAGTACGTTGCGGCACTACGCTGTGGTCGCCGACGTCCGACTGTGACTGTGGCCGCACCGCGGCGCATTGGAGCAACTCTTGGCCTGTGACCTCTGGCTGGTCCCCCTCGTCGACGTGCTGTGCCACAGCCCTGACAACCCCTTCGCGGAGGAGATCGCCTCCTACGACAAGGCGCTGACGGAAGCCGGCCACCCGCCGGTCCCCGTCTTCGCCTACATGCCCGGGATGTCCGGTGAGGTCGCCCCCGTCGCCGGGTTCGACTACGACGCGCTGCACTTCCTCCGCAGGGCCTTCCTCCTCCACCGGTGCGGCCTCGAGGTCGCACCCGTCGACGAACTCGGCAGCGACTACGAGCAGTTGCTGGAGATGTTCGAATCGACGGCGCAGCAGTCCCACCTCGTCTGGCACTACGACCACGCCGGCGCGTACGTCCCGGTCGACTTCGAAGCCCCGCTCGTCAACGACGAGCTGTTGGAGGGCGGCGGGCCGCTCGCGTCGAGCCACGGGTTGCTCCGCGAATTGGAGCAGGTCGCCCCGGTGCTCGGGATCGACCCGGCGAATCCGCCGAACCCACCGGCGCCCCCTGAGCGCCCCACCGAGCTCGAAGAGCCGTCCACCTCCTTTCCGACCGACTCGGGTCCCTTCTCGCGGGAGCGCCACGTCTGGCTCGGCCTGCACTCCGCGGCGACGCGGAGCCTCGCCCAGGGCTCCCTGATCGTGTTCAGCTGACGCAACGGCAGAACACCGCGCAGTCCCGCACGGCGATCCGGTCAGCTCCGGCCCGGCTCCGGGCGCTGGCCGGGCCGCTGGCGCCACGCCCCGACGCCTAGGGGACGGGTCCCTCCGGCGGACGTTGCCTCGGCATCTGTATCCGCACACCGCCTCCCTGCGTATCGGTGCGGCCTCGCTCGGCCCGCGGATCGGCAGCGCCGACGGCTCCCTGCGGCCGTGCCGACCGACCGCCGCACCCGGGTGGCGGACGCGTCCGGACCGCGCCGCCTGGGTACGCGTTCCGCTCCGCCGAGTGCCGGTACGGAGGAGCAGGCATAGAGCAGAAGCGGGCCGTCCAGTCGGCGGTCTCACTCCTGACGATGCCGTCGATCTCGGCGCTGCACCGGTGCAGGAGATCGAGGGCGTACTCGGTGGTCTCGTCGAGCGAGGGGCCGGCCGGACCGAGGTTCGCGCGTACGTCGGCGCGTGCCCAGTCGTACTGGAGCTCCTCCAGCGCGCGCCCGATCGCCTGCGCGGCCGCGACGCACCGCATCCAGCCGGGCGTGAGGGCGAAGTACCTGTCGGCGGCCGGGCATCCGGCCGCGACGAGGAGCGCGCCGTACCCCCAGAGCAGGGCGTCGGCCGGTGCGGCGTCCGCGAGGGCGAGCGCGGGGAGCAGCGCCACGAGGCTCGCCGAGACCGCCGTCCCCCACCGCAGCAGCAGGGCGGCCCTGCGCTTCGCCCGCCGGCGTCGCCAATACCAGTCGGCGGCGGCGAGAGCTCCGTCCTCCACCCACTGGTAGAGCTCCTCCAACCGCTCTGTCGGCTGCTGCCAGCCCCCCGGCGGAACCGGCCGCCGAAGCGGCACTTCGACCCGCTCGGTGCCCGCCCGCGCCTCCTTCTCCCGTGAACCCACACCTACCCCTTCGCTGCTCGCCGCTCTTCCGCTCCACCCGTTGCCGACGCCCCTGCCGGAGCCGACCCGCGCACACGCCGCCACCCGACGCACGCCACCGTCCCGACCGACTGGCGAAGCGAGTCCTTCCTACCTTCGAATCCGCGTGCCGACAGCCGCCCGGTACGCGCCCTCGAGCCGATTTACCGCCTCTGACCAGGGATGACGCCGACCGGCCCGCCGCCGCCCTCACCCGAAAGAGCGGCCCTGACGCACAGCGCGCGGCGCCCGCCGCCGAGCTGCCCCCGCGACCGCCGGCTGCCGGCGCTTGAACAGTGCTCCCCTGTACGCCCCCCTTGCCCCCGGCCGCGGGTCCCGTCCCCCGGCAGCGGATCGCTAGGCTGAGCGCGTGAGAATCCTCGTCATCGGCAATGGAGCCCGCGAACACGCGCTCTGCCGCGCGCTCTCGCTCGACCCCGCCGTCAGCGCGCTGCACTGCGCCCCCGGCAACGCCGGCACTTCCGAGGTGGCCACCGCGCACAGCGTGGACGCCACCGACGGGGCGGCCGTCGCCGCGCTCGCCGCGGAAGTCGTCGCGGATCTGGTGGTGATCGGCCCGGAGGCACCGCTCGTCGCGGGGGTCGCGGACGTCGTCCGCGACTCCGGGGTCCCCGTCTTCGGACCCTCGCGGGCCGCGGCGGAGCTGGAGGGTTCGAAGGCGTTCGCCAAGGAGGTCATGGCGGAGGCCGGGGTGCCCACCGCCCGCAGTTACGTCTGCACCACCGCCGAGCAGGTCGACGCGGCGCTCGACGCCTTCGGCCCGCCCTACGTCGTCAAGGACGACGGCCTCGCGGCGGGGAAGGGCGTGGTCGTCACGGGGGACGCCGCGGAGGCCCGGGCGCACGCAGCCGCCTGCGAACGCGTCGTCGTCGAGGAGTTCCTCGACGGACCCGAGGTCTCACTCTTCGCGGTCACCGACGGCGAGACGGTCGTCCCGCTCCAGCCCGCCCAGGACTTCAAGCGCGCCCACGACGGCGATCTCGGCCCCAACACCGGCGGCATGGGCGCCTATTCACCCCTGCCGTGGGCGGACCCGAAGCTCGTCGACGAGGTCCTGATGACGGTCCTCCAGCCCACGGTCGACGAGATGCGCCGCCGCGGCACCCCTTTCTCCGGCCTGCTCTACGCCGGCCTCGCCCTCACCTCGCGGGGCGTCCGCGTCGTCGAGTTCAACGCCCGCTTCGGCGACCCGGAGACCCAGGTGGTTCTCGCACGCCTGCAGACCCCCCTCGCCGGCCTCCTCAAGGCAGCGGCCACCGGGCAGCTCGCCGACTTCCCTCCCCTGCGCTGGCACGAAGGCGCCGCCGTGACGGTCGTCGTCGCTGCCGCCGGATATCCGGCGGCTCCCCGCAAGGGCGACCCGGTCGACGGTCTCCAGGAGGTGGCGGCGCAGGAAGGGCCCGACGCTTACGTCCTCCACGCGGGAACGGCCCGCAATCAGGACGGAAGCGTCGTCAGCGCGGGCGGCCGCGTGCTCTCCGTGACCGCCGGCGGCTCCGACCTCGCGGAGGCACGCGCCCGCGCGTACCGCGCAGTGGAGCGCGTCGGCCTGCCCGGTTCCCACCACCGCACGGACATCGCGGCGCAAGCCGCAGCAGACGAAAGCGAGCAGGGCACCGCCCGGCGCTGAACTCCGGGGCCCGGGCGCCGACGTGCCCGGGCCCGGTCGCCGCGCCTTCCCGGGGCACCCGCCGCCGCGCGGCGAACCCCGCGATCCCTTACCTGCCCACCGGGTTGAGGGCAATATCTCTCCCCAAAGCCATTCCATCGGGTGAGCAGAATGGCGTCCGGCTGACGCTCCCACCCGCCCCAACTAGGGTTCCGCACAAGTCGCGTGGGAGTCCGTCGTCTGGCCCTGCGCACATTGCGGTGTCGGTCCCCGGTGCCACAGTGAGAAGGCCGGATCTCCGGCGCGGCCGGAGGCGGCCGGAGTGGGTCCAAGCGGCCGGAGGCGCCGCCGGGAGGTGGGATTGCTCGTGCTCGGCCAGCAGGAAGAAGCGGTCTCCGCGCGGGCGCACGCCCTCGCCGTGCTGCGCGTCAGGAACACCGCCCTGGGGATCGCGCTGCTTCCGGCCGCGTGCGCGGTGCTCCTCTTCGCCGCCCGCGGCACCGGTCTCCTCGGCTCCGCCTGGCAGCCCGTGTGCTGGGCCGTCACCGCCGTCGCCTGCGCAACGCTCGCGGCTGCGGCAGCCGCGGCGGCGACGATCGCGCGCGCCGAGCCGGCCGTCTCGCCGACCGTCCCGCTCGAAGAGCGCGAGGCACCGGACCTCCACAACCTCGTACGCGACGTCGCCGACCGCCTCGGCGTCCCCGCGCCCTCCGCCATCGCACTCACCCCCGACTGCGACAGCTGGCTCGAGGAACGCCACACCCCCGCCGACAGGCCCGTCTACGCGCGGATCCCCGGCGAGCACCCCGCCCCCGTCCTGGTGATCGGCTCCCCTTTCCTCTGGTGGATGCGCGTCGCGGAACTGCGCGCACTGCTCGCCCCCGTGGTCGCCGGTACGGGTCCGTCGGCCCACCCGGACATAGCCGCGGCCCGCCGCCTCGCCAGAAGCCTCGACGCGGCGGTCGCCCGCGCCGAACGCGCCCGGCGCACACCACGGGCGCACAGCGCCGCGAAGCAGGAGGGCACCCCGCGCGCTGCCGAAGTCCCGCGCTCCGCTGCCGGGTTGCTCGCCGTACCGTTCCTCCGCGCCGCTGGCGCGCTCGCACGTACGCTCCTGCGCGCCGCAGCCGGCCACCTCGCCGAGATGGAGCGCGGCGTGGCCGCCGCCTCCTCCCAGCGCGCGCAGTCGGTCGACTACGGCCTCCGCACCGTCGCGCAGGAGCAGGTCGGCCTCGCCTACGCCGGTTGGGACCGCCTGCTGACGAAGGTCGCCCTCCCTGCATGGCGTCTGGGCAGGTGGCCGACGAGGCTCGACGCCGGTGTCGTCGCCGCGCTCACCGAACTCTCCCGCAGGGACAGGCTCGCCGAGGGCTTCGCCTCCCGGCTGGGCGAGCGCCCGGCCTGCGACCTCCTGGAGGAGCCGGGCGAGGTGGACGCCGCCGTGTCGCTCCTCGCCGCCCGCCTGTTCGTGGGCGCGAGACCCCCGGTGGCTCCTCCGCTCCAGGGAACCGAGCCCGAGGAGGGCCCGCGCCAATGGTCCCCCGTCGCCTGGCACGCGTACCCGGAGGAGGTCGCGGCGCGCATCTGGCGGACGGGCGCCGCCCGCCTCTTCGACGCGCTGGACATGGCCGAGCAGACGGCGGAGCCCGAGCCGGCGCCCCGCACCCTGCCGCTCCCCGCGGGCGCGCCGCTTCCGCTCGGCTCTCTCCCCGACCGGACGTGGTGCGGCCCCACCCTCGCCTGCGTACTCGACCGTCTCGGTTCGCCGGACGCGCGCTCGGCGCTGGCCGCCCGCCTAGCCGCGCTCCAGCACCAGGAAGAGGCCCGCGCGGAGTCCCAGCAACCCCTCCTCGACGAAGGACCGTTGCTGCCGGGCGGCGTCGAGGGACAGCCGGCCCCCATGGGCCTGCCGCTCGAACCACCGCGCGCGGAGCAGGAGTTGCTCGCCGACCATCTCCACTCCGCCGTCTGCTGCGCCGCCGTGGACACCGCGGGCGCGTCCCCGGGGCTCGACTGGCTCGACGGTCCCGTGCTCCTCGTCGCGGGGGAGCGGGACACCGCACTCTCCGGCGCGGTGCGCGCGGCGGCCGAGTACGGCGAGACGGGTCCGCTCAGGGAGTGGCTCGCGGCGGCCGGGGTTCGGCCGGACAAGCCGCTGCGTCTGCTCTGAGCGCACGTCCCGCTTCCGGGTGGTTGACGGCGCCACTGATGTCCGGCGCAGCGCACGGCAGTTCGACACGAAGGCGTGAATCCGACGATTAACAACGAACGGTGACCGTGTGCGTGCAGGATGTGATGTCCTGTCTGTGTCAGTACATGCCGCCGCACCCCGTCCGTCTCCCACCCGTCGCGGCGAACCGCCCTCCGCCCAACTCCTCGCGGGGAGCGGCGAGTCCAACGTCCGACCGTGCCCCTGGAGCGTCCGGACTCCCCGGCGGGGCCTGACCACCGCGCCACCGCTGGTCATCCACGACCCGCAACCCGCGTAGCGGGACGGCCCGACGGAAGGGGTGCCCAAGGACCGTCCCGGCGGTCATGCCCAGGGAGGCCGCCAAAACCAGCCGGCCGGGAAGCCCCGTGGGGCCGCCCGACGCCGGACCGGTCGCACACCGGCCGAGCCGCACGCCCGGAGGGCGGCGGCGATGCCGGGAGACACCACGCACAACTCGTACCCACCGCACGGACCACGCAGCGAAGCCGCGACCACGGACCGCCCGACGCCACCGCGCCGGGCCGCGGCCCGCAGGAGGCGAGCGGGACGAGGGAGGGGAGCACAGTGGGGAGCCAACACCACGTCGGGCGATGGGAGTCGGGCGCCCTCGCGCACGCCGTCACCGATCCGTTCGGCCAGGGACCGCTGCCGTGGCTGCGCGGCAGCGAACAGTACTTCGAAAACGGCAGAGTGGTCCCGTGGTACGTCGAGTGGGGCCGCTCCGGGTCGCCGGGGCCCGCCGTCCACAACGGCCCGCGCACGGCCGACGACGTCAGCTGCCAGATCAAGGGCTTCGCCTCCACCTCGGGCGGCGTACTCCCCGGCGAGTCCCTCGACTTCCGGATCACGGTGAACCCGCCCCAGCCGTACAGCGTCGACGTCTACCGCATCGGCCACTACGGCGGCGAGGGCGCCAAGAAGATCACCACCAGCCCGCGCCTCTCCGGCATCGAGCAGCCCCGCCCGCTCGTCGCCGACCGCACGGTCTCCTGCCACAACTGGTGGCAGTCCTGGCGGCTCCAGATCCCCGAGTACTGGCACACCGGCGCCTACGCCGCCGTCCTCACGACCGCGGACGGCCACCGCTCGCACGTCCCCTTCACCGTCCGCCAACGCGACGCCGCCGACCTGCTGTTGCTCCTCCCCGACGTCACATGGCAGGCCTACAACCTCTTCCCCGAGGACGGCCGCACGGGCGCCAGTCTCTACCACGCCTGGGACGAGGAGGGCTCGCTCCTCGGCGAGCCGGAGGCGGCCACCGCCGTCTCCTTCGACCGCCCGTTCGCCGGAGCCGGACTCCCCCTCCACGTGGGCCACGCCTACGACTTCATCCGCTGGGCCGAGCGCTACGGCTACGACCTCGCCTACGCCGACACCCGCGACCTGCACGCGGGGCGCGTCGACCCGAGCCGCTACCGCGGCCTCGTCTTCCCGGGCCACGACGAGTACTGGTCGACCCCGATGCGCCGCACCGTCGAGAAGGCGAGGGACCTCGGCACCTCGCTCGTCTTCCTCTCGGCCAACACCATGTACTGGCAGGTCGAGTTGGCGTCGCTCCCCTCGGGCGCCGAGGACGGCCTGCTCCGCTGCCGCAAGCGCCGCGGCCCCGGGCGGCCCGTCCTCTGGCGGGAGCAGGGCGAACCGGAGCAACTGCTCCTCGGCGTCCAGTACCAGGGCCAGGTCCCCGAGCCGACGCCCCTCGTCGTCCGCAACTCCGACCACTGGCTCTGGGACGACGCCGCGGTCCGGGACGGGGACGAACTCCCCGGGCTCGTCGCCGGCGAGGCCGACCGCTACTTCCCCCGCACCCGCCTCCCCGAGCACACCGACCGCGCGCTCGTCGCCCACTCCCCGTACGAGGACGCCGCAGGGCGCCGCCGCAACCAGGAGACGTCGCTCTACCGCGCCCCCTCCGGCGCCCTCGTCTTCGCCTCGGGCACCTTCGCCTGGTCGCCCGCTCTCGACCGGCCGGGACACACCGATCCGCGGGTGCAGCAAGCCACGGCGAACCTCCTGGACCGTATCTGCAAACGCGACTGATCGTCCGTGCACCGACGGCAGGTCCGCACACAGGCCTCCGTTCCGGGTACGCGAGAATCGGACCGCGCTCATACGTACCTCAGGAGGAGAACGTGTCCGGATTCGTCGAGAAGCCGCAGCCCGTGGAAGTCCCCGGGCTGGTGCACCTGCACACGGGCAAAGTGCGCGACCTCTACCGGAACGAGCGCGACGAGTTGGTCATCGTCGCCAGCGACCGGATCTCCGCGTACGACTGGGTGCTCCCCGGCGGTATCCCGGACAAGGGGCGCATCCTCACGCGGCTGTCGATGTGGTGGTTCGAGCAGCTCGTCGACCTCGTTCCGCACCACGTGCTGTCCACCGAACTCCCGCCCGGCGCACCGCAGGAGTGGGAGGGCCGGGTGATGGTCTGCAAGCAGCTGCGGATGGTCCCGGTCGAGTGCGTCGCGCGCGGCTATCTCGCGGGATCGGCGCTCGGGGAGTACGAGGAGTCCAGCACGGTCTGCGGCCTCGCCCTGCCGGGCGGGCTGGAGGACGGCTCCGAGCTCCCGGGACCGCTCTTCACGCCCGCGACCAAGGCGGAGGTGGGCGAGCACGACGAGAACGTCACGTACGAGGAGGTCGCCCACCGGGTCGGCCCGGAGGCCGCGACGCTGCTCCGCCAGACGACCCTCTCCGTCTACCAGCGGGCGAGGGAGATCGCGGAGGAGCGCGGCATCATCCTCGCGGACACGAAGTTCGAGTTCGGCTGGGACGGCGACACCCTCGTCCTCGCCGACGAGGTCCTCACCCCCGACTCGTCGCGCTTCTGGCCCCGCGACGCCTGGCAACCCGGCCGGCCCCAGCCCTCTTTCGACAAGCAGTACGTGCGCGACTGGCTCACCGGGCCGGACGCCGCCTGGGACAGGAACGGCGAGGAGCCGCCGCCTGCGCTGCCCCCGGGCGTGGTGGAGCGCACCCGGCAGAAGTACGTGGAGGCGTACGAGCGCCTCACCGGCCTTTCCTGGAGCTGACTCGGCGCTCCGGAGAAGAGGGCCCCGATCCTGGGATCGGGGCCCTCC
>NZ_AJTQ01000060.1 GCF_000262345.1 Streptomyces xiaopingdaonensis | reverse complement strand
CCTCAACCTTGGCAAGGTTGCGCTCTACCAACTGAGCTACGTCCGCACACTGTCGCGGCCTTCCGCTGCGGCACGGCCACGAGTATAGCCTCCCTTCCCCCGCCACCGGGCCACCCACGGGCGTGGCCGACGCCCGCCCGGCTCACCACGGCGCCGGCGCACGGGAGTTGGGACGCTCGTCGCACCAAAGAAGAGGACCCCGATCCTGGGATCGGGGTCCTCT
>NZ_AJTQ01000059.1 GCF_000262345.1 Streptomyces xiaopingdaonensis | reverse complement strand
CCTCAACCTTGGCAAGGTTGCGCTCTACCAACTGAGCTACGTCCGCATGCATCCACCCGGCTTTCACCGAGTGGCGCGGCCATCACCCTACCCGAAGGATCGGGAGAAGTGAGGAGAGCGGGTGACAGGGATCGCACACTGCGCCTCCCCCTTGGAAAGGGGGCGCTCTACTACTGAGCTACACCCGCACGCTCCGGGAGGTGGTGTCTTCCCCTCGCGGCGTGTTCAGAACTTTAGCCGATCACCTGGGGGGTGTGGCAAGTCGGTTCTCCCGGCGGCGACTCGGCGGCCGGAGCCACGGTGCGGGGGATCCCGGACGGCCGTCTCAGTGGGCTGCCTGGAACGCTTCGTAGATCCGCTTCGGAATCCGCCCGCGGGCCGGTACCTCGTACCCGTTCGACTCGGCCCAGGCGCGCACGGCACGGGCGTCCGGCTCGACCGACGTCCGGTGGTACGCCTTGCCCGACTTGGCGCGCTTGCGGCCCGCCTCCACGAACGGTGCCAACTCCTCACGCAGTTTCTTCGCGTTGTCGGCGTTGAGATCGATCTCGTAGGACCTGCCGTCGAGAGCGAATGCGACCGTTTCCGACGCCTCTCCGCCTTCGAGGTCGTCGGAGAGTGTGACCACTACGCGCTGTGCCACGGATACCGGTCCTTCCATCAGGATCGCGGAGTGGGCCATTGCACTCGTTCCGCGGGTGCGGATAAGCGGCCGGCCCGTTGGGGGCTGTTTTTCGGGTGTTGCCGATCGGGGATCTTGCCGTTCAACCGCCGGGCATGGCCCGCGGATTGGCGATTCTCTCCGCGGGAGAGGCGAGGCGGCCGCTTCGTCGCCTCTGTCGGCGGAGCCCCGGGGTGCTCGCCGACGCAGGGCGCGGTCCCCGCCGCGGCGGTGTGCTTCGGTGCCCGCGCCTGCGCCCGTACGCGTGGCGCCCGGTCGCGGCGCGTGTCCGCCGTGATCGGCGCCTCGTAACCGTTCGTGGAAGATCCGCGAAGTATCCGTGCATGCTCGTGTACGAACTCCGGGTTCTTGCAGAGCCGGTGGTGATCCGCCGGGCCGATTTCGGGCAGTGCAATATCGCGAGGGCGTTTTCCGGGGTGCCCTCGGCGAGACCGCAATCCGGACCCTACGTTTTCCGCGCCCGTTTTCCCAGTGCTTGCCCTGGCCGCATCGCGGTGCCGGGCGCCCATCCCGGGTGTTCCGCGCGCGCGTTGGACCCCGCTCCCGTGGTCGCGCGGGGGTCCGGTGCGTGTCCGCTCTGCGTCCACGCGCGTAGATTCTCCGGGCGGGTACGCTTGCGAACGCAGCGCCCCGCTAAGCACAAGGAGTACCCGTGGCTCGCGTCGTGGTCGACGTCATGCTGAAGCCCGAGATCCTCGACCCCCAGGGACAGGCGGTGCAACGCGCACTGCCCCGTCTCGGTTACGAGGGGATCACCGAGGTCCGTCAGGGCAAGCGCTTCGAGTTGGAGGTGGCGGAGCCGGTCGACGACGCCGCCCTCGCCCGCGTGAGGGAGATGGCCGACGCCCTCCTCGCCAACACCGTCATCGAGGACTACACGGTCCGCGTCGAGGAGCCCGACCCCGCTCAGGCGGCGGCATGACGGCGCACCCCGAAGCCTCCGGCCTCGGACGCATCGGCGTCGTCACCTTCCCCGGCTCGCTCGACGACGGCGACGCCCGCCGCGCCGTACGCCTGGCCGGCGGTGAACCCGTCGCCCTCTGGCACCGCGACGCGGACCTGCGGGACGTGGACGCGGTGATCCTGCCCGGCGGCTTCTCCTACGGCGACTACCTGCGGTGCGGCGCGATCGCCCGCTTCTCCCCGGTGATGGGGAAGGTGAGCGAGGCGGCTCGCGAGGGGCTGCCGGTGCTCGGCATCTGCAACGGGTTCCAGATCCTCTGCGAGTCCCACCTGCTCCCCGGCGCGCTCACGCGCAACGACCACCTCCACTTCGTCTGCCGCGACCAGCGCCTCCGCATCGACAACGCGGAGACGGCCTGGACGGCCGACTACGCGCCCGGCGAGACGATCACCGTCCCGCTGAAGAACGGCGAGGGCGGCTACATCGCCGACGAGGCGACCCTCGACGCGCTGGAGGCGGAGGGCCGCGTCGTCGCCCGCTACCTCGGCGGCAACCCCAACGGCTCGCGCCGCGACATCGCGGGCGTCACCAACGAGGCCGGGAACGTGGTCGGCCTCATGCCGCACCCCGAGCACGCCGTCGAACCCCTCACCGGGCCGACCACCGACGGGCTCGGCTTCTTCACCTCGGTCTTGAAAAAGCTGGTCACCGCATGAGCCTGGACACCGTCAAGAATGCCGAGCAGACCCCGGAGGCCGAGCAGCCCTGGGCCGAACTCGGCCTGAAGCAGGACGAGTACGCACGCGTACGCGAGCTGCTCGGCCGCCGCCCGACCGGCGCCGAGCTGGCGATGTACTCGGTGATGTGGTCCGAGCACTGCTCCTACAAGTCCTCCAAGATCCACCTGAAGCAGTTCGGCGAGAAGGCCCCGCACTCGGACGCGCTCCTCGTGGGCATCGGCGAACAGGCCGGCGTCGTCGACGTGGGCGAGGGGTACGCGGTGACCTTCAAGGTCGAGTCGCACAACCACCCCTCGTACGTCGAGCCGCACCAGGGCGCCGCCACCGGGATCGGCGGGATCGTGCGCGACATCATCGCGATGGGCGCCAGGCCGATCGCCGTGATGGACCCGCTCCGCTTCGGCGCCCCCGACCATCCCGACACCCGCCGGGTGCTCCCCGGCGTCGTCGCGGGCATCGGCGGATACGGCAACTGCCTCGGCCTCCCGAACATCGGGGGCGAGGTCGTCTTCGACGCGTGCTACCAGGGCAACCCGCTCGTCAACGCCCTCTGCGTCGGCGTCATGAAGCACGAGGACATCCACCTCGCCAAGGCGGCGGGCGCAGGCAACAAGGTCGTGCTCTACGGCGCGCGCACCGGCGGCGACGGCATCGGCGGCGCGTCGATCCTCGCCTCCGAGACCTTCGAGTCGTCCGACGGCAAGCCCGCCAAGCGCCCTGCCGTGCAGGTCGGCGACCCCTTCGAGGAGAAGCGGCTCATCGAGTGCACGCTGGAGCTCTTCGGCGAGGGCCTCGTCACCGGCATCCAGGACCTCGGCGCGGCCGGACTCTCCTGCGCCACCAGCGAGTTGGCCTCCAACGGCTCCGGCGGCATGCGCGTCGAACTGGACACCGTGCCGCTGCGCGATCCCTCGCTCTCCCCCGAGGAGATTCTGATGAGCGAGTCGCAGGAGCGGATGTGCGCCGTCGTCGAGCCCGGCGACGTCGAGCGGTTCCTGGAGATCTGCGAGCGGTGGGAGGTGACCGCCACCGTGATCGGCGAGGTCACCGAGGGCGACCGCCTGGAGATCTTCTGGCACGGCGAACAGATCGTCGACGTCGAGCCCGGCACCGTCGCGCACGAGGGCCCCGTCTACGAGCGCCCCTACGCCCGCCCGGAGTGGCAGGACGCGCTCCAGGCCGACGACGCGTCGCGGCTGCCCCGTCCGGCGGGCGGCGAGGAGCTGCGTGCCGCCGCGCTCGCGCTCGTCTCCTCGCCCAACCAGGCCGACGCCTCGTGGATCACCGACCAGTACGACCGCTACGTCCTCGGCGGCACGGTCCTCGCGCAGCCGGAGGACGGCGGCATGATCCGGATCGACGAGGAGTCGGGCCTCGGCGTCGCGCTCGCCACCGACGGCAACGGCAGGTACGCGAAGCTCGACCCGTACACGGGCGCGCAGTTGGCCCTCGCCGAGTCGTACCGGAACGTCGCCACGACGGGCGCGAAGCCGCTCGCCGTCACCGACTGCCTCAACTTCGGTTCTCCCGAAGATCCGGCAGCGATGTGGCAGTTCGCAGAGGCGTGCCGCGGGCTCGCGGACGGCTGCCGTGCGCTCGGCACCCCGGTGACCGGCGGCAACGTCTCGCTCTACAACCAGACGGGCGAGGCGGCGATCCATCCGACGCCGGTCGTCGGCGTCCTCGGCGTCATCGACGACGTCGCACGGCGCACACCGATGGCCTTCGCCGAGGAGGGACACCTCGTCTACCTCCTCGGCGACACCAGGGACGAACTCGGCGGCTCGGCCTGGGCGCAGGTCGCGCACGGCCACCTCGGCGGCCTCCCGCCCGAGGTGGACCTGGAGCGCGAGAAGCTCCTCGGCGAGATCCTCGTCTCCGCCTCCCGCGACGGCATGGCCGACGCGGCGCACGACCTCTCCGACGGCGGCCTCATCCAGGCGCTCACCGAGTCCTGCCTGCGCGGCGGCAAGGGGGCCCGGATCGTGGTGCCCGACGGCGTCGACCCGTTCGTCTTCCTCTTCTCCGAGTCACAGGGGAGGGCGCTGGTGGCGATCCCCCGGAGCGAAGAGGTCCGGTTCAACGACATGTGTGCGGCCCGCGGCATGCCGGCCGCCCGCATCGGCGTCGTCGACGGCGAGGAGCTGGAGATCCAGGGCCAGTTCACCCTCCCGCTCGACGAACTGCGCGCCGCGCACACCGCGACGCTGCCCGCGCTCTTCGGCTGAGCGGCACCGGGTCCGCCGCCGTACTCAGTACTGCGGCGGGCCCCACTGCGGCCCCGGGCCCATCGGTCCGGGGCCCATCTGCTGCCGTGACTGCTCCTCGTCGACCGCGCGGTAGATCTCCGACTTGAACCACTCCGGCTTCGGAACGTGGCGCATCGTCATCTTCCCCTGCTCGGAAGCGGACTGGATGCTGATCGTTCCGTACCGCATGATCCGCTCCCAGAGCGTCGCCTTGAACGAGACGTCGTTGACGCGCAGGAGCGGGATGGCGCGGCTCGCCTTGGTGAGGAAGCCGGTGCGCTTGTAGATGCGCTTGGTGGTCAGGATGTACATCTGACTGCGCCACTTCAGCAGCGGGATCAACCAGAACCAGACGGAAGCGATCCCCGCCGCACCGAGCACGACGTACGTCGCCGCTCCCCACTCCGCGCCGGAGACCATCCAGACGAGCACGCCTGCGACCGCCCAGATCACGCAGAGGATCACGAACTCGCTGACCATTTCGGTCCAGTGCTGTCGCGTCACATATATGAGCTGTTCGTCGTCGGCGAGATGGCGATCCGCAATAGACATGAGGGGAATCCTGGCACAGGTCGTCTGCCCCGGTCTGCCGTGCCCGCAAGGGCAGTTGACGCCCCACGCCCCAGCCCACGCGCCCCGTCCGCGCGGGGCGCCGCTCCGCCGCGGCGGCGTACGACCCGCGCGCGGCGCACGCGGCGGCGGTAACCTCACCGGCATGCCGTCCGCTCACCGCAGATCAGCCACGGGCACGACGAGGAAGCTGCGCGCGTACGACCCGGACAGGACCCGCAAGGCCCTCATCGCCCAGGTCGAGGCGACCGCAGACGCGGCACACCGGCTCACGCCCGAGCAGCGGTCCCTCCCCTCCGGACTCGCCGGCTGGGACGTCCACCACCTGCTCGTCCACCTCGCCCTCCAGATCGACGCCGTCCCCAAGTTCCTCAGCGGCCCGGAGGCACGCGCGAGGACCGCCGAGGTGAGCCTCCCGCGGTGGGCCCTCTCCAACGGCGACGTCGCAGCGGACCTCGACGCGCGCACCCGCGAGCGGGCCGCCCGCACGGAGGACGCACCGGCCCTCATCGACGCCGCCGTCGCCGACCTGGAGCCCGTACTGGAGTCCGCCGTCCGCGAGGACCTCCTCGTCCCCGGTGCCTTCGGCGCCATGCGCATGCTCGATTTCACCGTGACCCGCCTCGTCGAACTCGTCGTGCACGGCGACGATCTCGCCCGCGCCACCGGCGTCGCCGTCCACCTCGACCGGCAGGCCCTCGCCGGCACCGTCCGCGTCCTCGCCGACGCCCTCGCAGCGAAGGCGCCCGGCTCCTCGGTCGAGGTGCGTGTTCCGCCCTTCGCCGTCGTCCAGTGCGTCGAGGGGCCCCGGCACACGAGGGGCACCCCGCCGAACGTCGTCGAGACCTCCCCGCTCACCTGGGTTCGCCTCGCGACCGGCCGCGAGGAGTGGACGCGAGCCTGCGAGGACGGCGCGGTCGCGGCGAGCGGCGAGCGGGCCGACCTCGGCGACCTCCTGCCGGTCCTGCGCTGAGGGCCCTCACGCCTCCTCGGCGGCGGCCCGCAGCCCCGCGAGGAACCGTTCGGCGGTCTCCCGGTGCTCGGCGGGGAGGCCGACGAGCGCCGCGCCGTAGCGGACGAGCGCGGCACGCGGGTCGTCGCCCGCTGCCTCCGCGGGGCTGAGCCGGCCCTCCAGCACGGCGCGGGCCCGCTCCCGCCGCTGCTCGCGGAGGAGGGTGTAGACGCGCGACGGTGTGAGGCCCAACTCCTCGGCTATGCGGGGAGGCGGTACGCCCTCGTCGGCTGCGGCCTCGACGAGCCGCGGTGTCACGGCGGCGGCGGCCTCGCCGGCGAGACGCAGCGCACGGACGTCGGCGAGGGCGAGTTCGCCGGCGAGGCCGTCCAGGTAGGCGGCGAGCGGACCGGGCTCCTCGCGGTGGGCGGCATAGCCGTCCGCGAGTGACCGCGGGTAGTCGAGCCGCCCCTCGCCCGGCGCTGCGCCCCGCTCCTGTGCGTACTGCTCGACGGCCGTGCGTATCCGTGCGGTGAGACGTTCCTCGGCCGGGTGCCGGGCAGCGGTGCTCATGGGGCCTCCAGGGATCGGGCGTCGAAGCCGCGGCGCGGCGGCGGACCGGTCGAATGTAGCCGCTTGTGTGGCCGCATCACAAGGCCGGCAACTGCCCGTGCCCGCAGGCTTCCCGACGCCGCCGTCCGGCGGAAGCGGCCCCCGGCGCCCCCGAAACGGCTGCTCACCGGCGGGGGCGGAGCGGGTCAGGACCTCCCCGGTTCCCCGCTCCCCGCGTGCCTGCCCTAGACTCGAAGACGTGCCACGTGGTGACGGTAACCTCAACCACGACCTCCTCCCGGGCGAGAAGGGCCCCCAGGACGCATGCGGCGTCTTCGGGGTCTGGGCTCCGGGTGAAGAGGTCGCCAAACTCGCGTACTTCGGTCTCTACGCCCTGCAGCACCGCGGACAGGAGTCCGCAGGTATCGCTGTGAGCAACGGCTCCCAGATCCTGGTCTTCAAGGACATGGGCCTGGTCTCCCAGGTCTTCGACGAGACCTCCCTCGGCTCGCTCCGCGGCCACATCGCCGTCGGGCACGCCAGGTACTCCACGACCGGAGCCTCGGTCTGGGAGAACGCGCAGCCTACCTTCCGCGCGACGGCGCACGGCTCCCTCGCGCTCGGACACAACGGCAACCTGGTCAACACCGGCGAGCTCGCCGGACTCGTCGCCGAGCAGGCGGCGGGCAGCGGCGGCCGCGCGACCCAGGTCGCCGCCACCAACGACACCGACCTCGTCACGGCCCTCCTCGCAGGCCAGACGGACGAGGACGGCAACCCGCTCACCGTCGAACAGGCGGCCCCGCTGGTCCTCCCGCAGGTCAAGGGCGCCTTCTCGTTCGTCTTCATGGACGAGCACACCCTCTACGCCGCCCGCGACGCGCAGGGCGTCCGCCCGCTCGTGCTCGGACGGCTGGAGCGTGGCTGGGTCGTGGCGAGCGAGACCTCCGCGCTCGACATCGTCGGAGCCGGCTTCGTCCGCGAGATCGAGCCGGGCGAGCTCGTCGCCATCGACGAGGACGGCCTCCGCTCCACCCGGTTCGCCGACGCCAGGCCGAAGGGCTGCGTCTTCGAGTACGTCTACCTCGCCCGCCCCGACACCGACATCGCCGGCCGGAACGTCTACCTCTCCCGCGTCGAGATGGGCCGCCGCCTCGCCGGCGAGTCCCCCGCCGAAGCGGACCTCGTCATAGCCACGCCCGAGTCCGGCACCCCGGCCGCGATCGGGTACGCGGAGGCGAGCGGCATCCCGTACGGCAGCGGTCTGGTGAAGAACAGCTACGTGGGCCGGACCTTCATCCAGCCCTCGCAGACGATCAGGCAGCTCGGTATCCGGCTCAAGCTCAACCCGCTGAAGGAAGTCATCAGGGGTAAGCGGCTCGTCGTCGTCGACGACTCGATCGTGCGCGGCAACACTCAGCGCGCCCTGGTCCGGATGCTCCGCGAGGCAGGCGCGGCAGAGGTCCACGTCCGGATCAGCTCCCCGCCCATCAAGTGGCCCTGCTTCTTCGGGATCGACTTCGCGACCAGGGCCGAGCTCATCGCCAACGGCCTCTCCGTCGAGGAGATCGGCAAGTCCCTCGGCGCCGACTCCCTCGCGTACATCTCCCTCGACGGCATGACGGAGGCGACGACGATCGCCAAGCCGAACCTCTGCAGGGCCTGCTTCGACGGCGAGTACCCGATGGACCTCCCCGATCACGAACTCCTCGGCAAGCGCCTGCTGGAGACGGAGACCACGGAGGCGTCCGCCACCGACGCGGACGGCGTCACCACCCTCACCGCCGGAGTCGGCGGCGCCGACGCGCTCAAGCGGCCCTGAACGGCGCGTGCAGCCCAGACCATGACAAGCCCGGCGAGGACCGAGCCAGGCCGACCGCGCGCACCGCGCGGCCCGGCCGTCTCGGCGCCCCCGTACGGCCGGTGCGGCGCGCAGAAAGGACCCCCGAACCCGTGACCACAGAGAGCTCAGGCGCCAGCTACGCGGCGGCCGGAGTCGACATCGAGGCCGGCGACCGCGCCGTCCACCTCATGAAGAACTGGGTGCGCAAGGCCCAGCGGCCGGAGTCTGTCGGCGTGCTCGGCGGATTCGCCGGCCTCTTCGACGCCTCGGCCCTCGCACGCTACCGCCGTCCCCTCCTCGCCTCGGCGACCGACGGCGTCGGCACCAAGGTCGCCGTCGCGCAGCGGATGGACCTCCACGACACCATCGGGCACGATCTCGTCGCGATGGTCGTCGACGACCTGGTCGTCTGTGGTGCCGAGCCGCTCTTCATGACCGACTACATCTCGGTCGGCAAGGTCGTCCCCGAGCGGATCTCGCAGATCGTGAAGGGGATCGCCGAAGGTTGCGTCCTCGCGGGCTGCGCCCTGGTCGGCGGTGAGACCGCCGAGCACCCCGGGCTGCTCGGACCCGACGAGTACGACGTCGCAGGCGCGGGGACAGGCGTCGTCGAGGCGGACAGTGTGCTCGGCCCCGAGCGGGTGCGCGCGGGGGACGCCGTGATCGCCATGGCGTCCTCGGGGCTCCACTCCAACGGGTACTCGCTCGTCCGCCACGTCCTCTTCGAGCGTGCCGGGTGGGCGCTGGAGCGCCGGGTCCCCGAGTTCGGCCGCACTCTCGGCGAGGAGCTCCTCGAACCGACGAAGATCTACTCGCTCGACTGCCTCGCGCTCGTCGCCGCCTGCGAGGTCCACGCCTTCTCGCACATCACGGGCGGCGGCCTCGCCGCCAACCTCGCCCGCGTCATGCCGCAGGGCCTCCGCGCGGAGCTCGACCGCTCGACCTGGACGCCGCCCGCGGTCTTCGGGCTCGTCTCGCAGGCCGGTGAGGTGGAGCGCGCGGAGATGGAGCGGACGCTCAACATGGGCGTCGGCATGGTCGCCGTCGTCCCCGGTGATGCAGTGTCCACCGCGTTGACGACGCTCGCCGACCGCGGCGTGGACGCCTGGGTCCTCGGCGAGGTGACCGAGAGCACGGGAGCCGATCACGGCACGGTGACGCTCACGGGTGGCCATGCGAGCTGAAGCACGCCCGGCCGGCGGCCGCCACGGCGGCCGCCGGCTGCGAAAAAGCGTCTGGGCAGCACAGAACCCGGCCCGGCGGATGCCGGACCGGGCCACTGTGCGTGGACGTCAAGCGCGACGTCGGTTCGACTGCGGGTCGGACGACTGCTCGTCGTCCTCCTCCTCGTCGTTGTACAGCTCCGCGTACTGTGCGTACGGGTCGTCGTCCAGCTCATCTTCCTCGAAGCGCTCGCCGTTCGGCGACTGGTTCGACGTCGATGCGCCCAGCTCCTCAGCCAGGCGTGTGAGGTCCGTCCCACCGCTGTTGTACTTCAGCTGGCGGGCGACCTTCGTCTGCTTGGCCTTGGCCCGGCCGCGCCCCATGGCTCGACCCCCTCAACGACGGGGCTCGACGGCCCCAGAGTCTTGACACGCGTTCATGAATCATCAGAGCGGTCTCCCAGGGAGAGACCATTTCTCAGGCTTCAACGGTACCTTCTTCCGCGCCCGTACGGTACGTCGCCCGCACGACACGACAGGGCCCCGCTGTCGCCCATGACCTTTCCTGCGCTGGTCAGTCCGGATTTTACCTTCCCGTTCCGCAACGACCCGCCGAGGGGGCGTGAGAAAGACCTCCCGACTACGCGGCCCCTGCGATCCGCTGCTCCGCGAGCCTGTCGGCAGCCGTCGCGGGCGGGGTGCCGTCGGCTTCCGCACGGTCGAAGATCGCCAGCGCCGTGTCGTGGATCTTCTCGGCCTTTGCTTTCGCTCGTGCGAAGTCGAACCCCCTGAGCTCTTCCGCGACCTGGATCACGCCGCCGGAGTTCACGAGGTAGTCGGGGGCGTAGAGGATGCCGCGGTCCGCGAGATCCTTCTCCACCCCGGGGTGCGCCAGCTGGTTGTTGGCCGCGCCGCAGACGCCGCGTGCCGTGAGGTCGGCGACGGTCCGGTCGTCGAGCGCGCCTCCGAGGGCGCAGGGGGCGTAGAGGTCCAGCTCGGGCAGCCGCACGAGCGCCTCGGTGTCCTCGACGGCGCGTACCTCGGGACGGCCCTCGCGGACGCGGCGCACCGCGTCCGCGCGCACGTCGGTGACGACCACCTCGGCGCCGTCCTCCAAGAGGTGCTCGACGAGGTGGTGCCCCACCTTGCCCACGCCCGCGATCCCGACCGTGCGCCCGCGCAGCGTAGGCGCTCCCCACAGGCGTGCGGCCGTGGCGCGCATGCCCTGGAAGACGCCGAACGCCGTGAGGACGGAAGAGTCCCCGGCGCCGCCGTTCTCGGGCGAGCGCCCCGTCGTCCAGCGGCACTCCTCGGCGACCACGTCCATGTCCTGCACGTAGGTGCCGACGTCGCAGGCGGTGACGTACCGGCCGCCGAGCGAGGCGACGTACCTGCCGTAGGCGCGCAGCAGCGCCTCCGTCTTGTCGCGGCTCGGGTCCCCGATGATCACGGCCTTGCCGCCGCCGTGGTCGAGCCCCGCGAGCGCGTTCTTGTACGACATCCCGCGGGCCAGGTCGAGCGCGTCGCGGAGGGCTGCCTCCTCCGGGGCTGCCGCGTCGACGTAGGCGTGGAAGCGGGTGCCGCCGAGGGCGGGGCCCAGCGCGGTGGAGTGGACGGCGATGACGGCCCTGAGCCCGCTGGCGGGGTCCTGGCAGAGGACGACCTGTTCGTGGCCGCCCTGCTCGGAGCGGAAGAGGGTGCGCAACACCCCGGAAGGGCGAGAGGTGCCCGTCTCGGCGGTGGGCGCGGTGGTCTGCGCGGGCGTGCGCGGTCCGGTGCCGGGGGCCGTTCGGTCTTCTACGCCGGTTGAAGGTTCGGTCACGGTGGTGACTCCTAGTGCGAAGGACGCCCTCCGCCGGGCCGCTCCTGCTTGTGGCGGAGAGGGCCCGGGTGCGGGCCTGCAGCTCCCCCGCGGTGCCGGGCGGACCTGGTGCGCGGAGGTTCGTCGGCAGCGTACGCCTGCGGAGCGCGGGCACGTTGCGGTCCGGGGAACGGGGTAGTCAACTGTCTTCCGGACCTGCGTTCGCACTCCGGAAACCGCCCGTCCCACGGGGGTTCCGACGCGTCCGTCGAGCCACCGCAACCGATCCCCGCACCCCGTCCTTGGAGGAACCACGTGGCCATGCCGGCTTCGGTCACTGTCCCGTACGCGTCCTACCTGCGGGTGTACGAGCCGCTCGCCGCCTTCCCCGAGCCGGAGCGCAGCCACTGGGTGCGCTACGCACAGCAGGAGACCCTGCCCACCGCGCAGGACGAGGTGCGGCGCTCCCTCACCGACCTGCTACCGATGCCGCCCGTCGTGGTGCCGCACCACGAGAGCGCCGACGCGTTCGTCGCCGAGGTCGAGGGTGTGACCTGCGTCTGCCCCTGGCGCACGAGGCTCCGCGGCTGGCAGGCGCTCGCGGCGCTCACCCAGGCCGCCGGCGACCAGGAGATCGCGATGCCCCAGCCGGTACTGGACGCGGCCGTCCCTCCCGTGGTGCGCAGGCAGGCGGCCGAGGACTACGACCGCTGGCGGGAGCGGAATCCCGATGCGCGGCCGTGGATTCGTACCGCGGTGTGGCAGGTGCCGGTGCGGTGGTTCGTGCTCTTCGCCGATGACGAGAGGGAGTTTGGAAAGTCCGGTTCCGGTGAGGAGAGCGGACAGCAGTTCGTCCTTCGCTACCGCACCCCTATGGTGCAGGCACGGCGGCGCCTCGCGAGGGGCTTGAAAGTGCTCCGCGAGGAGCTCGAGGAGGGACCGCTCATCGAGGGCCTGGTAGATGTGGGGCGCTGGCTGGAGGAATTCCACCCGCGTTCGCTCGTCGAACTGGACTACGGCGGCCTCGCGTACGCGATCGGCGACGAGCAGCTCGCGACGGACCATTCGGCGGCGGACGTCGCCGAGGGGCTCGCCGCGCTCCGTGCCGGCGACGAGGAGGCCGCGGGCGAGGCGTACGAGCGGCTCACCTTGCGGTGGCGGGCGGTGCGCGAACTCCAGTTCGCCAACTGAGCGCCACGCGGGCCGTGTTGGGCTTCGGGGCGGTCGAGCCGAGGGTGCGGTGCGCGCTCGGTGTGCGGGCCGCAGTAAAGTTCGCACGGATGGGACCTACGTCCCGAACCGGGCTATTGCCTCAAGCGTGATGGATCGCACTTAATCGGGGTCTTGCTCTCAGAGCTGCTCCTCGTGTCAAAATAGGACAAGGAGTTCGCCGAGGGCTCCTTCCATCCAACTTTGGGCGGATAGATCGGTATTGCACTTCTTGGTGGGGCTGGTGCCGCTTGCTCCTGCCGTGACTGATCGTCACGACGGCGTGACTGTCCGCTATGGCACGGTCCATCGGCTTCCGTTGAGGTTCAACACCTGAGAGGGCAATTCCATCGGTTTGGCCGACGTGGCTGGACAGATGGTGTAGTTGTAGTGCCGAGGACAAGCCGTTCGTCCTATAACCGACTCGGCCCGCGTGCGCCATATCGGGCAACGCGGGCCAAGGTGCAGAATTTAGAGGAAAGAACCGTGATGGTTCGGTTCTCCCGAGGAGGCCGCTCATGACCGCTCGCACCCCTGAAGCCGAGCCGCTGCTGACCCCGGCTGAGGTTGCCAGCATGTTCCGCGTGGACCCGAAGACGGTCACACGCTGGGCAAAGGCGGGCAAGCTCACGTCCATCCGCACGCTCGGAGGGCACCGCCGCTACCGCGAGGCGGAGGTGCGCGCATTGCTGGCGGGCATCCCCCAGCAGCGCAGCGAGGCATGATCAGCGAAACAACCGCATAACCGGGCGAACCGCGGGGCCCCCACCCCGCTGCGACGCCCAGAGCACCGCACGAGGGGCTGCTGCCCCAACAGCGCTCACTCGTTGATCGCGCTGGACTCCGCCGGGTCCAGCGCGATCTTTCTTTGTGCGCACGGGAGTTGGAGGCGCGGGACTCCGGTGCGCGAGGCGCGTGCGCGCGTTTGAGCGCCTCCTGCGGCCGCTGTGCGCCTCTGGGGGTACCCGGGGCGTCCGGGGGCACGGAGTGCCGCCTGGGCGCCCTCTGGCGCCGCTCAGGGCTCGCTGCCGGTGCGGTCGAGCAACCGGCCCGCGGGGGGCGGCCGTTCGGAGTCGCTTCCGAGGGGCGCGTGCGTATCGGTGGCGCGCGTGGCGCATGGGGCGCGGCTCGGCTGGGGACGATGCGCGGTGACGCCCGTGACGGTGAACGGGCGGTGCGGGGAAGGGAGTCGGGGGAAACGGTCGGAGGGTCTGCCAAGCGCTTTGGGCACGGTGCCATTGCACACATTAAATTGCCCGCCACGAAGTGACCCGCGAGTTCCCCCCTTCCGGAGAGGAATTCGGTGACACCCGTCACGTTCATGTCCACTTGTGAGGGAGTACGGGGTTGGGATAGTGGACGAGGCTGCGGTCGCCTGACGTGGGGGCGGCGGCGAACGTGCGGGCCGATGAACGGTGTTGGGCAGCAGGGGTGCCAATTCGGCCATGTGCGCGGCGAGTTCCGGTCAGGCGGCGTCGATCTGCCTGCACACTGAGGGAAGTTGAGTCGGCGTCAGCGAGCGACCCCGGACGTAATGGCGCGAGGGGCGTCGAGCGCAAGGCGGAACAGGCGGTGGCAGGCCGGGCAGTGGCGGGTGAGGTGCCGGTGCCTTCGGCGGGCGGCGAGGTGGGCTCGTAGGAGGGCCCTCGTGTCGTCGCGGGGTGTGCCACCCGGCAGCTTCGGCATCGTCCACCTCCCGGGGCTGTCGGCCGTGTACGCGGCTCCGCGGTCAGGCGTACCCCGCCGATGTGCGGGCGTCAACCGGACGCGGACGCACGGCGGATGGGAAGAGGCGGGCATGAAAAAGGCCCGCCGGACGGCGGGCCTTCGAATGCGGTCCTGACGGGATTTGAACCCGCGGCCTCCACCTTGACAGGGTGGCGAGCACTCCAAGCTGCTCCACAGGACCAGGAGCTGTGCTGCGGCGTTCGGCCGGGCACGAGAGGAGACTCTACAGCAGCACCGTGCTCCGGGGCGAACTCACCCTGGGCGACCGGGCTGTCACCCCGTGCCGCGTCAGAGGGCGGCCTCGTCCACGGCCTTCGCGATGCGCTTGTCCGAGACGGGGTACTTGGTGCCGAGCGCATGCGCGAAGTAGCTGACCCGGAGTTCCTCGACCATCCAGCGGATCTCGTGGACCGCCTGCGGTACCGGGCGCCCGGGCGGGAACTGCTCCAGCAGCCACAGGTACTCGTCCCGCATGTCCAGGACCTTCGCCATCCGGGTGCGGTCCCGCTCGGGGCTGTGCGGCATCTGCTGGAGGCGCCGGTCGGCCGCGGTGAGGTAGCGGAGCAGGTCCTTGAGGCGGGCGGTGCCGTGCGCGGTGACGAAGCCGGGGTGCACCAGCTCGTCGAGTTGGCGCCTGACGTCGGCCGCGGAGTCGGCGAGGACGGGGCTCGTGGTGGCGCGGAGGCGCTGCTCGCACGAGTGCCACGCGGCGAGGACCTGTTGGACCTGGGTGACGGTGGCGAGGGTGGCGTCGACGAGGTCCGTGCGGACGGCGTCGAAGAGCTTGCGGAAGGACTCCTCGTCCCACGGGGGGCCGCCGTGCGCGGCGATGAGGCGGTCGGTCGCCGCGGTGGTGCAGTCCTCGAAGAGAGCCTGGACCGAGCCGTGCGGGGAGCGCGAAAGAGCGAGTTTCTGCTGGTTGTTCAGTTTCGACTGGGCGAACTTCGCCGGATCGGCGGGGATGTTGAGGAGGATGAGCCGCCGTACCCCGCGCCACATCGCCGCCTGCTGCTCCGGCTCCGTGTCGAAGAGGCGTACCGCGACGGACTCGCCCTCGTCCACCAGCGCCGGATACGCCTTGAGGGGCTGGCCGGCTCTGCGGGACGTGAAGGTGCGCGGCAGCGTGCCGAGCGTCCACGAGGTGAGGCCCGTGCGCTGGAGCGCCGAAGGGGGTTCGGCGGGGGCGGCCGGCTCCGGCTGCGCTGCGCCGGGCTGCGACTTCTGCTTCTTCTTACGGGACTTGGAGCGCTCGGCCGACTCGAAGGCCCGGGAGATCGCTTCCCGCGTCTGCGGCTTGAAGCGCAGCTTCAGCGCCTCCAGGTCCTTGTCCTCGCTGGCGCCTTCGAGCTTGCGGCGGCGCTCGTCGACGACGCGGAAGGTGATCCGCAGATGCGGGGGGACCTTCGCGGTGTCGAAGTCCTCCGGAGAGACGGGGACGCCCACCATCCGCTGGAGCTCGGCGGCGAGCGCGGACGTCAACGGACGCTGCTGCGGGGCCGACCGGGCCAGCGGTCCGGTGCCGTCGGGGGCGGGGAGTGCGAGGAAGCGGGAGGCGTAGTCGGGAGCGGGGACGTAGTTGCGCCGGATCGTCTTGGGCAGCGAGCGGATGAGCTCGGTGACGAGGGTGTGCCGTACGCCGGGGATCTGCCAGTCGAAGCCCTCGGGCGACACCTGGTTGAGGACGTGGAGCGGGACGTGGACCGTGACGCCGTCGGCCTCGGTGCCGGGCTCGAACTGGTAGGTGACGGGCAGGACCAGGCCGTCCTGGCGCCACAGGTCCGGGTAGTCGGCCTCGCTGACGCCCTCGGCCTGCTCGTTGATGAGCATCGACTTCTCGAAGTTGAGCAGGTCCGGTTCTTCTCGCCGCTTCTTCTTCCACCAGGAGTCGAAGTGGGCGCCGGAGACGACCTCGGCGGGGATGCGCTGGTCGTAGAAGTCGTAGAGGGTCTCGTCGTCGACGAGGATGTCGCGGCGGCGGGCGCGGTGCTCCAACTCCTCGACCTCGCCGAGGAGTCGGCGGTTCTCGCGGAAGAACTCGTGGTGGGTGCGCCAGTCGCCCTCGACGAGCGCGTGCCGGATGAAGAGGTCCCGGGACGTCTCCGGGTCGATCCGGCCGTAGTTGACCTTGCGCTGCGCGACGATCGGGATGCCGTAGAGGGTGACGCGCTCGTACCCCATCACGGCCGCCTGCTTCTGCTCCCAGTGCGGTTCGCTGTAGGTGTGCTTCAGCAGGTGCTGGGCGAGGGGCTCGATCCACTCGGGTTCGATCTTCGCATTGACCCTGGCCCAGAGTCTGGACGTCTCCACCAGCTCGGCCGACATCACCCAGCGCGGCGGCTTCTTGAAGAGCGCGGAGCCGGGGAAGACGGCGAACTTCGCGTTCCGTGCGCCGAGGTACTCGTTCTTCTCCGTGTCCTTGAGGCCGACGTGCGAGAGGAGTCCCGCGAGCAGTGAACGGTGCACCGCGTCCGCCGAAACCTCGCTCCCGGCTTCTTCGCGTTCCTCCGGCCTGAGTCCCATCGTCCTTGCGACCTGGCGCAGTTGGGAGCAGATGTCCTGCCACTCGCGTATGCGCAGATAGTTGAGGAACTCCTGTTTGCACATCCGGCGGAAAGCGGAGGAGGAGAGCTCTCTGCGCCGCTCGTGCACGTACTCCCACAGGTGGAGGAAGGAGACGAAGTCGCTCGTGGGGTCCTTGAAGCGGGCGTGGTGCTGGTCCGCCTGCTGCTGCTTGTCCGACGGGCGCTCGCGCGGGTCCTGGAGCGAGAGGGCGGCCGCGATGACGGTCACCTCTCGGACGCAGCCGTTCCGCCCCGCCTCCAGGACCATGCGCGCGAGGCGCGGGTCGACGGGGAGGCGGGCGAGGTCCCGGCCGAGTTTCGTCAGCTTCCCCTCGCGCAGGGCGCCCAGTTCTTCCAGGAGTTGGACGCCGGCCTTGATGCTGCGGTGGTCGGGCGGGTCGATGAAGGGGAACTTCTCGATCGCGCCGAGACCCGCCGCGTGCATCTGGAGGATGACGGAGGCGAGGTTGGTCCGCAGGATCTCCGCGTCGGTGAACTCCGGGCGGGAGAGGAAGTCCTCCTCGGAGTAGAGGCGGATGCAGATGCCCTCCGAGGTACGTCCCGAACGACCCTTGCGCTGGTTGGCGCTGGCCTGGCTGACGGGCTCGATCGGCAGCCGCTGCACCTTGGTGCGGTGGCTGTAGCGGGAGATCCGCGCCGTCCCCGGGTCGACGACGTACTTGATGCCGGGGACGGTGAGGGACGTCTCGGCGACGTTGGTGGCGAGCACGACGCGGCTGCCCGTGTGCCGCTGGAAGACGCGCTGCTGCTCCGCGTGGGAGAGACGGGCGTAGAGCGGGAGCACCTCGGTCGCAGCGGCGCGCGCGCCCCGGCGCGCGAAGCGCTTCTCCAGCGCGTCCGCCGTGTCCCTGATCTCCCGCTCGCCCGAGAGGAAGACGAGGACGTCGCCGGGGGCTTCGGCCTGCAGCTCCTCGACGGCGTCGCCGATCGCCGTCGCCTGGTCGCGGTCGGGCGCCTCGCTCTCCTCCTCCAGCAGCGGGCGGTACCGGACCTCGACGGGGTAGGTCCGGCCGCTCACCTCGACGATCGGGGCGTCGCCGAAGTGCCGCGAGAAGCGCTCCGGGTCGATCGTCGCCGAGGTGATGACCACCTTCAGGTCCGGGCGCCTGGGCAGGAGTTGGGCGAGGTAGCCGAGGATGAAGTCGATGTTGAGGCTGCGCTCGTGCGCCTCGTCGATGATGAGGGTGTCGTACTGACGCAGCTCCCTGTCCTGCTGGAGCTCGGCGAGGAGGATGCCGTCGGTCATCAGCTTGACGAGGGTGTTCTCGCCGACCTGGTCCGTGAAACGGACCTTCCAGCCGACCGTCTCGCCCAGTGGGGAGCCGAGTTCCTCGGCGACGCGTTCGGCGACCGTGCGGGCGGCGAGGCGCCTGGGCTGGGTGTGGCCGATGGTGCCGTGGATGCCGCGGCCGAGCTCCATGCAGATCTTCGGGATCTGCGTCGTCTTGCCCGAGCCAGTCTCGCCGGCGACGATCACGACCTGGTGGTCCCGTACCGCCTCGAGGATCGCGTCCTTCTTCTGGCTGACGGGTAGCTGCTCGGGGTACGTGATCTCGGGGACGGACTCGCGGCGGGAGGCGACGAGCAACTCGGACTCGTCCATCGCCGCCGAGATCTCCGCCAAGACCTCTTCGCGCG
>NZ_AJTQ01000058.1 GCF_000262345.1 Streptomyces xiaopingdaonensis | reverse complement strand
GCTTGCGGATCTTGCGCGCGCCGTCGAGCCTGCGCGCGAGCCGGTGCTGGTCGCGGAGCATGAGCTCGGGCAGGCGCGCCTTGAGCGGACCCGGGGAGTGGGGCGTGGAAGTCGACATACCAGGTCCAGGATCGCACCTCGGTGATTCGGCTGGCGAACGGATTACGGACGGGCAGGGGGGCGCACCGGGGCGGAAGAGGCGTGCGCGCCACTCGCCTGAGGAAGCGGCATACCCGGACTAAAGCCGCATCACGGACCTACGCTGATCTCCATGAGCGAGGACGAACGGACGGTTGCGGAACCCGGTCCGCTCCGCACCTACTGGAGAAGGTTCCGCGACTCTCCCTTCCTGCCGGGCTGCGTCCTGGTGCTCATCATCGGTGCCGCCGCAGGTCTCTTCGCCGGCTCCTACACGTACGCAATGGCAAACCCCACGCCGCGGAACATCCCCACGGCCGTCGTCGGCTCCCTGTCCGGAATCCCGGAGTCGGAGCGGTTCCTCGCCGGGATGGAACAGGCGCTCGACAGCTCGATGCGGGTGCGGCACTTCGCGGACCGCGAGGGCGCCGTCCGCGCCGTGGAGGAGCAGCGGGTCTTCGCGATCCTCGACGCACAGCAGCGCGGCGCCGTACGGCTCGACGTCTCCAGCGCGTCGGGTGCCACGGTCGCCGAGACGCTCCAGCGGACCGGGCCCGAGGTCGGCAGGAGCGCCGGGGTGCGGGTCGACGTGCACGACCTCAAACCGCTCTCGCGCGGCGACCCGAGAGGGCTGGCGATCTTCTACATCTCGCTCGCCGCCGTGATCATCGGGTTCGTCGGGGCGATCCAGCTCAGCGTCCACGCGGCCGCGCTCACGCCGGGGGAGCGCATCTGGTTCACCGCCGGCTACGCGGTCTTCGGCGGCTTCGCCGTCTGTGCGGTCGTCGACTGGCTGCTGGGCTCGGTGCCGCTGCCGTTCGCCACTTCGTGGGGCATCATCGCGCTCACGCTCTTCGCCTCGGGGATGGTCTTCACCATGTTCAACGCTCTCTTCGGGCGTTGGGCGATGATCCCGACGTGGGGTCTGATGGTCCTGCTCGGCAACCCCTCATCGGGCGGCGCCGTCTCGTGGCCGCTGCTCCCCTCCGTCCTCGGCGAGATCGGCAAGTGGCTGCCGCCCGGCGCGTCCGTCAACGCACAGCACACCGCCGTCTACTTCCGGCAACACCAGCTCCTCCAGCCGTACCTGGTGCTCGCCGGGTGGGCGGTGCTCTCCTGCGGCGTCTTCTGGGTCTGGCGGCACCGGCACCCCGGGGGCCGCCAGGAACGGATCTTCCGCAACGCGCCGGCGCCCGACTGAGGCGCCGCCCGGAGACCTCAACCGGCCTGCCTCCGTGGGCGGTTGGCGTACGCTCACCGCATGATCGAGACGGAGCGCCTGGCCCTGAGCCCGCTGGGCCCCGAGCACCTCGACGCCTTCTGGCGGCTCCACTCCGACGCGCGCGTCAACCGCCACCTCGTCGGCGTCCCGCGCGACCGCGAGGCGGCGTACCGGTGGCTCGTCGAGGCCCGGGAGGAGTGGGAGCGCAGAGGACACGGGCTCTTCGCCGTCGAACTCCGCGAGGGCGGCGGGTTCCTCGGCCGCTGCGGACTCCACCACTGGCCCGAGCTGGACGAGGTCGAGATCGGCTGGACGCTCCACCCGGAGGCACGCGGCCGCGGCTATGCCACCGAGGCGGCCCGCGCCGTCCTCGACTGGGGCTTCGCCCACCTGCCCGCCGACCGCTTCACGGCGATGATCCAGCCGGCGAACACCCCGTCGATACGCCTCGCCGAACGCCTCGGCTTCACTGTCCGCCGCTCCGAGGTGCTGCTCGGGGTGGGCGTCACGGTGTACGCGGTGGACCGTCCGACGGGGTGAGGGCCGGGGATCGACGGGGCCAAGTCAGGGGCGAGGGGGCGGTTGGCTGCCCGGGGCTGCACGCGCATACGGCATGCGAAGGGTCCCTCCGAGGTTTCTCGAAGGGACCCTTCCGCCCTGTTCGGGCTGCGGTGGCTGGGGCCGGGGTCGAACCGGCGACCTTCCGCTTTTCAGGCGGACGCTCGTACCAACTGAGCTACCCAGCCGCAGCGGTCCTGACGGGATTTGAACCCGCGGCCTCCACCTTGACAGGGTGGCGAGCACTCCAAGCTGCTCCACAGGACCTAGCTTGCACACGCTGTGCGAGGGATAGTCTCGCACAGGCGCCTGCGTGCCCCCAACGGGATTCGAACCCGTGCTACCGCCTTGAAAGGGCGGCGTCCTGGGCCACTAGACGATGAGGGCTGATGGCCCACCTGGGCGCTTGATCAGCGCGTCGGGGACGTGAGAAGCATATGGGATGGGGGCGCGGTTCGCCAAAACGGTTGGTGGTCGGGCCTCCTCGGCTCGGTGGGACGAGTGCGGAGGGGCGCGGGGCCGGCGGGGTGGTGCC
The DNA here is from genome assembly GCF_000262345.1 of Streptomyces xiaopingdaonensis. Classification (GTDB taxonomy): domain Bacteria; phylum Actinomycetota; class Actinomycetes; order Streptomycetales; family Streptomycetaceae; genus Streptomyces; species Streptomyces xiaopingdaonensis. The sequence goes on along the minus strand of NZ_AJTQ01000058.1, from coordinate 8,591 downwards.
CCGCCGAAGCGTCAACTCCGGTTACTCGGGACCCACCGAAGAAGGGGAGCTGCCGGAGCTCTCCGGTACGGCGCCGGGCGTCTCCGACGGCGTCGAGTCCGGCCCCGCGTCCCCCGGGAGATGGCGGGAGACCTCGGCCCTGGAGAGGCCGAGGCCGCCCAGGGTGACCTCGTCCCACGCCTGGAGGCGGTGCGTCTCGCTGTCCAGGTAGAGCACGGACGCCTGGACCTTCTGCGGCTCGTCGCCCTCGACGGCGCGCAGTCCGCCGCCGCCCGTGGTCCCCTCGACCATCAGCCGGGTGCCTCCGGGCAGGACCTCGTTGCTGCGCTGGTGGGTGTGGCCGGCGAGCGCGAGCGGGACGAGCCCGTCGGTCTGTTCGGCGAGTTCGGGGTTGTGGCCGAGCGCGATGTCGACGGGGTCGCCGGCGGCGCGCTGCGCGCGCAGCGCGGTGGCGAGGCGGCGGCCGTCCGCGACTTCGACGTCCTCGCCCGCCGCGTCGACGGAGCGGTCGGGCGTGAACTGCGGGTCGCCCCAGCCGGCGAGGCGCAACCCCGCGACGTCGACCGTCGCGCCCTCGTCGAGGACGTGGACGTGGCGCCCCAGCTTCCCCACGGCGTCCTGCGTGCTCTTCGAGTCGTGGTTGCCGCGCACCCATACGTACGGGGCGCCCAACTCCTTGATGGGCGCGAGGAATCCGTTCTCCGGAGGGGTGCCGTGGTCCATGGTGTCGCCGGTGTCGACGATGACGTCGATGTCGTACTGCTCGACGAGGGAGCCGACGATGTGCCAGGCCGCCGGGTTGAGGTGCACGTCGGAGATGTGGAGCACGCGCGTGGTCGAGGGATCGGGGCTGTAGGCGGGGAGGGTGGACGCGGTGTCGTAGAGCTTGGTGACGTTGGTGACGAGGCGGGCGAGCTCCCGCTGGTACACGTCGAACTCCGTGGCGATGCTGCGCGCGTTCCCGACGACGGAGGGCGCGCTGGCGAGCAGCCCCGAATACCGGGGCTCCAGCACGGACTTGGGGTTCCAGGTGGCGTAGGCCGTCCCGCTGGAGACGGCGAAGAGCAACAGCGCGAGGCCGCCCGCCGCGAGCGCCCGGCGCGGGCGTCGGTAGACGACGAGCCCCAGCGCGCACGCCCCCGCGGCGACGGCGAGACCGGAGCGCAGCAGTACGTTCCCGGCGCCGGATCGGACGTCGGAGACGATCTCGTCGTCGAGGCCCTCCAGGCGCTCCGGATGGTCGACGAGCGCCGAGGCGCGCTCCTGGTCGAGGCGCTGGATGTCTACGTCGAGCCGCATCGGCGCCTGGTGGCTGCGGAGTTGGAGCGCGCCCAGGGGCGCCACGTCGATCGTCGTGCCGCCTTCGAGCGAGGGCTCGAGCGACATGTGGGTGTCGACGGGACCCACGGGCGAGGTCGTGCCGAGGCTGCCGACGGCGAGCAGCCCGAGCCAGGCGCCGAGGAGCGTGACGGCTCCCAAGCCCAGCGCTCTGAGGTACGTACGGCGGGGACGGCCCGTCGTGGCGCCGGAACCGCCGACGGGCGCGCGCCGGCGCACGGACCGTATCCACGACGTCGTCCGCGAGCGCAGCCCTGCCAGGGCCGTGCTCGCCCGGGCGTGCCACCGCTTCCGTGGGAGTCCGGACATGGTGGGCGGTATGCCCGTCGCGCGGCGGCGCTATGCGGTCGCCGCTGCCCGTGGCGGGGCCGAACCCGGGGGTGGGTGCGCAGGGGCGCGTGTCCGACAATGGCGGGGTGCTGGAGATGACGCGCGAGGAGTTCGAGGAGCTGGTCGCCCAGGCGCTCGATCGCATCCCCGAGGAGCTGACGCGGCTCATGGACAACGTGGCGGTCTTCGTCGAGGACGAGCCGCCCGCCGGGGACCCCGAGCTGCTCGGGCTCTACGAGGGCACGCCGCTCACCGAGCGCGGCGAGTGGTACGCGGGGGTGCTGCCCGACCGCATCACGGTCTACCGCGGGCCGACGCTGCGGATGGTGGAGCGTGAGGGAGGGGACCGCGAGCTCGTCGTGGAGGAGGTGGAGGTGACGGTCGTCCACGAGATCGCGCACCACTTCGGCATCGACGACGACCGGCTCCACTCGCTCGGCTACGGGTAGCCGGGGCGAGCGTCCTCGGCCCGGCCGGGGGCGCATTTGCACTGCACAGGGTGGGGTGCGTATGCTGGTAGATCGTTTGATCCCATTTGCCCGGCGCCGTTGGCAGAGCGCGCCGTGTGGCGCGTTCCTCTTTGACCGTGGCTGACCGCACAAGGCGGTCTCTTGCGAATTCACGGAGTTCTGGGCGCGTGCCGCTATGACTCCGGAAGGTCAGATTTCGCATGTCTGTTGTTACCCACGACTCCCTCCGCTTCGACGCGGACCCGAACGACCCGGACCACGGTCCCGAGGCCGCTCAGTCGATCCCCGCGCAGGTCGCGCCCACCGACGACGAGGCGCTCGCCGCCCTCGAGGCGGACGAGGCCGCCGAGCCGGCCGACGCCGACGACGAGCCGGAGGGCCCGACCTTCGCCGGCCTCGGCCTCCCCGAGGCCGTCGTCCGCAAGCTCGGTCAGAACGGTGTGACCGCGCCGTTCCCGATCCAGGCCGCGACGATCCCCGACGCCCTCGGCGGCAAGGACATCCTCGGTCGCGGACGCACCGGCTCCGGCAAGACCCTCTCCTTCGGCCTGCCGCTGCTCACCCGCCTCAGCGGCGGGCGTACGCAGCGCAAGCACCCGCGCGGCGTGATCCTCACGCCCACCCGCGAGCTCGCGATGCAGGTCTCCGACGCGCTCCAGCCCTACGGCGACACCCTCGGGCTGCGGCTGAAGGTCGTCTGCGGCGGCACCTCGATGGCGAACCAGATCTCCGCGCTGGAGCGCGGTGTCGACATCCTCGTCGCCACCCCCGGCCGCCTGCGCGACCTCATCAACCGCGGCTCCTGCTCGCTCGACGCGACGGAGGTGGCGATCCTCGACGAGGCCGACCAGATGGCCGACCTGGGCTTCCTCCCGGAGGTCACCGAGCTGCTCGACCTCGTCCCCGAGGGCGGTCAGCGGATGCTCTTCTCCGCCACGATGGAGAAGGAGATCGACTCGCTCGTCCGCCGCTACCTCGTCGACCCGGTGAGCCACGAGGTCGACGCGGCCCAGGGCGCGGTCACGACGATGACCCACCACGTGCTCGTCGTGAAGCCGAAGGACAAGGCCCCCGTGACGACGGCGATCGCCGCGCGCAAGGGCCGCACCATCATCTTCGTCCGCACCCAGCTCGGTGCCGACCGCATCGCGGAGCAGCTCCGCGAGGCCGGCGTCCGCGCGGACGCGCTGCACGGCGGCATGACGCAGGGCGCCCGCACCCGCACCCTCGCCGACTTCAAGGACGGCAAGGTCAACGCGCTCGTGGCGACGGACGTCGCGGCCCGCGGCATCCACGTCGACGGCATCGACCTCGTCCTCAACGTCGACCCCGCGGGCGACCACAAGGACTACCTCCACCGCTCGGGGCGCACCGCGCGCGCCGGGCAGTCGGGGACGGTCGTCTCGCTCGCGCTCCCGCACCAGCGGCGCCAGATCTTCCGCCTCATGGAGGACGCCGGCGTCGACGCGTCCCGGCACACCATCGGCCGCGGCGACGTCTTCGACGACGACGTCGCGCGGATCACCGGCGCCCGCTCGCTCACCGAGCTCCAGGCGGAGTCGGCGGCGAGCTCGGCGAAGCAGGCCGACCGCGAGGCGCGGAAGCTCGCCCGCCAGCTCGAGGAGGCGAAGCAGCGCGCGACCGAGCTGCGCGACGAGGCGTCGCTGCTCACCGCGAAGGCGGCGAAGGAGCGGGGCGACGACCCGGAGGCCGCTGTCGCGGCCGCCGAGGAGACGGCGCGCGCCGAGGCGGAGGCCGAGGAGCGTGCCGAGGCAGAGCGCCGTGAGCGGATGGAGCGGGAGCGCCGCGAGCGCCGCGAGCGCGAGAAGCGCGAGCGGGAGCAGCGCAACAACCAGGACCGTGGGCGCGACGACCGCAGGGGCGGCTACCGGCGCGACGACCGCGGCGGCCGCGACCGCGGCGGTTTCAACGGCCACCGCGGTGGCCGGCCGGGCGGCCGCGACCAGCGCGAGGGCAGCTTCCGCAGGGACGACCAGCGCGACGGCGGCTTCCGCCGCGACGACCGCCGCGGCGGCGCCCGCAGGGACGACTTCCGCCGTGACGACCGCAGGGACGACAGGGGCGGCTTCCGCGGAGGCCCCCGCAACGACCGCCCGTACAACGGCGACCGCCCCTACAACCGCGACCGTCGTGACGACCGCAGGCCGCACGGCCGCGGCGGCGACTACCGCGGTGGCGCCCCCCGCTCCAACGACCGCCGCGCGGACAAGCCCCGTTGGAAGCGCAACGGCTGACGCACCGCCGCGTTCCGGGCGCGGGACAAGCTCCGCGCCCGGCCGAGCGGATGACGCGACGAAGGTCCCCGCCCTTGCGCCGGGGGCCTTCGTGCGTTCCGCCGAAGGGCGCCCGTCGAGCACCGCCGCGCGCGGTGGGCCCGGGCGGCGAATGCCCTCGAAGCCGCGGCGGGACGAGGGATATGCTGGGGCGGCGGGCCGCTAGCTCAATTGGCAGAGCAGCAGACTTTTAATCTGTTGGTTGTGGGTTCGAGTCCCACGCGGCCTACTCGCACTTCCCCCGTCCGGGTGTCAACCGCCGTTGCGCGCGGGCGGGTTGGGGCATCGCCCGCCGGCGGGCCGCGTCCGGGTCGGTCCATTGGACCTCTCCGAGTGGCCGGCGTCCGGGCCGCGGGTCAGATTGGGACGGTGCGGGCTACCAGTGGCGAGTACGGGGAGATGCACCCGGCGTTGCGGCGTTGTGCCGACTTGCTGCCGGCGCTGTTCGTCGTGCTCGGTATCGGCTCCGAGTTCCTCACTCCGGGGCACATCATCATCTCCGCGCTCTTCGCCGCGGCCCCGGTCGCGGCTGCCGCGCTCCAGGGGCTCGTCGCGACGGTGCTCACCGGTCTCGTCTCGACGGGGCTGCTCTTCGCGGTAGCGAGCGTCATGGGGGAGCGCTCGCTCGACACGAGGCTGGCGGGCCTGAGCGTCCTCGTCGTCTCCGCTCTCGCGCTGACGCTCAATTACGTGATGCGCCGCAGCGGAAGGCGCCTCGCCTCGGCCCGCACGGTGGCCGAGGCGATCCAGCTCGCGGTGCTCCCCGCACCGCCGGCCCGGGTGGGCGGCTGCAACGTGGCGGCGCGGTACGAGGCCGCGCAGGCGGGCGCGAGCATCGGCGGGGACTTCTACGTCGCGCAGGCTTCACCGTTCGGGGTCCGGTTGCTCATCGGAGACGTACGCGGCAAGGGCGTCGGGGCCGTCGAGGCGGTGGTGATCATCACCGGCGCCTTCCGGGAGGCGGCCGAGCAGGAGCCGACGCTGACCCGGCTCGCCCAGCGGTTGGAGCACGCCCTGCAGCGCGAGGGCTCCCGGCAGCAGGGGGAGGCGCAGTTGGAGGGGTTCACCACCGCTCTCCTCGCGGAGGTGCCGCACGGGCGGCCCGGGGTGCTGAGGCTGCTCAACCGCGGGCACCCGCCGCCGTTCCTCGTCCACGACGGAACGGTGCGGTCGCTCTCCGCCCGCGTGCCCAACACCCCGCTCGGCATGAGCCAGCTGGGCGAGTGGCCCGAGCACCCGGAGGAGTCCGACTTCCCGCCGGGCGCCCTGCTGCTGTTGTACACCGACGGACTCTCGGAGGCGCGCGACGTGCAGCGCGTCTTCTACCCGCTCGCGGAGCGGCTCGCCGAACTCCCGTACTCCGACGCGCAGGAGATGGTCGACCTCCTCGTCGACGACGTGACCGCATACACGGGCGGCGGTGCGTCGGACGACATGGCGCTGCTCGCGCTGGAGCGGCACGCGGACGTGGCGGACGTCACCGAAGAGCGTGCGGACGCGGGTGGTGGACCGGGCTCCGAGGACGAGGCCAAGGGGGGCGAGTGAGGGTGGAGTGACGGTTCTGGGGGGATGAGTCGCTCGTCACTCTGCGAAGTTCTTTGGCTCAATTCCCGTGAGATCGCGCCCAGTTTGACCGCCCTCCTCCTGGTAAGTGGCCCGCGGAGCGTCCGGGAAGTCGTCGGAACAGCTTGGAATCAAGGCCTCGTTTCTATTAACGTCCGATAACGCAGCGCGGTCGTCACTGCCGTTACGAGAGACGGCACCGTGCGCCGTCGCCGAATCCCGTACGTGTGCTCACACGGGTCACACCCGATGAGACGCACCGAGGGAACCGGGGAACCACCCCTCCGCTCACCGCGGAGGACGGGGTGAATCGGACAACTCCCGCTCAGCGGCGAGCGGTTCGTAGGAGACCTTCCTGCTCCGAACCCGTCAGCTAACCCGGTAGGCGAGAGGAAGGAAAGGAGAACGCCCCCCGTGGCGTCGAAGAGGCATGCCCCCGAGGGGGCGTACGCGCAGAGCGCGGTCGGCGATTCGCACGCCCGCTTCGGTTCTCAGGAGCCGTACACGGCCGACGAGTTCGGCCATTCCCGTACCGCAGGCGACTACCGCACCGAGCCGATCGAACGCATCGACGACGGATACGGCGCCTCCTACGGCCCCGAGGTCTACGGCCCTCGCGGCGACGAGCCGTTCGACGAGTGGAACCCCACCGAGGACTCCGTCCGCCAGGTGCGGGGCAAGCACCGTGTCGGCAAACAGCGTTCGGGCGGCATGGCCCGCAGCGGTGCCGTCCTCGGCGTCGGCATGATCGCGGCCGTGGGCGCGGGCGGCATGGCGACGGCGCAGGACAAGGGCCCTGCCTCGATCTCGATGCCCGACCTCGCCTCGGCCTCGGACCACGTCAAGAACATCTCGGACCACCTGCCCGACGCGGGCCAACTCCCGGGCGTCGGCGACCTGATGTCGGACTCCGACGACGGCGGGGATGCGGCGCAGGCCGCGCCGCTCACCCAGGCGAGCCTCACCGGCGGCTCCGCGGCCGGAGGCGAGGACGAGGACGCCGGCGAGGCGCTGCGCGCCCGCATCCTCGCCCAAGCCGAGCAGCAGCAGACCGAGGCCGACGCGACCGCACGGGAGCAGGCCGTCGAGGAGGCCGCGCGCAAGGCCGCCGCAGACGCCGAGAAGAAGGCCACCGCCGAGCGGAAGGCGGAGGCCGAGCGGAAGCGGAAGATCGCCGAGGAGAAGCGGAAGAAGGCGGAGGCCGAGCGCCTCGCCAAACTCCGCGCCAGCTACACCCTGCCGCTCGCCTCGTACCAACTCAGCGCCGGCTACGGCCAGGCAGGCGGGATGTGGCAGAGCGACCACACCGGGCAGGACTTCGCAGCCCCCAACGGCACGCCCGTCAAGGCCGTGCACACCGGAACGGTCAGGGAGGCCGGCTGGGCCGGCTCGTACGGCTACCGCATCGTGCTGGAGCTCGACGACGGCACGGAGCTGTGGTTCTGCCACCTCTCCTCGATGACCAAGTCCGCGGGCGAGAAGGTGTCCACCGGCGACGTCATCGGCCGCGTCGGCTCCACGGGCAACTCCTCGGGGCCGCACCTGCACGTCGAGGTCCGTCCCGGCGGCGGCGACGCGATCGACCCGCTGCCCTGGCTGCGGGGCAAGGGGCTCAACGTCTGAGCGCCCGGCTCCTGCGCGAGCGCGCCGCCGCCTCGCCTGCCGGAAGCGCGAGCGCTTGTCGCCGTACCGCTTCCGGCGAGCACCACCGAGGAGGGGACGAGGCGGCGGCGATCGGAACGCCCGCTGCTGCGGGCCTCCTCACCGCCGGAGCCCGAGGCTCCGGCCCATGACCCGGCGGTCCTGGTGGACCACCCCCCGACACCAGGGCCGCCGGCCTCCGCACGACGCCGCCTCGCGCGCTACCTTCGGCGCATGTCTCACTCCACGCGCCGCAGCGGCGGCACCCTCGGCCGGTTCACCGTCAGTCCGCTCTGCCTCGGCGGCAACGTCTTCGGCTGGACCGCGGACCTGGAAGAGTCCTTCGAGGTGCTCGACGCCTACACGGGCTCGGGCGGCAACTTCCTCGACACCGCCGACGGTTACTCGGCCTGGGTCGAGGGGAACGAGGGCGGCGAGTCGGAGACGATCATCGGCGACTGGCTCGCCGCACGCGGCCGGCGCGACGACGTCGTGCTCGCCACCAAGATCGGGGCGCACCCCCGGCACAAGGGGCTCGCGCCGGAGACGATGCGGGCCGCCGTCGACGACTCCCTCCGCCGCCTGCGGACCGACCGCATCGACCTCCTCTACACCCACTTCGACGACGAGTCGGTCCCCGTCTCCGAGATCATCGGCACCCTCGACGAGTTCGTGCGGGCGGGCAAGGTGCGCGAGATCGGCGCCTCCAACATCTCGGCCGAGCGGCTCTCCGCCTCCCTCGCGGCCAGCGACGAGCAGGGCGCCGCACGCTACGTGGCGCTCCAGCCGCACTACAACCTCGTCTCCAGGGACGGCTACGAGGGGGAACTCGCCGGCGTCGCGGAGCGCAACGCCCTCGCCGTCGTGCCCTATTACGCGCTCGCCTCCGGGTTCCTCACCGGGAAGTACCGGCCGGGTCGCCAGGTGGAGAGCGCGCGGTCCGGACGGGCGCAGG
>NZ_AJTQ01000057.1 GCF_000262345.1 Streptomyces xiaopingdaonensis | reverse complement strand
GGAGACCGAGCAGGGTCGGCGGGTCCTGGAGGCGCTCGACGCGGTCGCGGGGGCGCACGGCGTCGAGCCCGCGACGGTGGCGCTCGCCTGGCTCGCGGGCCGGCCGGGCGTCGTCGCGCCGATCGCCAGCGCCCGGACGCTCGCGCAGCTTCCCGCGCTTCTCGCGGTGGGGGAGCTGGAGTTGACCGAGTCGGAGGAGGCGTCGCTCACGGAGGCGTCCGGCGGCTGAGGGATCCTCCGGGCGAGCAAGGAGGGCCGGAGGGCCGGGCGTCGACGACGCGTCGGGCGCGGTGCCCGGGCCGCCCCGCCTCGTGCGTTCGGCCGTGCTCCTGCCCGGTGCGCACCAGCCCCGGTCGGGCGGGCGGCGGGTGCCGCGGCGACGTCCGTTCCGGCCGGGCGGTGCCTCCCCGGCGGTGGCCGGGCGCTCGTCTTTTCGAGCGGCAGGTCACGGCCCCCGTCGCCCGGAGCGCACCGCCCGCGCACGACTGTTCGCAACTCTCCGCGCGGGGCTGCCGCCCGGAGGTACCGGTTGAACGAGCGCCCCCGACCCGCGTACGGCGCGGGCCCGTTCGCCGGCGTGCGCCCGGCGCTCAGCCGGCCTGCCCGTAGGCGCGCGTCACACGCACCGTGGCCACCTGCCGCTGTTCGGCGACCATGGCGGCCCGGTACTCGTCCCAGTCGGGGTGCTCCCCGCTGAGCGCGCGGTAGAGCTCGACGAGCTCCTCGACGGTCGCGTCGTGCGGATCCGCGGCGGGAGCGGTGACCTCGGCCTCGCCCTCGGCCACGACGTACCGCCAACCGTCCGGACTGCCCACGTAGTAGCTGGCGCGTGGATCGCGCGCGAGGTTGCGGGACTTGGCGCGAGTGGCGGTGATCGAGAAGCGCAGGGTCCTGCGATCCGGGTCCCAGTGGTGGATGACGTTGGAGAGCTGGGGCCGCCCGTCCCGCTTCACCGTGACGAGCACGCCGATGCGGTGCTCGCCGAGGAGCGCCAAGAGCCGCTCCGGTGCGTCCTCTTCGGCCATGGGTGCGTCCTTCCGTCTCGGGCCTACGAGAGTACGGCGCCCACCGCGCCCGCCGGGGGAGGACGCCGGGACCGTCAACCCCCGTGCGGCGGCGGGGCGTACGGGTTGGACGGTGCGGGCGCGTGGTGTCCGTACCCGTAAGGAGCCGCCGGGGGCGCGACGGCGCGTGTGCCGGCGAGGGTGAGCGCGGCGCGTACGGTCGCCGGGCGGGCGAGGGCGCGGCGCGCCTCGACCCGGTGGAGGAGCTCCTGCTCGCGGGCGGCGAAGTCGTCGGGGGGCGCGCCCTCTTCGGCCCGGGTGCGGAGCAGGGCGAGGGCGGTCGCCGCCTGCTGGTACTCGGCGACCGTCGCTGCGGCCTCCTTGCCGTGGTGGTGGCGCGCGGCGGCGCGCGCCGAGGACCGCGCCCGCATCGTGCCCAGCGCCCACGGCTCGGGCGGCGCGAACCAGCCGGCCTCCGCGTAGTCGGCGAGGGTGGTGCGCACAGCCCGCAGCTCGTTCTGGCGCGACCAGATCGCCAGCCAGGTGAGCGCCGCCGCGACCGGCACCATGAAGATCCCGTAGACGACGAGGAACGTCAGGTCGGTGAAGGAGGCCGAGCCGTTCCAGATCGCGTGCAGCAGCATCGCGGTGAGCAGCCCGAGTACGGGGGCGCACGCCCGCAGCACCCGCCTGTGCCGCGGCAGCGCGGCGAGCAGGCCGACGCCGATGCCGGTGAGCGCGGTGAACAGGGGGTGCGCGAAGGGGGCGAGGACGATCCGGATGAAGAAGGTGGCGACGGTCGCCGAGCCCTGCACCGGGTCGGGCCCCAGGGAGGAGTCGGTGTCGTAGGCGGTGCCGAGGTAGAGGATGTTCTCCGTGAAGGCGAAGCCGGCCGCGGTGATCCCCGCGACGGCGATCGCCGAGACGACGCCCGTCAGGTGCTGCCGCCTGAAGAGGAAGAGCAGCAGCACGGCCGCCCCCTTCACCAGCTCTTCCACGACGGGGGCCACCACGGTCGCCCCCAACGTGTCGACCTGGCGCGACGATTCGACGACGACGGTGCTGGCGAGCCAGTCCGTCGCGAAGCCGTTGGTGACGAGTGCGACGAGCGTCGCGGCGCACGCGCCCCAGGCGAAGGCGAAGAGGTGGTTGCGCCACGGCGTCGGCTCCACGGCGTCGAGCCACCTGAAGGCGGCGACGAGCAGTGGGACGGGGAAGAGCGCGAGGCCGAAGCCGACGAGCAGCCCCGCCGTCCCCGTCTGCTGCCGCACCAGCACCAGGATCATCAGGCCCGAGAGCGCCAGCAGCACCACGAGGCCGAGCGCCCGGAGCGTCCGCTGCCGCCTGCGCCACCAGGAGGGCGGCCCGGCGTGCTCGAACTCCCAGCCGGCGGGTGCGAGTCGCCCGTAGTCGCCGGGAGGCGGCGCCTGGGGGGCCGGGGCGTACGGGGACGGCGGGGGCGGTGCGTCACGGGGCGGGCTCGGGGACGGGGCGCGCGGGGCCGGCACGGCGTGCGGTGGCTCCGCCGGGGCGGGGGCGGCCGGTATGTCCTGCGCTGTGCCGGCCGGCGGCGGCTCGTCTGCGGGGACGGGCGCGGGGTCCTTGTGCGCCGGCGTGCGTCGGTCGGCGCGGGGACGGAGCGCGGAGGTGCGCTCGGAGCGCAGGGGAGCGGGTTCGGGGCGCTCGCGGGCGTCCGGCGGCGCGTCCTCCCGCTCCAAGTGTGCGTCGTTCGGCGGGGGTTCGGGGGCTGCCCCGCGCGGGACGGCGGCTCCCCCGGCGTCGGCCGTACGAGCGGCCTCCCCCGGGCGGGCGGCTCCCTGCGGGGAGTCCCGGTCCCGGGGCGTCTCCGTCGGCTCCGTGCTCTCCTCATCCACCACTCGTCCGACAGTAGCGACTGTGCGGGGCGGCCGGAGCAGGCCCGGCGCAATGGCGGATCTTCGTGTGCGCCCTCCGGTGCGGACGGCACGGCGGGCCGCGCCCGAACTTCCCTTCACGCGAAGGCGGTCGGCGCGGCCCGGTGGGTTGGTCAGCGCCGCCGGAAGAGCAGGTCGTGGACGCGGTGGCCTTTCTCCAGACCCTGCCCCTCGAACCGGGTACGCGGCCGGGACGCGGGCCGCGGCGTGAAGCCGCCGTCGGGCTCGACGTTCTCGAATTCCGGGTGCGCCGTGAACGCCTCCAGCATCTGCTCGGCGTACTCCTCCCAGTCGGTGGCGCAGTGGACCACGGCGCCGGGGGCGAGAGGGCCGGCGGCGAGATCGAGGAACTCCCGCTGGATCAGGCGGCGTTTGTGGTGCCGGCTCTTCGGCCACGGGTCGGGGAAGAATATCCGCAGCCCGGCGAGGGAGCCGGGCGCGAGCATCCGGCGCAGCAGGATGACGGCGTCGCCGTTGGCGACGCGCACGTTGGTCAGCCCCATGCGCTCCGCGAGGCCGAGGAGGTTCCCCTGGCCCGGCGTGTGCACGTCGACGGCGAGGATGCCCGTCTCCGGGTCGTCGGCGGCCATGAGCGCCGTGGCCTCGCCCATCCCGAAGCCGATCTCGACGACGACTGGGAGCTCGGCGTCCTCGAAGAGCGCACCGAGGTCGAGGCGGCGCAGCCCGTCGATCTCCACGCCCCAGCGCGGCCACAGGCGCAGCAGGCTCTCCCGCTGCGAGGTGGTTACGCGGCTGCGACGCGGCTGGAAGCTGCGAATCCGACGCTCGTTGTGCGAGCCCGCGGGATCGGGTACGGGGCCCGCATCCTGGGGGAACATCAGGCGGGAGGTGCCTTCGGGGTCGGCTGGCTGCTGCGGCGCGGGGCGCGGGTAACTCGTCTCGGACACAATGCGGCAAGTCTACGAAGCCGTCCCGCGGTACGGAAACGTCACGGCGTACCGGATACCGGGCGCACACGGGCCATCGCCCGAGGTGTATGCGCGCATGTGCGCGGGCGGTGCTCGGTAATCGGTGCGCGGCCCGGCACGGTGCGCCGGCGCGCGGCCGCCGCACGCCCGGCGGGGCGACGGCCGCCGAGGGCGGGCGCGTTCATGCGGCCAGGATCGTCAGGGCGCGGTCGGCGATCTCGCGGCCGATCGGCAGGGAGGCCGCGGCCGCCTCCGCGGGTGTGTCGAGGACGTGGACGGTGTGCGGGCCGGAGGCGAGGAGGAAGTCGTCGGCGAAGGTGCCGTCGGGGAGGACCGCCCTGGCCCGGACGCCGGCGGGCGCGGGGACGAGGTCGCGGGGGTGCACGTCGGGGAGGAGGCGCTGCACTGCCGCGGTGAACGCGCGCCGGGAGAGCGCGCCGTGCCGCCGCTGCCTCCGCGCGAGGCGTGCCGTTCCGGTGGGGAGGGAGCTCTCCGCGGATGCGTCACGGGTCTCGCGGGTGAGCCGTGGGCCGATGCGGACAGTGCCGTCGGCCCCTCGCGCGAGGTGGATGCCCGGAGCAGCGCGTGCCGGGTCGGGGAGCGGCTGGACGAGTCCGCGTACGAGTGCCCGGCGGCCGGGGGCGAGCTCGTAGAACTCCGCGTGGAACGGGACGAGGCGGGCGGGGAGCGTGTCTCCGGCGACGCGGGCGCTGTGCGGTCCTGCGCAGTTGACCAGGGCGCGGGCGCGCAGCGCCGTGCCGTCGTCGAGCCGGACGGCCACGCCGCGGCCCGTGCGGCGGTCGACGGCGGAGAGCCGCGCACCGTAGCGGACGCGGCCGCCCTCCTCCTCGACGAGCGCGGCGAGCCGCCGCGCCACCGCTGAGAAGTCGCAGACGGCGGTGGCGCCGACCTGGATCGCGGCGACGCCGCGGAGATGCGGTTCGCGGCGGGCTATCTGCGCGGGGCCCAACTCCCGTACGGGAAGGCCGTGTCGGCGCCCGCGCTGGGCGAGCGCGTGGAGCCGCGGCAGATCGCTGCGCTCGCCGGCCACGACGAGTTCGCCCGTGCGCGCGTACGGCAGCGCGTGGGCCGCGCAGAACGCGGCGAGCTCGGCGGCGCCGCGGAGCGCGTACTCCGCCTCTCGCGAACCGGGCGTGCGGTGGATCGGGCTGTGCACCACCCCGCTCCGGCGGGGCGCCGGGCCCGCCTCCTTCGCCACGACGACGACGCGGAGCCCGGGAGCGGCGCGGATCAGAGCCCGGGCCGCGGCGAGGCCGAGGAGGCCGCCGCCGAGCACCAGGACGTCGCAGTCGTACCCGCCCGGGCGGGTGGGGAGCTTCGTTGGCACGTCCTCCATCGTGAACCGCACCACTGACAGACGGGCCGTACGGGGGCCGGTTGTCGATCTTCACGGCGCCGTGCGCGGCTCCTGCGGCAGGACTCGGGGCTCAGGCCGGCGCCATCAGCAACGGCCTGGCGCGCTCCCGGAGTTCGGCGACGCGGGGTTCGTCGCCGTACGGCTCCAGGCGGTTGAGGAGGTCGCGGACGTACTCGGTCGTCCGCGCCGAGGAGATCCGCCCCGCCACCTCCACGGCGCGGACCCCGGCGGCGCAGGCCGCGTCGAGGTTGCCCGACTCCAGCTCGGCGACGGCCGAGACGACGAGGCGCAGGCCGTGCGAGCGGACGAACTCCTCCGTCGGCCGGGAGAGCGCCTTCTCCGTGAAGCGGCGCACCTGTCGGGGCGCCTTGAGGTCGCGATAGCACTCGGCGGCGTCGGCCGCGAGGCGGTCGTAGGAGTAGAAGTCGAGCCAGGAGGGGTCGGCGTCCCCCTCGCGGGAGCGCTCCAGCCACCCCTCGGCCGAGGCGAGCGAGGCGGCGCACGCGTGTGCGTCCCCCGCCTTGGCGTGCGCCCGCGCCTCCACCAGCCGGAAGAAGCTCATCGAACGCGCCGTCGCCAGGCCGCGGTTGCGCTCCAGCGCCGCCTGCGCGAGGTCGACGCCCTCGTCGGCGAACCCCCGGTAGGTGGCCTGGAGCGACATGGAGGCGAGGACGTAGCCGCCGAGCGGGACGTCGGCCGCCGCCCTCGCGAGCCGCAGCGACTGGATGTAGTACCGCTGGGCGGCCTCCTGCTGGCCCGTGTCGAAGGCCATCCAGCCGGCGAGGCGGGTGAGTTCGGCGGTCGCGCCGAAGAGCGAGCGGCCGACCTCGTCGGTGTAGGCGCCGAGCAGGAGCGGGGCCGCGTCCACTCGGAGGCACTCCGGCACCATCGACGAACGCCAGTCCCCGCCGCCGTACTTGGAGTCCCAGCGGCGCGCCTCCTCGGCGGCGTCCCTGAGCTTCGACACGTCGCTGTGGCCGACGCGGAGCGGGACGGGGGCCTCGTCGCCCTCGCGCGCCTCCCTGCTGCTCTGCTCGTGGTCGGGGGCGCCGCGGTGGTCGCGTGCCGTCTGCTCGTCTCTTGCGACGGAGCTGTCGGCCGGGGTTATGAGCCAGCGGGCAGCGGGCGTCGCGTAGGCGCTGACCGCGAAGGAGCCGGCGAGCGTCTGCCAGATGCCGCCACCGCCGCGGCGGCCCGCGAGGTCGAGGCGGTAGAGGTCGGTCGCCGACTTCACGGCGGCCCTGACGTCCCGCGGGAAGGCGAGGCCGACCTCGGGTGTGGGGTCGGCGTCTGCGAGGCCGATCTCGTGGAGCGGGACGGGGCGGCCGAGCTTGCTGCCGATCGCCGCGGCGATCAGATGCGGCGCCGCGCCCTGCGGAACCATCCCCTTCGACACCCATCGCGCGACGGAGGTCTTGTCGTACCGGAGCGTCAACCCCCGCTGCGTACCGAGGTCGTTGACCCTCCTGGCGAGACCGGCGTTGCTGATCCCTGCGAGGGCGAGAACGGTGCCGAGTTTCTCGTTCGGCCCGCGTGACTCCCTGGACATGCGCACCCCTGACACACACCGACGGCCGTCCCGCGGTAACTGTGCGGGACGCTCTCCCCTTGCCTACGCACCGGCGGCACCGCTGCGTGCGGGGACGGACGCGGAGCGTATGCGGAACGGGCCGCACAGCCGCCGTGCCAGTTCCCCCCCAACGCCTCCGGCTCCCGATCGCCTGGCGGGCGACGGGCTCCGGTCGGTCCGGTGTCCTCGGACCGGTCACCGGGCCGGTGCGTGAACCTCTGACAAACCCTGCCCACACAGCGTAGTTCGCCGAATCCCGACCGTTAAGGGGCCGCTCCCCGGATGGCGAGATCTGTTGCAGTCCCGGCTCCTCCGGAGCGGCACGGGTGTACGTGCGCCGGTCACGTGCCACCGCGGCGACGTACGCCGGCGCCCGTCCAAAAACGTGTGCGGAGCGGACGCCTCCCCGTGCTCCGTGCGTGTGGCCGTGCGCCCATCCATGCGCCTGCCAGGGTAGTTGGCGAGCGGGTTCGATGAGTACTGCGTGGGTCGGCCCGCTGCATCGCAGCAGTGGGCTGGGGGAAGTGCCGCCGCCTCATTCCCCGCGGGTGGCGGCAGGCCCGGGGGGCGCCGGCCTCCCGGGCCGCACCGTGCAGGGGCCGTCGACGGGTGCGCGGCGCCCACGGCCGGCCCGGGTCCCGCCGGCACGCCGCGGCCTCCGTAGCCTCCCGGCGGGCGCGTCTCCCGGCCGCTGCCCGCGCGCCCCCTCCCGCGATCCCGACTCCCTTGCGACGGGCGAGATTTGGCCGAATGGCATCGGTCGCCCGGCCGTTGCCGGGTGCGGAGGACGCCGGTATATGCGCCCCTCGTGCCCTCGCACCGTCCACCCGAGCCGGAAGGGGACGGGCGGTCAGGCGCCGCACCCCATGTGAGGTATGCGCCCCTTATGCGCCTCCCGTGCGCCGCTGTCGTGGCAACATAGCCGCCAGAACACGGTGTTCGGACAGCACGTACGGTCGCCGCACGGCTCGTCGGCACACGGCCGGGACCCCGTACCCTCCTGCGGGGCCGCGGACGCGGCCGGCCAACGGGCCCCTGCGGCACGGGCGTTGACGGCAGAAGGCGGGCGGCATGCGTTGGTTGGTGGGGTGGAGCGCCGCGGCCGCCGCCATGCCGCCGGAAGGGGCCGTCGAGCCCGTCGGCGCGCAGCTCCTCTGGGAGAAGCCGGACCCGCTCTGGGCCGTCGGCGACTGGCGGCCCGACGAGATCCGCGTCGTCGAGGCCGAACCCGGCAACCGACTCGCCGTCCTCGGCTCCTGCGGAGCCACGGACGACGAGCTCCGCCTCGGCCTCTTCGCCGCCAGGGGAGGCGCCTTCCGCCACCTCACGGCCTGGCCGGGGAGCTACACCGCCGTCGCCTGCATCGGACGCCGCATCACCGTCGCCGCCGACCTCGCGGGCGCGCGCCCCGTCTTCCACACTCCGTGGGCGGGGGGCACCGCTTACGCGACGGCCGCGCTGCCCCTCGCCGACCTCGTCGAGGCGCAGCTCGACATCGGGCACCTCGCTGCCCAACTCGCCTGCCCCGAGGCGCCGGAGGCGCTCGGCGACGGCACCCCGTACGCCGGCGTGCGCCGTGTGCCGCCGGGGCACGCGCTCATCGTCCGCGAGGGCGGCAGCCGGGAGATCGCCGGGTACGAGCCGAGCACCTCGCTCGTGGTCTCGGCGCCGGCCGTCGACCCCGAGGCCGCGGTCGCCGGGGTGCGGGACGCGCTCGTCGCCGCCGTCCGCACGCGGCTCACGGCGCCGCGGCACGTCTCCGAGCACGACTTCGCACCGCTCGACCCGGGCCCCGTACCCGGCATGGGCCCCGCCGACCGCCGGGCCAGGAGGGGCGGGCCCGCCCCCGGAGTCGGCGCCGACCTCTCGGGAGGCCCGGCCTCCGGCACCCTCGCGCTGCTCGCCGCCGGTCTGCCGGGCATGCCGGGCACCGTCCACGGCACCGGCGCCGCGGAAGCAGGCGAGCGCCTCCTCGCCGTCACCTTCAACGACCTCACCCTCGGCGGACGCGGCCCTGGCGGCCACGCGGCCGAGCAGAAGGACGCCGAACTGGAGCGCGCCCACGCCCTCGCGGGCAGCCCGCGCCTCCACCACCTCGTCGTCACCGCGGGCGAAGAGGCCCTGCCCTACGCCGACTTGGAGAGCGGCCCGCTCACCGACGAGCCGGGCCCCGCCCTCGTCACCGCCGAGCACCACCGCCACAGGCTCGCCGCCGGAAGCGCCGACCACTTCGTCGGCTTCGGCGCACGGCAGGTGCTCGACGCCCACCCGGCCCGCCTCGCCGACCTCCTGCTCGACCGGAGAAGGCGCCACCTGCTGCGGCCCGTCGCGGCCCTCGCACAGGCGGAGGAGACCCCCGCCGGCCGCTCGCTGGGCGTCCCCTTCGCCATCTACCGGGCCGCACGCCGACTCGCCCGCACCCCCTACCGCGACGGCGTCGAGGAGGCGGCGGCGAGGCTGCGCGCCGGAACGTTCGGTCAGGCCGCGGCCGCCGCCTCCGACAGCGCCGTCGACGCCTCGCTCGCCGCCCTCACCTGGTGCCGCCCGGGGCCCGCTGCGCGCTGGCTCACCGGCGAGGCCCTCGCCGAAGTGGCGCTGCGGCTCGACGCGACAGCGGCCTCGCGCCCCACCATCGAACGCCCGGGGGAGCGCCGCTCCCGCGCCGCGCTCGCCCGCCGCGCCGCCGACCACCGCGTCCTCGAACAGGCGGCGGAGATCCGCAACCAGCGCCTCCACGCGCCCTTCTACGACAACCAGGTCGTCCGCGCCGCCCGCGCCCTGCCGGAGGCGCTCCGCGTCAAGCCGGGCGCCCGCGCCGCCGTCCTCCGCGCAGCCCTCGCCGGCGCCGGCGTCCACGACCTCCCGGCCGGCTGGGGCGCGCCCTCGCACTCGACGCAGACGGCGGCCGCCAGGAAGGGGGTCCGCCTCGCGGCCCCCGAACTCCTCGACCTCTTCCGCGCCCCCCTCCTCGCCGACGCCGGACTCATCGAGGCCCGCACGGTCCGCAAGGCGATCAGGGACGTGGCCGAGGGCGCCCGCCTCCCCCTCGACGGCCTCGCCGACCTCGTCTCCACCGAGCTGTGGCTCCGCCGACTCCTCGCCCGCCGCGGGTCCTGCTGGACGGGCAGCG
>NZ_AJTQ01000056.1 GCF_000262345.1 Streptomyces xiaopingdaonensis | reverse complement strand
GCGGGGCCCCCCGCCAGCGCGCGGCGGCGGGCGGCGTCACGGCGGGGCAGCAGCGGCCCGCGCTGTAGGGGCGCTTCGGCTGGGGGCTCATGCGTGTGCGCGCTGGGGCGTGTGGTGCGTCGAGGCGTCCTGTTGGGGCGGCTCGGTGGGGTCGTGGGCGCTGGTGCGGGTGCCGGTGAGCGCGTGTGCCCGTGACCTTTCCGGCGCCTGCGCGCGTGCGGTGTGGTGGCGCTCGGTGCGGTGGGTTTGCCAATACGGCGGTTGCGGCGTCCCGTTGGGGCGGCGTCCGGTGCGGGTCCCGTGTCGGTGCCGGTCGGTGAGTGCGTGTGCGGCGCGCGCATGTGCGGAGCGTGCGGCTCGCCGAGGCGTCGGTTCGTGGTGCCGCGTTGGGACGGCGGGGTGTGGCGTCCCTCGCCTGCGCGCGTGCGGTGTGTCGGCGCCGGTGCGGTGGCTTTGCACGCGGTGGTCGTGGCGTTCCGTCGGGCGTAGTGGGCGCTCGTGCCGGTACGCGTGCGGGTCGGGAGCGCCGACTCGTCAACGCGTTGGCCGTAGCGTCGTGTTGAGGCGGTGAAACATGGGAGTGCCTGGTGTGCGCGTTCGCGTCGGTGCCCGCGGTGTGTCGACGCTTGTGGCGTGCGGTTCGCCAACGCGTCGATCGGGGCGTCCCGTTGGTGCGGCACGGTGCGGAGGCAGGCGTGCGGGTGCCGGTGAGCGGTGCGTGCGGCCCGCCTGCGTTCGGCTCGTCGAGGCGTTGACCGTGGCGACGCGTCGGGGCGGCACGGTGTAGCGCTGTGCGTGCCGGTGCCGGTGCCGGTGCCGGTGGGCGCGGGCTGCGTCCGGAGTGTCCGCGTCGGCCGACGCGTCGGTCGCGGCGTCCCGTTGAGCCCCGTACGTCCCGCGTCGCTGTCGGCGGACGCGTGCGCAGGGCGCCCCGGCCGCGACAACCGCCGTTCGCCCCTGGTGGCCGTTGAGGCGGTGGGCGGAACGCAGGCGTCCGCCTGCGGTGCGGAGAAAAGGCGTGGGGGATTGTCAGACCCCGTGGCAACAATGTGGTGGTGCAGTACCAAATCCTCGGACCTGCCCGGGCCCACGACGCGCAGGGCCGCCCGCTGCCGCTCGGCGGCCGGCGGCTGCGTGCGCTCTTCGTTGCGCTGGCGCTGCGTGCGGGCTCCGAAGTACCGGTATCGGTGGGTGAGTTGGTCGGCGAGGTGTGGCCGTGGGCGGAAGAGCTCCCCGTGGACGCGCCCGCCGCGCTCCAGGCGCTCGTCGGCCGGCTGCGCCGGGTGCTCGGCCGGGCGGCGGTCGAGTCGGCCAATGGCGGCTACCGTCTCGTCGCCGACCCGGAAAATGTCGACCTCCACCGCTTCCGCCGGCTCGCGGCCGCGGGCGAGGAGGCTCTCGCCCGCGGCGCACCGCACCGCGCCGTCGAGTTGCTGCGCGAGGCCCTCGACCTGTGGCGCGGCGGCGCGCTGGCCGATCTTCCCGACCCGGGCCAGGAGGCCCGCCGCGCCGAGACGTTGCGCCGCACCTGCAAGGAGCGGCTCCTCGGCGCCGAGGTGGCCGCCGGGCGTCCCGCCTCCGTGCTCTCCGAGCTGCGCGCGCTCGCCGAGTCCCGTCCGCTCGACGAGCCGTTGCAGCTCCTCTTCCTCCGCGCACTCCGCGAGAGCGGCCGCACGGCCGAGGCCCTCACCGAGTACGACACCGTGCGCCGGCGGATAGACGCCCGGCTCGGCGTGGCCCCGGGCCCCGAACTGCGCGCGCTGCACACCGAGTTGCTCCGCTCCGGCGAGCCCCCGGCCCCGCCCGCCGGAGCCGGGCCCGGTGCGGAGGAAGGCGGGCACCTCCCCGCCCCGCTCGCGCGACCGGCCGCCCCCGCGGAACCCCGCCCCCCGCACCGGGGCAACGTGCCTGCGCGCCTCACCAGCTTCGTCGGCCGCACCCACGAGCTCGACGCGCTCGGCACCGCCCTCGCCGAGCACCGCCTCGTCACGCTCACAGGGCCCGGCGGCTCGGGCAAGACCCGCCTCGCCGAGCACTTCGCCGGCGCCCCTTCACCTTCCGACCCGCAGTTCCCCGACGGCGCCTGGCTCGTCCCGCTGGCACCGCTCGACCACCCCGCCTCCGTCCCCGGCGCCGTCCTCGACGCGCTGGGCCGCCGCGACACCGCCCTCTTCGCCTCCGCCCCCGTCGAGACCGGCGCCGCCCCACCACGCCATCCGCCCGACGAGGCCGCAACCCGCCTCCTCGACCACTGCCGCGACCGCTGCCTCCTGCTCGTCCTCGACAACTGCGAGCACCTGGTCGCGGCGGTCGCGGCGCTCACCGAGACGCTCCTAGCCGAGTGCCCGCACCTCACCGTCCTGGCGACGAGCCGCGAACCGCTCGGCGTCGTGGGCGAGGCGGTACGCCCCGTCGAGCCCCTGCCGCCCTCCGCCGCCCGCCGGCTCTTCGACGACCGTGCCCGCGCCGTCACCCCGGCGCACCGGCCCGAAGCACACCGGGAGGCGACCGCCGAGATCTGCGCCAGACTCGACGGCCTCCCCCTGGCGATCGAGCTCGCCGCCGCCAGGCTCCGCACCCTCGCGCCGGAGGAGATCGCCGCCCGGCTCGACGACCGCTTCCGCCTCCTCGCCCGCGGCAGCCGCAGCGCCCTGCCGCGCCAGCAGACACTCCGCGCCGTCGTCGACTGGTCCTGGGAGCTGCTCGGCACCCGCGAACGCACCCTCCTCGCACGCCTGTCGGTCTTCGCCGGCGGCTGCACGCTGGAGGCGGCAGAGGCGGTGTGCGGAGCGGGGTCACTGCCGCCGTCGGAGATCCTCGACGTCCTCGGCGCCCTCGTCGACAAGTCCCTCGTCGTCGCCGACCGCCCCTCGGCCTCCGGCACCCGCTTCCGCCTGCTGGAAACCATCCGCGCCTACGCACGTGAACGCGCCGCCGAGGACCGCGCCGACCTCGACGCCACCCGGCGCCGGCACACCACGCAGATCGTGGAGTTCGCCGCGCGGGCGGCGCCGTTCCTCCGCACGGGCGCGCAGGTGGAGTGGCTCGCGCGCCTGGAGGCCGAGCTCGACGACATCAGGGCCGTCGCACACCGCTGCGTCGAGACACGGGACACCGAGTCGCTCGGCGCCCTGCTCCGCTCCCTCGGCTGGTTCTGGTGGCTCCGCAACCACCACGAGGAGGGCGCCTCCTGGGCCGCCGCCCTCCTCGACCTTCTCCCTCCGACTCCCGCAGACGGCAGCGACGTGCACCTGCTCCGCGCCGAGTCGCGCATGCTCCACTTCACCTTCCGCGCCGGCCGCTACGACCGCGCGGAACCGACCCGGCTCGCCGAATACGCGCACACCGCGGAGCAGTTGCGGCGCGCCTTCGGCTCCTCGCCCGAGGCCACGGCGCGCTTCCCCGGGCTGCTCGCGCCGCTCACCGGCTACGGCGTCGATCCCCCCGAGGCGCCGGGACGCTCACTCGACCGCGCGGTGGCGAACTGCCGCACGTACGGCGGCCCCTGGGCACTGGCGGTGACGATGGTCTGCCGCGCCTACCTCCACACCGAACTGCCGGGCAGCCTCCCCAGGATCACCGCGGACCTCCCCGAGATGGAGTCCCTCGCCGAGTCGACGGGCGACCGCTGGCTCCTCTCGCAGATCTGCGGCCTCCGCGCCGAACTCGCCGTACGCCGCGGCGCGTACGCCGAAGCCCGCGCCGAGTGCGAGACGGCGCTGCGCTACGCCAGAGAGCTCGGCGCCCACACCGAGGTCCCGCTGCTCCTCGCCCGTATCGCCGAGATCTGGTACCGCCAGGGCGACCGCACGCGGGCGCAGCGCCTCGCCGACAGCGCCCTGGAGGAGGCGGCACACCTCGGCGTCGCCGACACCCAGGCGTACGTCCTCCACCTCAGCAGCCTCCTCGCGCTGGAGCGCGGCGAGACGCACCGCGCAAGGGACCTGCACACGCGCAGCATCGCGTGCACACGGGCCGGGACGCCGACCCTGCACGTCCTCGTCGACACGGTCGGCGCGCGTATCTCGGCGGCCGAGGGCCCCGCCCGACGGCACCGCGCCGTCCACGAGATCACCGACGCGCTCCGCCGCGCACTCGCCGGCGCCTCCGACGACGCGCTCCTCGCCCGCCTCGTCCTCGCGGCCGCCGCCGTCGCCCTCGCCGCCGGCAGCCCGAGCCGCGCCGTGCGGTTCGCCGACGCCGCCGACCACCTGCGCGGCGAACTCCCGCCGACGGCACCGGAGAAGGCGCTCGCGCACCGCATACGCCGCCGGGCTCCCGGCGCCCCGCTCCCGCGCGGCCGCCCGCTCGACGCGGCCGAGGTCCTCGCCTCGCTCGACGCCTGGCTCAGCGAGGCCGCGGGGTGACGCCTACGCGCAGCTGATCCGTGCGTCGGCCCAGTCGGCGAGGGCCAGCCGGTCGAAGGGGCGTGCCGGCTCCACCGACAGCCGCAGCGACTCCACGCCCTCCAACGGCACCCGCACGGCGGCCGGTCGGTTCCCGTTCCGCACGGTCTCCGAGCGCCAGAGCTCGCGTCCGTCCCCGTGCACGGCGAACTGCGCGGCCCGCCGCCCGGGCGAGAGGTCGTCGATACCGGCGAGCGCGGCGAAGCTGACGCAGCTCCGGTTGAGGTCGACCGTCACGGACGAGGGGAGGTGCACCGAGATCCCGGTGGCGTAGGAGGTCCCCGCGAGCCGCAGACCGGTGCGCTGCCACGCCCAACTACCGGGCCGGGTGCGGATGGTGGGGTCCGTTGCCTCGCCCGGTGCGAAGTCGTAGTCGAGTCGGCCCAGGTGGTAGTCGGTGGGCGGTGGCGGGCTGCTCGGCGGGGAAGACGGCGTCTCACTCGGAGGGGCCGGCGGCGGGGGAGCGGGACGCTCGCTTGGCGTCGGCTTGGGCTGCGGGCTCGCCCTCGTCGGGGAGGGGCTCGGGGTCGTCTTCGTCGGCGTCGGCTCCTGCGCCGGTTCCCGGGGCGGGGTCGGCTTCGGTTCCGGCGGGGCCGGCGCGGGCGGACCGGGATCCTCCGGCTCGGCGGAGGGCTTCTCGGGCGCCGACACCGGCGGATGGGCCTGCGACCGCGGCTTCGGCTCCCCTCCACCGCCGACCAACGCGTACGCCACGGCCGCCACGGCCGCGACGAGCCCGAGCCCCAGCCCGACCTTCGCCGGCGTCCCGAGCCCCTCGGACGCGGCGCCCCCCGCCCCCGAACCCGCCGCAGCGCCACCCGCAACGGCGCTGCCTGCCGCAGTGCCCCCCGCGACCAGGGCGCCGAACGCCTTGGCACCGCCCGCGGTGGCGAACCATCCCACGAAGGCCACCGGCACCAGGACCCGGATGTGCTGGTTGAGGTCCTTCACCTCCAGCGCCGCCTTCCGGCACTCGGCGCACCCGTCGAGGTGCCGCAGCAGCCCGCGTTCGGCCCGCAGGCGCAGGCCACCGCGCGCGTAGGCGCCGAGCCTGTCCGCGTACCGGGCGCAGTCGGCGCTCCCCGTACGCGCCCTGCTGACGTGGGCCTGGAGGTACGCCTGCTTGAGGTTCTCCCTCGCACGGTGCGCGGCCGTCGCCGTCGCGCCCTTCGATTTCCCCAGCAGCGGCGCGACGTCCTGCGGCTTCGCGCCCTCCACCGCCGTGTGCCAGAGCACCATCTGGTCGTGCTCCGAGAGGCTGCGGAACGCCCGTACGACGAGGGTCTGTTCGGCCTCGTGCATCGCCCGCACGTCGGCGCCCGGATCGGTGGCGCCCTCGACGCCCCCGCGCGACTCCTCGGCGGTCTCGGCGAAGACGGCGAAGTCCTCGACGAGCTGCTCCCGCTTGCTGCTCCTCGCCCAGGCCGCAGCGGTGTGCCGCACCGAGGTCATCAGGTAGGCGCGCACCGCCGACTGCGGTCCCTTGCCGCCCCGCACCGCCTGCAACGTGCGGGCGAAGACCTCGTTGGCGAGGTCCTCCGCCGTGTCCGCGTCCCGGCAGCAGGTACGCGCGTACCTGCGGACGGGCGCGACGTGCCGCCGGTAGAGCGCGTCGTACGCGGCAGCGTCGCCCTCCCGCATCCTCGCGACGAGTTCGGCGTCCGACTGCCCCGCCGTCGCCTGCGGCCTCTTGCCGCGCTGTTTGGGCACGCCCTTGCCGTGCGGAGGCGGCGTCGCGGCGCCCGTCCCCTGACGGGATGCTCCGCCCCGCCCGAGCGTCGGTGAGGGGGGAGCGGGCTTGCTCAACCGGCGTACTGCTGCGGCTCGTTCGCCCTCACCGCCGGCCCGGCCACCGGAGCCGCCGTCGCCGGTGGACGTGCCGCCCGCGGCGGCACGGGCCGATCGCGCGCCCCCTCGGAGGGACTCGGCCGAAGAGGGGTTCCGGCGACGTTGACGTGGCACACCGGAGCGGGACTCCTCGTCTCCGCTCTTCTCGGCTTCGCCCTTCTCCCGCCCGCTCCTCTCGTCCTCGCCCTGCTCGTCCTCTCCCTTCGCCGCCTCCGCGCCCTCGGACTCGGCCTCGCCGTCCGAGCTGCCCCGGGCCCGCTGTCCCGACCCCGCCGAGCCCTCCGCACGCCCGCGCCTCCGAGCACGCGGACGGGCGCCCTGTTGTCCGACGGCGTCCGCGCCTTCCGCGGGTTCTCCTCGCTCGTCGCGACCGTCAACTCCCATGAGCCGCAACTCCCGTGTGCGTACCGTTGGTCGAACACCGCGAAAGCCTGGCACAGGGCAAACGTCCGAGAGTCCCCCGGATGGATCAATCACCCGTTCGTGGTCACTTTGCGCGCCGCCGCATCGGGTCCTACCCCACAAATGCGACCAACTCACCCTCGGCTGACGCCAGTTCCACTACCGGCCACCCGAGCGGTACGCGCCCTTCCACAATCCGACTGCCACACCGCCGAGTTGCTCCGACTCCGCAACGCGCACACTCCGCCCTGGCACCCTGGCGGGCCGCCCGCGCGGCGCCCGGCGCCCCGGCGACGAGACGGCCTGGTGTCCCCGTGGCCCGGACGTTCCCGTGCCTGTCCCGCCGGAGCTGGCGACCGCGCGACGCGGCGGCCTGGTGACGCGGCGACGCGGCGACCGGTGAGCCGACGCGGCCGCCCGTGACCGGGGGCGGCGTCGCAGCGTCCCGGCCGCTGGCGTCCCCAGGAGATCGCGCGTTGACGACGGACTGGCCGACGACCCCGTGCCCCGCGTCCCGTTGGGCTGCCGGCGCGGCGCCCGGCGCCCCGGCGACGAGGCGGGCCTTGCGCCCCGATGCCTTGACGCGGCACCCCGTGGCCTGCGTCCCCGCGTTCGCATGACGTTCCGGTGTGACGTCCCGGCAACCCGTACCCCGGCCGACGAGCGGCTCGGCGTCGGCGAGACGCAGCGCCCGCCCTCAGCCATCGCGACAGACGGGCGCCCTGGCGACGCGGCAGCCCGGTGACCCGGTACCTGCCCGCCGCCTCGTCCGGTGTCCCAGTCCCCGGCGGCCCGGCGACGCGACGACCGGTGACCGACCCGGCGCCCCATGACCCGGCAGCCCGACGTCCTGCCCCTGGCGTTCCGCGCCGTGACAGCACGACGCCCGGCCACCTGGCGACGCAAGGACCTGGCGCTCGGCACGCGGCCACGCCCTCCGCGAAGGCACCTTCCACCGCCCTCGGAACTTCGCGACCGACCCCCGGAGAGCCGGAACCCCGACCTCGGCCAAGCGCCGACCCCTCGACCCCGCCCCGCCGACGGGCCCAAGGCAGCCCGCCGACGAGGAGGAGGCAGCGAAGCTCAGCTCACGAGGCCACCGGGTGCGCCCGCAGCCCCTCCAGGAGGATGTCGAGCAGCCGCGTCGAGGCCGCCGCCTGCTGCGCCGCATCAGGGAGCGAGGGGGCAGCCGTCGCTATCACCAGGAGGACGTCCTGGATCGTCACGTCGGCCCTGAGCTCTCCGGCTCCGCGTGCCCGCTCCACCAGCTTTCCGACCACGTCGAGCAGTTCGGCGGCAGCGGCGTCGTCCTCCACGGCGGACACCTTGCCGGGCGCCTCCGTCGCCGCCGCACCCTCCTCCGGCGTCTCCTCGGTGTCCCCGCCCTGACGGCGCTGCTGCGGCACACGGATCGCGGCGTCCCCCCAGCCCTCGGCCCGGAGTATCCGAGGCGGCAGGAGCCGCCCGGCGCCGGAGGCCACGGAGGTCCGCAGGAAACGCGAGAGCGCGGACCAGGGCTCGTCCTCCTGCCCGAGCGCCGCGCGCGCCTGCTCGGTGAGGCGCGCGGTCTCCTCCTCGGCTATCCGCTTCACCAGCACGTCCTTGCTGGGGAAGCGCCGATACACGGTGCCGACCCCGACGCGCGCACGCCGTGCGACGTCCTCCATCGGCGCCCCGTAACCGAGTTCGCCGAAAACCTCGCGCGCGGCGCGCAGTACGTGCTCCAGATTGCGCTGGGCGTCTACCCGCAGCGGCGCCGAACGGCCCACCGCCGCCCGCCGCTCGGCCGCCGGCCGGCCCTGCGGTGCGAGGCCGCGCCCCCCGCCGGACTGGGGCGCCTCCCGACGGACCGTCCCCGCGGCGCCGGGCGCCGGAGCGGTGGAGACGGAGCCCACGGAGACGTGGGCACGGGCCGGTTGAGCGTCGTACATCCCCTGAGTGCGCATGTGTCTAATCCCCCGATTCTGGGAGCCTCCCCCCGGAGGCTCCCGATCTACTGCGCTCGGGGTGCCGGGCGCCCTGGTCGGCACATGTCGCACCCCGTAGGCACACGAACATAGTTGAGCCCGGCACGCCAGAGAAGAGGGCGGTTCCGCCACCCCTCTCCGCCGGTTTCCCCTTGCGTGCTCAGCACCGTCTCACGCGCCTCTGACATCGCCTCGCGCACCATCGGTGAGCTGCACTGACAGCCGAGCCGGCGCACGCGGTGGTGAAAGCCGGACCGTGCTCCCACCGGTTGTACGGCCTGTCACACCTGTGGACAAAGCGGAGCCGGCGGGGCGTCATTGACGGATGACCAAGGCGGTGAACGAGACATGAGCGCGACGGCGCCGCCCGTGCGCGTCCTCCTGATCGGCGCCGGCCACGTCGGCGCGACGGCGGCACGGCGCCTGAGCAGACGCCTCGGGTCACGCCTCGCCGACCCGGCAGTCGAGCCTCGCCGTTCCCCGGCGCACGACGCGGAAGCTGCGCCCCCGGTGCACCTCACCGTCGTCAACCCGACTCCCCGCACCGTCTATCGCCCCCTTCTGCCCGAGGCCGCCGCGGGTTCCCTGCCGACGCACCACGCCGCCGCGCCGCTGCGCCACCTCCTCCCTTCGTGCCGCGTCGTCATCGGCGAGGCGGAGTCCGCCGACCACCGCCACCGCACGGCTTACGTACGCACACCAGCGGACCGCTCCCCGCTCGCCCTGCGCTACGACCACCTGGTCCTCGCACCGGGCGCCGGCGAAGAGCCCCCACGCGCCCCCGGTATCGCCGAACACGCCTTCGACACACGCGCGTTGCACGAGGTGACGGCGCTCGGCAACCACCTCGTGCACCAGCTCGACCTCGCCTCCTCCACCCGTGACCCCACAGTGCGGGACGCGGCGCTCACCTTCGTCTTCGAGGGAGGCGACGCCGCGACGGTCGCGCTCCTCGCCGAACTCGCCGCGGCGGCCCGGCGATCCTGCCGCGATTTCGGCAACCTCCCCCCGGAGGAGCTCCACTTCCTCCTCGCCGTCCCCGAGGCCCGCCTCCTGCCGGAGTACGAGCCGCCGCCGGCCCGCCGCGTCCTCGCCGAACTCCGCGACAACAACGTCGACGTACGCCTCGGCGCCTCCCTCGCCTCCTGCACTCCCCGCCTCGCCGTGCTCGACGACGGCACCCGCCTCCCCGCCCACACCGTCGTCCGCGCCGCCCCCACCGCGCCCCACCCCCTCCTCGCCTCGACGGACCTGCCCCGCACCCGGGACGGATTCCTCCGACGCACCCGGGCGCTCCAGCTCGACGGAGTCCGAGGCGCCTGGTCAGCCGGCGCCTCGGCCGCCCTCCCGACACCGGAGGCCCCCGCGCCCACGCCGGCGCACTCCCGGCGCCAGGGGCTGCTCTTAGCGGAGAACCTGGCGGCCGAGCTGCGCGGCGAGCCCCTCGTGGACTACCGTCATACGCACGCGAGTTCGGCGATCCCGCTGGGCCCGCGTCGAGCCGTCGCGCAGTTGCACCACCGCACCCTGAGCGGCACGACGGCCTGGCTCTGGCACCGCGGTCACCATCTGACGAGGCTTCCCGCGCCCCGCGGCGTCGGTCTCGTGGCCGAGTGGACGCTCGCGCTCCTCTTCCGGCGTGAGATCGTCTCCCTCAGCCGCGCACCGGAACCGGGCGGAACCCGGAACTCCCCACCGGACAGCGGCGTCTGACGGATGGCGGCCGTCTGCGCCACACTGTGCATGTGACGATGGGTGGGTCCGCGCCTGCGAAGAGTGACCTCCTCCGCAAGGCAGGGCCGCCCACCGGTACGCGCCGCCTCACACCGCGGTGACCTTGCCCGGACACCCCGAGCGGGCGCAGCGCAGGCCCGACCCGACGGCGAACGACAGCGAACGAGCGAGCAACAAGGAACCGGACGACCGTGGATTTCACGCGCTGGAGCGCCCGACTGCCCGGCACACAGCGGCGCACCGCCGCCGCCCAGTCGGGCGCGGAGGCACAGCCGCCGTCCGAGCCCTCCCCTGCCCGCACACCCGCGGAACAGGCGGACGAGACGGCCTCGGACCCCGCCCCACCGGCCGTGCCGCAGGCCCGCTCCCGCCGCCGCTTCCCGCCCCGCCGTCCACCGTCCGACGCAACCCGGCGAGGCTCCGGCACCCCGTCCGCCGAGCACGCGACGCGCCGCATCGACGCCCTGTCCGTCCGCGAACTCCTCGGCCCGGTCCCGGCCCCCGCCGCGGTCGTCTACGGCCCCGAGCACCGCATCGCCTTCGTCAACGACGCCTATGAGAAGGCGTTCGGCGCCCGTCCCTCCGGCGCGGCCGCCCGCGACGCCCTCCCCGAGCTCGTCGAGCTCGGCCTCCCACCTCTCATGGACCAGGTCCTCCGCAGCGGTACTCCACGCACGGTCAAGTCCCGCCGCGTACAGGGCCCTCAGCGCACCGGGTACTACACCTTCACCTGCACCCCGCTCACGACGGCGGAGGAACAGGGCGTCCTGATCTTCGCCGCCGACGTCACCGATCAGGTCGAGGCGGCCGAGCGCCTCCGCACCAGCGAGCGCCACCAGCGCGAGGCCGCGGTCACCCTCCAACGCAGCCTGCTCCCCCAGGAGCTGGAGCAGCCCGACGACCTCCGCGTCGCCGCCACCTATCAGCCGGGCGGCACCGAGACCGCCGTCGGAGGGGACTGGTACGACGTCATCACCCTCGGCGCCGGACGTACGGCGCTGGTCATCGGCGACGTCATGGGCCGAGGGATGCGGGCGGCCGCCGTGATGGGGCAACTCCGCACCGCCGTAAGGGCGTACGCGCGCCTGGACCTCCCGCCGCACGAGGTGCTCCAACTCCTCGACGGCCTCGCCGCGGAGATCGACGCCAGCCAGATCGCCACCTGCGTCTACGCCGTCCACGACCCGAACGAGGGCGTCCTCAGCTTCGCCTCAGCCGGCCACCTCCCGATCCTCGTCAAGGACGAGGAGGGCGTGGTCCACCGGACGGGCGAACCGACGGGTCCGCCCCTCGGCACCGGCGGCTGGCTCCACACCTCCGCCACCCTGCCGCTGGGCCCAGGTTCGACGGCTGTCCTCTACACCGACGGCCTCGTGGAGCGCCGCGACGCCGACATCGACGTCGGCGTCGCAGCCCTGGAGCGCGCCTTCGCTGCCGCCGGCGGCTCCCCCGAGATCGTCTGCAACCGCCTCATCCGCTCCCTGGGGATCACCGCCGAACACGACGACGACGTGGCCGTACTGGTCCTCCAACACCCGGCCCGTACGGGCCGGGAGGCGGAGCTCTTCCACAACGCGGCGCTCGACCTCCTCGGCGGCACGGAGGCCGCGCCCCGTGCCCGCGCCTTCGCCTCGGGCGTCCTCGCCTCCTGGCGCTTCCCGGCAGAGCTCCGGGACCTCGGCGTCCTCGCCGCGAGCGAACTCGTCGCCAACTCGCTCCAGCACGGCACCCCGCCCATGCGCCTGCGCCTGCGCAGAACCGACCGCCGCCTCATCGTCGAGGTCACCGACGGGGACGAGCACCTCCCGCGCCGCCGCACCCCGGAAGCGGCGGACGAAGCAGGCCGCGGGATCTCCATCGTCGCCACCATCGCCTCGTCCTGGGGCTCTCGGCGCACCCCGGGCGGGGGCAAGGCCGTCTGGTGCGAGTTCGCCCTGCCGGAGACCTGACGGGCGTGAGCCGACTCAGGCGCCGACGGCCACCGACTCCTCGACCCCGACGGGCACCGGCCGCCCCGGCCGATCCTGCCGATGCGTCAACCGCCGCCCCAGCACCAGCGCCAGCACGCTGATCCCGAGCGAACAGACCACCAGCATCCCGATGTAGAACGCGTACGCACCGGCCGCGGCGAGCATCCCGCCCACCGCGGGTCCGATCGCCAGCGCCAACTGCCGCACCAGCGCGAAGGCCGAGTTGTACTGCCCCACGAGGCGACTGGGTGCAAGATCGGCGACGAGCGGCGCGACCGTCGGCGACAGCATCGTCTCTCCGACCCCGAAGAGTGCGTACGTCGAGATCAGCAGCGCCGTCGCAACGCCCTGGCCCCCCTCGACCAACCCCGAGGCACCGGCCGCGAGCCAGGCGAGGGTCCATATCAGTCCCACGACGGCGATGACCCGGCTCCGCCTGCGCCGCTCGACGAGCCGCAGCACCACGAACTGCGCCAGCACGATCGCCGCGGTGTTCGCCGCGAGCGCCGTCCCCAGCGTCGCCGTCGAGATCCGCGTCACCTCGACCGCGTAGGCGGCGAGGCCCGACTCGAACTGCCCGTAACAGGCGAAGAAGACCACGAACCCGAGCACGCACAACAGCACCATCGAACGGTCGCGCAGCAGCACCGCCCACCCGCTCCCGGTCCGCCCCTCGGGCACCTCCTCGTCGCCGTCGAACCCGGGCGCCGAGGGCAGCCGCACCGTGAGGAGCACGACGAGCAGCACCATGAACATCGCCGCCTCGATCCCGAAGAGCACGAGGAACGACCCCGCGCTGTTCTCGTCGACGACGAACCCGCCGATCAGCCCGCCGATCCCGAGCCCGAGGTTGTTGAGGAAGAACTGCGTGGCGAAGGCCCGCGACCGGTTCACCGTGCTCGAACACCAGACGATCATGGTCGCCAACGAGGGCTGGAGCACGGCGATCCCGCCTCCCATCAACCCGGCGGCTCCGAGTGCGGCCCCCGACGTGGCAGCGGCCGAGAACGCCAGCGCGCCCAGCGCCGCGGCAACGGCGCCGAAGACGACCGTCACCATCGGCCCGCGTCGGTCGATGACGCGTCCGGTGAACGGCAGCACCACGAGCGCAGCGGCAGCGAAGACCGCAAGCACGGCACCCGCGGTCCCGTCGCCCAGTCCCCGCACCTTGGACGCGTACACGAAGAGAAACGGCATCGTGAAGCCGTTGCCGAACGCCGCGAGGGCGTTGCCGAGTTGGATGCGGCGCAGCTGCGCACCCATCGCCGTGGTCACACTCACCTACCCAGGAACATAGTGGTCGGTCCTACCGGTCATCGGGCCCGGAGCCGTACGGACCCACACCCGACTGCGGCCCCCGCAGTGGAAACGGCGGGGGCCGCTGGAGTTCGAAGCTAAATTTCAATGTTGAAGAGTACACAGGGCAAGCCTTCAATGCGAACGCGTAGCCGTGGGATACTCCGCCCCATGTCCGAGCAGCAGCCGAGCCTCGATGAGCAGATCGCCATCTACCAGCGCGAGTACCGCGACCTCGACCCGAGAGTCGAGAAGGTGGTGAACGCCCTCAGCCGGCTGGACCGCAGGATGAACGTCGCCTACGGCCGCCAACTCGCCACCCTCGACCTGGGAAGCGCAGAGTGGGAGGTCCTCAAGGAACTCGTCATGGTCGGCGAGCCGTACCAACTGTGGCCGGGGAGTATCGCCAGACGTCTCGGCCTCACCCCCGCCGCCATGACCCACCGGATCGACCGCATGCTGGCTCAGGGCCTCGTCACGCGCGAGCGCGACCCGGACAACCGAGTCCGCGTGATCATCGGCCTCACCGACACGGGCCGGGAGAAGTGGCTCCAGGTGATGCGCCGCGCCTCGGTCTTCGAGGAGGAGCTCCTCCAGGACCTCTCGGGAGACGAACGCGTACAACTCGGCGACCTCCTCACCCGCCTCCTCCGCCGCGTCGAGCACGCACAACCGGACGCGGGCGGACGCCTCACCGACCTCGACTGAGCCCCTTCCCTCTCGCTTGACAGTGGTGGGGGCGGTCCGTAGTGTTCTCCGAGCTGCCCCGGAGGCTTTGTGTTTCGTGTGGGTGGCTCTTCTGCCGTCTGGTGGCGGTCTCTTCTGGTTGGTTTTCTCGTTTCTTTGCGGGTTTTCTGCGTGCCTTTTTTGGGTGTGTGGTGGCTGGTGGGGGAATGGG
>NZ_AJTQ01000055.1 GCF_000262345.1 Streptomyces xiaopingdaonensis | reverse complement strand
GCGCGCGGCCGCGCTCCGCGGGCACGACGCGCCGGCGCTACGCGCCGGAAGACACCGCCGCGCTCCGCGCGGCCCATGCGGCTCCGCCGCATCCGTGCAACTCCGTTGCACCAACTAGTCGACTCCGTCGACTAGTTGACGAACCGCTACATACACAACTTCCTGGCTCTCAACCCAAACACGCTTCAAATCCTTCTCATCCACTTCTTCCATCCCTTCATCCGCCAACACAACTACCACACCGAGCAGTTGACAACTCTAAATCAACTCCTCCTCAAAGAACTCCTGTTTCCAAACAATAAAATGCAGACACCACGTAATCACAACAACACAAAAACAGGACACCGTAATGCCCAACTCTCCCCTATAAACGTAGAGTTGCTGTCATAATTATTGGCACTCGCTGCTCACTGCCAACTAACCGATTCCGCCGGAAAGGCAGCTCGCCAATATCTCCCTACCTCTACTTCAAGTCCTTTCCACGCTTCCCTGCCCCAATTGGCTATATTCGGCTTATTCTTGTTCATCACCTACTACCTGCAAATCGTGCTGGTCTATTCGCCGGTGCTGGCCGGGGCTCGTGTTTCTGCGTTGACAGCGAGCATCGTCATCGGTTCCAGGCCGCTATCCAGCCGCCTGCTGCCTCGTGCCGTGATGGGGAGCGCTTTGCTCGTCGCTGTCCTGTCTCACCGAGGATGAACAGTGTGAGGTCATGACCTGCGGTGGTTCAGGTTGAGTGAGACAGCTGCCACGCGGTGTCTCACTCAACCCGAACCGGGCCAGGAGACGGGCAGATGCCTCGGATCGAGCGGGGCTGGCTCACCTTCAGCGAGACAGGGCAGTCGCCACTGCGGGAATGGGACTGCTGACTCAACTCGAGGCCGACACTCCGCAGGTGATTCTCACCCACCTACTGCCCGCCCAGCTCTTGCTCGGCCTCGGTTTTGGGCAGGGTCATGATGCCAGCGATGAGTACCGCCACTTCCGGAGTACCGTCCGCAGACGCTGGTGCTGCCTCGGCCACTGTCAACGCCGCCCAGCAGATCGGCGGTTCGCTGGGCACCGCCCTACTCAACACCATTGCCGCGACCGCCACGACCTGGTACTTCGCCACCCACCCGTCTCCCGTGAGCGCCCAGGAGAACACGACGATCTACGGCTTCACCGTGGCACTCGGGGTGGCCACGGCCATCCTGCTGGTCACCGCGGCGCTCATGCCCAGTCGAACGCGCTGGCAGTGGAGGCCGGACCATCAAGCAGGGGCGCCTGACTTCGACGCGGCCGTTGATCCTCCGTAGCTCGACCGACTTCTCGGGGTCTGCATCGGTGATGGTATGTGAGCGGTCATTGGCGGACGCGCGGCATTCGGCGCAGTCGGCGCGGGCGTCCTTACGTGGCGAGCTGCCCGTGAAGCGCACACGGGCCCCGCACTGCACCGCCGGAACCAGGGCGACCGCATCGGGGCTCCCGGCTCGAGCCGATGACTGGTTGATACACGGCCAAGTCGTGCTCGATACCCGGTGGCAACGTGTGGAAGGCAGGATGCGCGCAGGACGAGACGAACACCGCGCGGAGATTCCGCGGTAAGTGCAGGGAGAAAGGTCGGGTCGAGTGACTCACGGGGATGCCCCGGCGCCTGTGGCGATCCTGCTGGTCGAGGACGACGAGGTCATCCGCAGGTCCGTCACGATCGCGCTGGAGCGTTACGGCTACCAGGTCACGTCCGCCGGTGACGGCCTGACCGGGCTTGAGCTGTTCCGGAAAGGCCGCCACGATCTGCTGCTGCTGGACGTGATGCTGCCCGGCCTCGACGGGATCGGGCTGTGCCGCCGCGTCAGGGAGACCAGCACGGACCCGGTTCTGATGATGTCCGCGCGCGGCGACGCCGTGGATGTGATCTCCGGTCTGGAGGCGGGCGCCGACGACTACGTGGCCAAGCCCGTCGACACCGCGGTTCTGGTGGCCCGTATCCGCTCGCTGCTGCGGCGGGCCGTCTACACGCCTGCCGCCGTCCTGCCTCCCGCCGACGAGGTGCGGCCGGAACGGTACCGTCCTGACGAGCGCGCACTGCTCGTTTTCGGCGAAATGACCATCGACACCGCGGGACTCGAGGTATCACTGGCCGGCAGGCCCCTCGCGCTGGCTCCGACCGAACTGCGGCTCCTGCTGGAGTTCGCTGCGAATCCCGGCACCGTGCTCGACCGGCAGACGTTGCTGCGCAACGTGTGGGACTACGGGTGGGATGGCGACAGCCGGGTGGTCGACCTGTGTGTGCAGCGGCTGCGGAAGAAGATCGGAAGCGACCGCATCGAGACCGTACGCGGGTTCGGCTACAAGTTGCGGCGCTGACGTGCGCGGTCTGCTCAACTGGCGTTCGCTGCGCTGGAAGACGTGTCTGCTCGTCACCGTCTGCTGCTGTGCCGTTGCGCTGACCGTCGGAAGTCTGGTGCACTCCAGTACTCTGGCCCGGTCGATGAACGACGGTGGTGCGGAAGCCGTCGCGGCGCTGAACCGCAGCGTGGACAACTACGAGCGGGACGGTGTTCCGCCCCCCGAGCTCCGGTTGTCGTCCGGCGCCCTTCCCGACGAGTTGCTGCGCCGACTCCGCGATCAGCAGGGCCACGGCCAGACCAACGTCACCTGGTACGAGAAGCCGGGCCCCGGGGACCATCCGTCGATGTGGGCGGCGCGCACGTATCGCGGTGAGCCCGCCGCCGTGAAGATCGACATGACGGCCGATCTGCTCACCCGCCGCGCCCTGGACCGGCACATGTGGAAGTACTCCCTTCTCGCTCTCGCCGTCGTCGTTCCGCTGTCGGTGCTCGTCGCTGAACTGCCGCACCGCCGGCTGCAGAAGGTGGCGCGCACCGCCCGCCGGATCGAATCCGGTGACCTGACCGCGAGGACCGGAGGCAGCCGCGGCGACGACGAGATCACGGCCATTTCGACCACCGTCGACTCGATGGCCGACAGCCTGCACCAGCGGCTGCTGACCGAGCAGCGCTTCACCGCGGACGTCGCCCACGAACTGCGGACCCCGCTGATGGGTCTGGTCACCGCGAGTGAGTTGCTCCCCGAGGGTGAGGCCACCGACCTGGTTCGGGACCGGGTGCGGGTACTGCGGACCCTTGTCGAGGACCTGTTGGAGGTCTCCCGGCTCGACGCGGGCGCCGAGCGGGCCGAATCGAGACGGGTGCCGCTGGCCGAGGCGGTCTCGGAGTCGCTGGCCCGTACCGGGCAGCGCACGCGGTTCACCGCTGCCGATGCCCTGTGCACCGAGACCGACCCGCGCCGTCTCGACCGGATCGTCACCAACCTGGTCGTCAATGCCCATCGCCACGGTCGCGAGCCCGTCGAGGTCACGGTTGCGGGCACCACGGTGAGCGTGCGCGACCACGGCCCCGGCTTCCCGTCCGAGCTGCTCAGCGAGGGGCCCCAGCGATTTCGCACCGGGACGCCGGAACGCGGCCGGGGCCACGGGCTGGGACTCACCATCGCGCTCGGCCAGGCCGAGGTGATCGGGGCGTCGCTTTCCTTCGCCAACGCGTCCGACGGCGGGGCCGTCGCCACCGTGCGACTGCCGGCCGACGGCTGACACCTCAGTGGCACATCCGCGCGGCACCAGCGCTTTGACGTTGTTACGGAACGGATGCCCGGTCGAGCTGGAGCGGCGACGCGGTCACGGCCGTGTGGACATGCGCCCAGCCGAGAGTGGCCGCGATGCGCGAACGCCGCGCACCGTGCCCCCTTGGAGGTGCTCCCATGCGCCCGACGCCCGAATCCGGTGAAGACGACAGCCCGCACGCCTCGGGGCCGACGGCCGAGCGGCTACACCGCCTGCGGCACCGCCCGGCGCTTCTCGTCGCCGCGACCGCCCTGCTCACCCTGGTACTTCTCGGGGGCGTGCTCCACATCGGCGCCGGGAACGAAGCGTCGGACGCCGGAGGGCTGTTCGACGAGGCGAAGAGCGACGCGGCGCTGCCGTGGCCGGGTGAGGGCCAGGCGGCCGTGCTGGTCGAAGGGTTCGGTGAGCGCGGTGACCTGGGCGCCCACGGGCCCGGACGACCGGTGCCGATCGCCAGTGTCACCAAAGTGATGACGGCATATGTGATCCTGCGCAACCATCCGCTGCACGGCAGCGAGGCCGGCCCTGCGATCACCGTCGACCAACGGGCGGCGGACGAGTCGTTCTCCGGCGCGGAATCCACCGTCGAGATCAGGCGAGGACAGCAGCTGAGCCAACGGCGGTTGCTGGAGCTGATGCTCATCCCCTCGGGCAACAACATCGCGCGGCTGCTCGCCCGTTGGGATGCGGGGTCGCAGGAGGCGTTCGTCGCCAGGATGAACCGTGTCGCCGACGACCTGGGCATGGACCGCACCACCTACACGGGAGCCAGTGGCGCCGAGTCCACCACCACGAGCACGGCGGCCGACCAGTTGAAACTGGCGCGGCAGGTCATGCGTGACAAGGTCTTCAGGTCCATCGTCTCGCAACCGGACACGACCTCCGCCGCGGCTTCCGGCGCGCTCGTCAACACCAACGACCTCCTGGCCACACCGGGCGTGATCGGGATCAAGACCGGCTCCAGTACGCCTGCCGGAGGTGCGCTGATGTGGGCGGTCACCGTGCCGGACCGACGCGGGGAGAAGCATCTCGCCCTTGGTGTCGTTCTGCACCAACGCACGGAGACCAGCCCGCAAGAGGGGCTGAAAGCCGCCTTCGACACCAGCCGCGCACTGGTGGAGGAAGTACGGGGCCAGGTGGCTGCGACCGATCCCGCGACGGCAGCCGCCACCTCTTCCGGAAGCCGGTGAGGCGGCCTTGGCAAATCTCCCCGACACCGTGTCTCCCCAGCCGGAAACCGTTCGTCTCCGACGGCCTCGCCGACACCCGGGCGTCTGGCGCCAGGGGCGGGCCACCGCCCTCCTCGCGCCGCTGGCCACGCTCGTGCTGCTGGGCCACGCCCAGATCCCGGACTGGCTCGGCGGCCTCGGCAGTCTCACCGAGTCCTTCCTGCCGTGGACGGGCCTGGTCGTACCGCTGCTCCTCGTGTGCGCGGCGATCCGGCGTTCCGCGACGCTCGCCGTGGCCGTGCTGCTGCCCGCCGTCGTATGGGGCGCGCTCTTCGGCGGAACGCTCGCGGACAAGCGTACGGACGGCGGCGACCTGACCGTGGTGACGCACAACGTCAACGAGCAGAATCCGCGCCCGTCCCGCACCGCACGGGCGTTGGCCGCCTCCGACGCCGACGTGGTGGCCCTCGAGGAGCTGGGTGACGACGCCTCCGTCTACCGCGCGGTGCTACGCGACGACTACCCGTATCACTCGGTGCAGGGCACGGTCGGCCTTTGGAGTCGCCACCCGCTGGCCGATGCCCGCACCTTGGACGTCGCGCCTTGGCCGCGCGCCATGCGTGCCACCGTCCGTACCCCCGAGGGGCCGGTCGCCGTCTACGTCGCCCATCTCCTGTCCGTCCGGTTCAGCTCCCTGACGGGCCTCGGTACGGACGGCCGGGACCGCGCCGCGGCACGACTCGCCGCGGCCCTGCGCGCGGAGCCGCTGCCCCGCACTCTCCTTCTGGGGGACCTCAACGGCACCACGGACGACGGCGCCCTGTCCGCGCTCACCTCGCCGATGCGCTCGGCACAGGAGGTGGCGGGAGCCGGGTTCGGGCTGAGCTGGCCGGCATCCTTCCCGCTGGCCCGGATCGACCACATCCTCGTGCGGGGCATGCGACCCTGCTCGGCCTGGAACCTTCGGGCGACCGACAGCGATCATCTGCCGGTGGCGGCGTCCGTGCGGCTGTAAGGGACGCACGCGCCGCCGGAGGAGTCGGTGCTCCCAGTTCCGGCGGCCGGAGGGCCGTGGGGCGCCGAGAGCTGCTCGCTCGCGTCCGGAATCGAGTGCGTCTCCTTGAGCCGAGGTGATTTGTCCGGTCCAGGTCAGCGTGCTCTTGCTTCCCTCGTCTCGGAACGGTTCGCCTTGCGGATCGCTTTGAGCAGCTCGGACTTGTTCATGCCCGCGCGTCCTTCGACGCCCAGTCGTCGCGCGACGCTGTAGAGGTGCTCCTTCGAGGCGCTCTCGTCGACGCCCTCGCCGCTGCGGCCACCCTGCTGCCGGGGACGTGCCGACCGGGGGTCCGACGGTCCCTTGCGACCGCCCTCCTTGCGCTCCCAGTGATCACCGACCTTTTCGTACTCGTGCTTCAGCGCACCGTAGGCAACCTGCTGCGCTCGCCGGCCCTGGCCGTACTCCTTGATGGCCGAGTCGTGCGCCTTGAGCCACGTGCGCTGCGCTCCCTTGGGCGACCGCTCCAAGGTCGACGGCATGTCCTGTCGTCCGGGCATGTGTGCCTCCTCTCCTCGTGCACGGGCTGGCTGGACGTCGGGTTCCCATATCAGGGCAGGGGTAACGGTTGGTCGGACCGGCACCGGTCATGGACGCACGGCATGCTCCCGGGGCTCGGCCGCCGCTTTCCCTCTTCCCGCCGTATGCTTCGAGCAACAAGCGCCAAGCAGGAACCGTGACTTGGCCGGGCCAATGGGCGCAGTCCGGATCAGAGTTCGCAGTCCCTGCTTCCCTCACGGTGCCGGGGCCGACGCCGTGA
Source organism: Streptomyces xiaopingdaonensis (assembly GCF_000262345.1). Classification (GTDB taxonomy): domain Bacteria; phylum Actinomycetota; class Actinomycetes; order Streptomycetales; family Streptomycetaceae; genus Streptomyces; species Streptomyces xiaopingdaonensis. The sequence goes on along the minus strand of NZ_AJTQ01000055.1, from coordinate 10,734 downwards.
CGCGCCCGTGGCTCGTGGGACGTCACGGCTGGAGGACGGATTTGATCACGCCGTCCGTTCGCTGGTCGAAAGACCGGTAGAGGGACGGTGCTTGCTCTAGGCCGCCGTGGTGGGTGACCACGCGTCCGGGTCGGGCCCGGCCTGCGACCACGAGGTCGCGGAGTCGGGTGGTGTAGCGGCGGTCGTGGGTGCGGCCGAACCGTACCGAGAGGCCTTTGGAGAAGAACGTGGCCCACGGCACGGTGAGCCGGCCGTCGCCGCTCCCGCCGGGTGCCGGGTGCGGGTCGGACTCGGCGTAGACGCCGGCGACGCCGATGTTTCCGGTGGGGTTCACCAGCCGGGCGAGGTCGCTGAGCACCTGGGTCGGGTTCTCGGTGTCGGGACGGTCTCGGTCGCGGGCCTGGAAACCGACCGCGTCGATGCCCTTCTGCACCCCGTCCATCGCCTCCTCACCGATCGGGAGCCCTGCCTGATGGCGCCGCTGCCGGATCTGGTCGACCGGGTCGCCGTCCCGGTAGTCGATCGGGACGGCGCCGAGGTCGCCGGCTTTGTCCAGGCGGTCGGACACCGCGTCGACGACGTACACCTCGCGGGCTCCCCTCAACTGCGCGCTGTACGCGGCGAGCAGCCCGACCGCGCCGGCGCCGAAGACGGCCACCGTGCTGCCCGCGGTCACCTCGGCGAGTTCGGTGGCGTGCCAGCCGGTGACGAACGCGTCGGCGAGCAGTACGAAGTCGTCCTCCCAGCGGTCACCGGGCTGCCCGGGCAGCGGAATGCAGTTGGCGTCGGCGTTCGGGACTCTCAGCAGCTCCGCCAGTGCTCCGCGGTAGGGACCCATCCCCGGGTAGCCGTAGGCCGCGCCGAAGCCGTTCGGCCGGACCCGTAGGCAGGCCGCCGAGCAGCCGCGGGCGCAGTTGACGCACACCCCGCAGTACAGATGGGTGGGTACCACGACTCGATCGCCCCGTTCGACCATCTGCACCCCGGGGCCGACGTCCTCCACGATGCCCAACGGTTCGTGGCCGAGTACCAGTCCGGCGGTGGCGCCCATGCGGCCGTCGTACATGTGGAGGTCCGTGCCGCACATCGCGCTCGACGTCACTCGCACCACGACGTCGGTCGGCTCCTCGACGACCGCGTCCGCGACTTCCTCGACGCCGACCGTTCCGGCGTCCTGGTAGACGACCGCCCTCATACGCCAGCACCTCCCTTTCGTACGATCCCGACGCCTCACAGTGTGCGGCGCGGGGCGGGGAGGGAGCCGTCAGGCAGTCGGAGCGGCGCGGAATGCGGCATTTCGCGACGGCGCCTTCGGGTGACGTCCGGGGCTCGGGCGCCTTCGCCGTGCACGGTCCGCGTCGGGCACCGGACGTCCGCGGACGGGAGCGGTGTACGAACCAGCGGGCACGGCCCGATTTTTGCGGCTTCCGGGTGCGACGTCGCCGGCCGCGAGCGAGCCCGTTCCCGGGTTCCTCGTCGGCCGGCGGACGACGGCGGGCTCCCCCGGTACGGGGAGCCCGCCGCGTTCGGTGTCTGTCCGGACGGCTCAGTAGCCGACGGCGACGACCAGGTACTCCGGGTTGTCGGAGGTGATGAGCGTGTCCTGGCCTTCCGCGTCGTCGTACGGGAATCCGTAGGAACGGTTGTCGATCGAGTGGTCGTGCCAGAACTGGGCGTAGTAGTTCGCCGGTGCCTCCTTGTAGAAGTTCTCCGGGTCGGCCTGCTGGTCCTCCGGCAGGTCGGCGACGTGCCGGTTGAGGCCGGCGCAGCCGGACGGGTCCTCGCTCAGCGGTCCGGAGCAGGCGAAGATCTCCTGCGTGGCGGCGTCGACTCCGACGGACTGCGCGTACTCGTCGAAGTAGTTCTCGTGCTGGCCGCCGGGGGCGAAGTCCGCGCCGCTGCGCGGTGCCTCGATCTTCTTGTCGCCGTCGACGAGGCCCTTGAACTCTTCGGGCACCGCGTCGGAGAACTGCTGGAAGGTGTCCTCACGCGACTGCTTGAAGAGTTCGTAGTCCTCGCCGACCTGCTGGTTCTCGCCGTCCTCCGAGTGCAGGCGCATCGCCAGCGGCAGGACGTAGCCGTCGACGCGGGTGAGGTTGCCGTAGAAGATGCCGTCCTTGACGGTGAACTCGACGAAGTCGGTGTACTCGCTGTCGGGGGAACCGACGTGGATGTCGATCCGGCCCGCCTCGATGGCCGGCAGGTCGATGTAGGGCTGTTCGGCGATGGAGTGCGTCTCGCCTTCGAAGCTCCAGTAGACCTCGTCGTCGGGGTACTGACCGTTGGTCTGGTTGGCGATCTTGACGGTGAGCGCGTTCTCGGCGGGCGGGATGTCGTCGACGTCGCCCCAGAAGTCCTCCGGCGGCGGGTCGCCGGCCTGGACGGCCTTGGTCGCGGCGCCGCCGGAGGCGTCGGCCGTGGTGGCGTTCGACTGGTTGCTGAACACGTACATCGCGGTCACGACGAGCGCGAGGGCGGTCAGCAGGTAGATCGGAACGACGCGGCTGCGCCGTCGGGCGTGTCCGGAGGTCAATGTTCCTCCTCGGAGGCGTGGGGGGTTGCGTCCGCGTGCCGACCCGGCCCGGGCGGCATACGGGCGTGCTGGGCAAACCTCGGGTGCACCGGTCGACGGCCGGGCATCTCAAGGGGGTTGAGAGCGCTCTCGGTAAAGAGTGGGACGGCTTCATGAACTTGTCAACGGAAGCAACGTGAGGGCCGTCCGAGACAGCCCGGTTTGCGTTCAATACCTGACGGCCCGTGCGGGCGGTTCTCCAAGTCGCCGCGGCGGAAGGGCGGTTGTCGGTCTTCGTCACCGGCGTTCCGGCCGTGCGGGCGGCGCGGATCCACTCGGGACGTCGCCGAGCCCGGGGCCATCGCTCGGCCGGCACGGGTGACGAGTCGCCCGGCCCTCCGTGGAGCGAAAACCCCTGCGTGCGTGGCCGGTCGGCCGCACACGCAGGGATGAGTGGCGCCTTCGCGCAGCTCGTCGGCTCGGTGGGCGAGGCGCGGCGGGTTGTGCGTGCGGCCCGCCGTCCGTCGGCTCGCTAGGAGGTCGGCGCGGTGTCGCGGCAGGAGTGGTGGCCCCAACCGGTGGCGATCCTGGTGATCTTCTCGCCCGGCTCGTAGCGGGTGTTGCAGTGGCCGCAGCGACCGGGGAACTTGGCCTTGAGCACCGGTGTCCTGCCGGAGCCGGACGTCCGGTTCGGCCGGGTCTTGACGGGGCGGGCCGGCTTGTCCTCGGTCGCGGGGGTGGGCTGCGGGACGGTGGTGGTGCCGTGCGCGGTGCCGGCGGGGGTCTGGTCGTTGGCGGCGGTGCTGGCGGCGGCGTCGGCGATGGCGTTGAGCGGGTCGCCGTTCACCTGGTGGGCGAGGACGTGTTGGAAGACGACGTCGCGGCCGTCGAGCAGAGCGTCGATGCGGACGACCAGGTCCTTGTTGGCGACGGGTTTCTTCGACGCGGTCTGCCAGCCGTTCCGTTTCCACCCGGCGATCCACTTGGTGACCGCGTTCATCGCGTACTGGGAGTCCATGCGGATCTCCAGCGGCACGTCCGGGTCGGTGGCTTCCAACAGCTCGGCGAGGGCGGTGAGTTCGGCGACGTTGTTCGTCGTGCGGCCGAGCGGGCCGGCTTCCCAGCGCTGCGGGGTGCCCGCGGGGTCGGCGAGCACCCAGGCCCAGGCCGCGGGTCCGGGGTTGATCTTGGCGGCTCCGTCGCAGGCCGCGACCATACGTTCTGGCATCCCTCGATGATGCCAGCCTTCGAGGACCGAGAGGACTGCGGGACCGCGCCGGCTTGAAGGCCGCGCGGTGGTTGCGTCCGGCCTCCGCGTCGCTCTCCCGCGACGGTCGAGGCGTTGGGCGACTTGCCTCGGGCCGCGGTCCGACTGGCCGAATTCCAGGGTGCCTCGCAGCAGTTCGCGCCGGAGGACCCGCGGCCGAGGACGCCCGCGTCGGTCTCGGGACCACGCGACTCGCGCCGCCGTCACGAAGGTCGGGGCGCGCTCGACGTGGACGCGGGGACGCGGCTGGGCCTCGGCCACCGGGCTGGACGCGTACGCCTCGTACGCAGCGCAAGTTCACGTGTCGCCGAGCAGACCACCCGGCAGACCGCCGATGTCCTGCTCGGCTGAGTAAGCGGTTCATGCGCGGATCGTCGCGGTCCGGCCGAGGTATGGCGCTCTCCGCCCGCACCTCGCGGCCTGTTCGGGCTCGTCCGCACACACGCGCGGCGCCGTGGAGGGCGGGAGTGGGAGGCCGTGTCCGGAGGCGCTTTGCCTGCCCTCGGGCGACGAGGGCAGGCAAAGCGGGAGGGCCAACTGCGGTGCGATGCGGAGCGGTTCGCGCCCGGCCATGCGCGGCGGACGGCCGTGGAGTCGGCGGACTGTCACCGGGTGTCGGCGAGGGCGCCCGTGTCGTCGAGGGTGGGGCGGGGTTCGTCGCGCTTGGGGAAGATCAGCAGGGCTCCGCCGCCGACGACGGCGAGGACCGTCATGAGGACGAAGCCGCTGGAGAAGCTGCCCGTGGTGGTGACGAGGAAGCCCATCGCCGAGGGCGCGACGATGCCGGAGCCGGCGAAGGCCGCATCGGCGAAGCCTGCGGCGAGGCCGGGTTGGGCCGGCGCCGCGTCGATCGCCGCGACCCACCAGATGCCACCGGTGACGAAGCCGATGCCGACGCCGGCCGAGATGAAGACGAGCGACACCGTCAGCGACGGGGCGGTGAAGATCGGTATCAGGGAGGCGCCGGAGAGCAGCAGCGCGACGCCCATGATGACGAGGCGGGTGCGCGGCTTGCCGGTGCGTCGGAAGATGCGGTCGGTGAGGACGCCGCCGAGCAGCGCCCCGACCACGCCGGCCGCCCAGGGGGCGACGCTGAAGAGTCCGACGGCGGTGATGCTGAGGCCGTACTCGGTCGAGAGGTACTCGGGGAGCCAGTACATGAAGGCCCAGAACATGAAGCCCCAGGCGAAGTAGCCGATGCCGATGATCCACATGTTGCGGTTGACGAGTACGGGGCGCCACTCCACCCGGCCCTTGGAGGTGCGTTCCTCGTCGCGCTGCCCCGCGGCGATGTGGGCGCGTTCGGCGGCCGACACCCCCGGGTGCTCGTCGGGGGTGTCCTTCAGGAGCAACCAGGCGACGGCGAACCACACGACGCCGACGAGGGCGAGGACCCAGAACATGCCGCGCCAGCCGAAGCCGGCGATGAGTTGGGTGACCACGGGGCCGCCGATGAGCAGCGATCCGGCGACGGCGACGCCGCCGACCATGGCCAGTGCCGTGCCGCGCTCCTGCTGGGGCAGCCAGCGGCTGACCGTCCGGGTGGCGGCGGGGAAGCCGGGGCCCTCTCCGGCGCCGAGGACGACGCGGGCGAGGAAGAGGCCGAGGAAGGAGCCGGCCACCGGGGTGAGCGCGGTGACCAGGGACCAGACGGCGACGCCGAGCAGCAGGATGCGTCGTGCGCCGTAGCGGTCGACGAGTGGGCCCGCGACGAACGCGAAGACCATGTAGCCGATGGAGAAGGCGCTGCTGATGAGTCCGTACTGGGACTTGCTGATGTCGAACGCTTCGGTGAGTGGCCCGACTGCGTAGCTGACCGCGGCTCTGTCGATGTAGTTGATGACGATGAGGGAGACGATCAGTCCGAGGGTCAGCCACCTGACGCGGGTACGTGGGGAGCTCACTGGTTCACCTCACACGGTGCGGTTGGGGGTGCGGTGGCACGTCAGGTGCCGCGAGCCACCGCGGACAGCGCGCGGGTGAGGCCCGTGGTGTCCGGGGAGCCGTCGATCCGCCAGACCTCGTCGGTGAGCGCGCGTGCCGCCTCGGGGGCGACGGCGTGCTGGGCGTTGGCGAGGAACTTGGTGGTGAGTTCGTGTGCCTCCAGGGGGTCCTGGGGGCTTCCGCGGTTGACCATGACGCGTTCGGTCGCGGTGGTGCCGTCGTCGAGTTCGGCGGTGAGGACGGCGGGGAACTGGTGCGGGAAGGCGGCGGTGCATTCTTCGTCGGCGACGCAGGTGACGCGGGCCGCGAGCGCGAGGCGGGCGGGGTCCGCGGCCGCGGTGTCGGTGAAGTCGGCGTGGAAGACGCCGAGTCCGCCGTCGGGTGCGCCGTCCGGGGGTGCGAGGAGTCCGGCCGCGACGGTGTAGGGGCCGCTGAAGGCGGCGTGGTAGCCGGAGCGCGGGTGTGCTTTCTCGGCGGCGGGTTCCGCGATGGTGCGGAGTACGGGGGCGGGTGCGCCGAGGGTGAGTGCGCGGACGCGGTCGGGGTGGACGCCGCGTCGGCGCAGTCGCATGGCGGCGTCGACGCCGGCGTGCGTGAAGTGGTTGCAGGGGTAGGGCTTGAGGAACAGGCGTGCCGTTTCCCAGCGTTGGCCGAGGTCCGCGGTGAGGGCTGCGGTGACGGCCGCGGTGTCGAAGCGGTCGCCGCAGAAGGCGCGGAAGAAGCCGAAGCGGCCTTCGAGGACGGTGGGCGGGCCCGTGAGGCCGACGCGCGCCATGTCGGCGGCGACGACGCCGGCGTGGGCGGCCCAGCCGCAGTGGACGCGCTTGACGGTGCCGCCGGTGCGGTTCGCCTCGATGATGCCGGAGCCCATGCTGGCCGCGATGCCGATCGCGGCGCAGATGCCGTCGGCGTCGAGTCCGCGCAGCATCGCCGAGGCGACGGCCGCGCCGATGGTTCCGCAGATGGCGGTGGCGTGGAGACCGCGGTCGAAGAAGACCGAGTTGCCGAGGGCTTCGTCGTACTGGGCCATGCCGAGTCGGCAGGTCGTCTCGATTCCGCAGGCTGCGGCGGCGAGAAGCGCGGCCCCCGGCGCTTCGGCCGCCTCTGCGGTGGCGAGCGCCGCGGGGAGGACGGAGGCGGAGGGGTGGAGGACGGACGGCAGGTGGGTGTCGTCGAAGTCGAGGCTGTGCGCGAGGGTGCCGTTGACGAGTGCGGCGGAGGGCGCGGGCAGGCGGGTGGTCGAGCCGATGACGGTGGCGACCGGGGCGCCGCCCCATTCGTGGGCCAAGTCGGCTACGGCTGCCGCCGGTTGGTGGGACAGGGCGGCGAGGCTGTTGCCGAGGAGGTCGAGGAGGTGCCCCGAGGTTTTCTCGCGCAGCTCGGTGGGGAGTCCGTCGTCCCTGGTACGGGCGGCGAACCGGGCGAGGAGTCGGGCGGGTGTGGGGTCGTCGTGGAGTGTGCGGCCGGTCATCAGGCGACCACCGCGACGGGCCGGACGGGTGAGCCGGTGCCGCCGACGATCCGCAGCGGCGCGACGACGAAGACGAAGGCGTGCTGGTCGGTGGCGGCGAGGTCCTCGAGGGCCAGATGCTCCATGATGTAGACGCCGTGGTCGACGAGGAGCAGCCGGTGTACGGGCAGCACGCTGTGCCCGGTGCCCGGCGGGATCTGCTCGCACGCGGTGGTGTCCGAGCCGACGGCCCGCACCCCGCGCGCAACGAGCCACTCCCCCGCTTCCTCGGTGATGCCGGGTACGCCGGTCTTCTTGCCGAGGTAGGTCGTCGGGTCGTCGAAGTTGCGTGCCCAGCCGGTGCGGACGAGTGCGACGTCTCCGGCGCGGGGTTCCTCGCCGCCGTGGCGTGCGGCGGCGTCGAGGTCGTCGGCGGTGATGCCGTAGCCGCCGGGCAGGGTGTCGGTGCCGTGTGCGGCGGCGACGTCGAGGAGGACGCCGCGGGTGACCATGGCGGGGGTCTGTTCCGCGCCGTGGTGGGAGAAGGCGCCGCCGGTCTGGGCCTGGGCCGCGTCGACGCCGCCGTGGAGCTTGCCTTCGTGGCTGACGTGGGAGAGGGCGTCGATGTGGGTGCCGACGTGGCCACCGGTGACGATGGTCTCGTTGGCGGCGGAGCCGCCGTCGGGGCGGACCATGTCGCCGTGGCGTCGTGCGAGGACCATGCGGAAGCCGGGGTGGTTCGGCGAGCACGGCATGCCGGTGAAGAGCGGCTGGCCGAGTTCGACGAGGCGGGGTTCGGCGGGGAGCGCGTCGAGCAGGGGGTTGCGGGCGTGCTGGGCTGAGGTCATGTGTGGCCTGCCTGTCGGGGTTGCTGTGGAGCGGTCGCGAGCGCGGTGGTCAGGCGACGTGTTCGAGGAGCCAGTGGGCGCGGGCGACGACGGCGGGGTCGACGAGCCGTCCGTGTGCGTCGAGCCAGGCGCCGCTGCCCTGGTCGCTGGCGCGCTGGAGGGAGTCGACGAGGCGCCGGGCTTCGTCGATCTCTTCGTCGCTGGGTGTGAAGACCCGGTGGACGGGCGGGATTTGGCTCGGGTGGACGACGGAGCGCCCGTAGAAGCCGCGGTTGTGGGCGCGGCGGGTGCTCGTGGTGAGCCCGTCGATGTCGTGTACGGCGGTCCAGACGCTCTGTACCGGGCCCGGCAGCCGGGCGGCGCGCGCTGCGTGGACGAGGCGGCCGCGTGCCCAGTCGAGGGTGCCGCCGTCGTCTGCGTCGTCGGTGACTCTCAGGTCGGCGGCGAGGTCGGCTTCGCCGAGGGAGAGGAGGCGCACCTGCGGTGCTGCGGTGGCGAGTTCGTAGGCCCGCTCGACGCCGAGCGCGGTCTCCAGGAGGAGGTGGAGGGGCACGTCGAGGCGGTGTGCGAGGCGGCGGAGTTCGGTGGGGTTCTCGCTCTTGGGTACGCGGACTCCTTGGACCGGGGTGCCGGCGAGTGCGGCGATGTCCTCTTCGCCTGCGGGCAGGTGCGGCGGGTTGATGCGTACCCACAGCGGCTTGGGCCAGGTTTGGCGCACGGCTGCGACGGTGTTGGCGCGTGCTTCCTGTTTGCGCTGGTGCGGTACGGCGTCCTCCAGGTCGAGGACGACGGCGTCGGCGGCGCCTTCCATCGCCTTGCGGAGGAGGTCGGGCCGGACGGCGGGGACGTAGAGCCAGGAGCGGGCGGACGGGGTGCTCATACGACGCCCCGCTGGGCGAGTCGGGCGAGTTCGTCGGCGTCGATGCCGTAGGCGCCGAGCACCTCGGCCGTGTCGCGGCCCTTGCGGGGGCCCGGCCAGCGGACCTCTCCGGGTGTGTCGCTGAGGCGGAACGGCACGTTCTGGAAGGTGACGGGGCCCAGTTCCTCGTCGTCGACGGTGGTGAGGGTGCCGAGCGCGCGGAACTGGGGGTCCTCGAAGATGTCGCTGACGTCGTAGACGGGTGCGACGGCGGCCTGTGCCTCCTCGAACGCGGCGGTGACCTCGGCGCGGCTGCGCCGGGCGATCCAGGCGCCGACCGCGGCGTCCAACTCGTCGGCGTGGCGGGCGCGTTCGGCGCCGGAGGCGAACCACGGCTCGTCGATGTACTCGGGGTGTCCCACGAGGTGCATGACGCGTTCGGCGACGGACTGGGCGCTCGTGGAGACGGCGACCCAGCGGCCGTCCTTGGTGCGGTAGGTGTTGCGGGGCGCGTTGTTCGCGGATCTGTTGCCGGTGCGCTGCTGGAGCTCGCCGAGTTGGTCGTAGGTGATGGCTTGCGGTCCCAGCACGGTGAGCAGGGGTTCGATGATGGCGAGGTCGAGTACCTGGCCGTGGCCTGTGCGTTCCCTGGCGCGGAGCGCGGTCATGATCCCGAACGCGGTTGTGAGTGCGGAGACGCCGTCGGCGAGGCCGAAGGGCGGCAGGGTCGGTGGTCCGTCGGGCTCGCCCGTGATCGCTGCGAATCCGCTCATCGCTTCGGCGAGGGTGCCGAAGCCGGGGCGGCTCGCGTAGGGGCCGTGCTGCCCGAATCCGGTGACCCGGGCGAGCACGAGGCCGGGGTTGATCGCGGAGAGTTCCTCGTAGCCGAGCCCCCAGCGCTCCAGGGTGCCGGGGCGGAAGTTCTCGATGACGACGTCCGCGTCGGCGACCATGCGGCGGAAGACGTCCTGCCCTTCCGGGCTGCCGAGGTAGAGCGTGATCGCCTTCTTGTTGCGGGAGAGCATCTTCCACCACAGGCCGACGCCGTCCTTGCTCGCTCCGTGGCTGCGGACCGGGTCGCCCTTGGGGTGTTCGAGCTTGGTGACGTCGGCGCCGTAGTCGGCGAGCAGGGTGGCGGCGAGGGGGCCGGCGAAGAGGGTGGCGATGTCGAGGACCTTGATGCCTTCGAGGGCCGTGGAGTCGGCCGTTCGGGGCGGGGTGGGGTCCGTCATGGGGGTCCTTCCGTCGTCGCGTGGGCGGGGGCCGGGCTCGGCGTCCTGCCGGGTCCTGTCCAGCCGAGCGCGGTGGAGATGTCCTGTGCGGCTTGGAGGACGTGGGGGGCGCAGGCGTCGATGAAGTCGGGGGTGAAGCGGGAGCGGGGGCCGCAGACGGAGACCGAGCCGCGCACGTCGCCGTCGAGGCCGAAGAGCGGGGCGGCCAACGAGCCTGCGTCGGCCTGGCGTTCGCCCTGGGAGGTGGCGTAGCCGAGGTCCCTGATCGTCGTCAGCTCGCGGCGCAGGGCCGCGCGGTCGGTGTGGGTGCTGCCGGTGAGCGCCGGCAGGTCGTCGGCGAGTGCCTCCTCGCGTCGGTCCTCGGGCAGGTACGCCAGCACGCACTTGCCCGAGCTGCCCGCGTGGAGCGGGAACCGTCTGCCGAGCTCGACGGTCATCTTCACCTCGTGGGTGCTGACGATCTGGTCGATGTAGGCGCGGCCGCCGGGTACGAGGGCGGTGAGGGTGACGGTCTCCTCGGTCTGCGCGTGGAGCCGCCGGAGGGGTTCGGCGGCGACGGCGCGCAGGTCGGAGCCGCGAAGTGCCCTGGCGCCCACCGCGGTCGCGGTGGGCCCCAGCCGGT